>JBHELH010000067.1:0-53494 GCA_046263215.1 Gemmatimonadaceae bacterium | reverse complement strand
GTGCAGCAGGATGCCGAGGACGATCATCCAGTAGACAGCATCGGGCGCTCCCGCGGCGAACAGCAGGTACCGCAGCACCCACGCCGCCATGCCCGCGAGCAGCATCCGCTTCACCCCCCAGCGGGCGAAGAGGAACGGCATCGCGAACATGAACAGCGTTTCCGACATCTGCCCGAGCGTCTGCGTCGCCGCGATGTTCCGCACACGCGCCGTCTCGAGGTAGAGCTGCGTGAAGTTGTAGTAGGCGGCGAGCGGGATGCAGAGCAGCAGCGCGCTGACGATGAACACGTAGAACGGCCGACTCCCGAGCTGCTGGAAGGCGTCCAGCCCGATGACGCTGCGCGCCGACACCACCTGCCCGCGTGCCGGTGGAGGCGTATGGGGAAGCGTGAGACTGAAGATCGCGAGCAGCAGGCTGGCGATGCCCGCCGTGTACAACGGCATCGGCGTCTGCTCCGGCCGGGCGCCGCTCACGAACCCGGCGAGCCCGAAGCTGATGAACAGTCCGGCTATGATCCAGCCGATCGTCCCCCACACGCGGATGCGCGGGAACTGCTTCTCCTGGTCGGCGATGTTGTGGAACGCCAACGAATTTGAAAGCGAGATCGTTGGCATGTAGCAGAGGTTGTAGAGAAGCAGCATGCTGATGAACAGCGTAGGGCTGTCGGACGTCTGCGGCGCCGCCAGGAGCAGCACCCCACCGAGCAGGTGCAGGATGCCGAAGACGCGTTCAGTCGCGAAAAATCGGTCCGCCACCAGCCCGACGAAGAAGGGTGCGGCGATGGCCGCGATCGGATTGACGGTAAAGGGCCAGTGGGTGAGCGTCCCCATTCCCTGGTTCGTCATGTACACGGCGATCGTCGTGTACCAGGCGCCCCAGATGAAGAACTGCAGGAACATCATACCCGAGAGCCGGGCGTTCACACCCTTCATGGCAGCACCCTGATCCTGATGTTCCGGTAGGCTACCCAATCCCCATGGTCCTGGAGCGCGATGTGGCCGCGCTTGGCGCGGCCGAAACCGGACCACTCGTTGAACTTCGACTCGCGAACGCGCTTCTCCCAGTCGGGGCTCCACATCTCTGTGTCGACCACCTTCACGCCGTTGAGCCAGTGCTCGACGTGCGCGCCGTTGACCACGATGCGGACGGCGTTCCACTCGCCGGCCGGCTTCGAGACGCCGGCAGGCGCGGCATAGAGGCTGTAGAGCGCCCCGGCTGAGGTGAGGCGCGACTTGCCGTCTTGGTGGCGCGCGTCGTCCAGAACCTGCATCTCGGGCCCGGACTCGTACGTATGCTCGGCGTCCTCGGTCACGCGGTAGAAGATCCCGCTGTTGCCGCCCGGGGCGACCTTCCACTCGAGCGCGAGCTCGAAGTTCGCGAACTGGTCATTGGTGACGATGTCGCCACCCTCGGCGACCCGCGTCAGCGCGCCGTCGACAACCCGCCAACCGGCGGGCATCTCCCGCTTCCGGTAGCCGCGCCACCCTGCGGTAGTCCTCCCATCGAAGAGCGAGCGCCAACCGGCCGCCTGCTCTTCCGGCGTCAGCCCCGACACGCTCCTCGCTCCTTGCGCGGCATCCTGCGCACTGGCCGACCCCTGCTCGGAACTCTGCTGCGCGCCGGCGCAGGCGGCGAGCCACGCCCCGAGCGCTGCTCCGATCGCCGCGCGGGCTACGATCCGATAATCCATGCGCACCTCCGGAGGGCCATTCCCGGCCGCGCCATAACAAACCGCGCCATTGCAGGGAGCACAAGGGAGGAACGGCGTTCGCGGGAAGAGCGCGGGCGTTGTTGGTGAACAGCGCGGGCGGTGTAGCAAAGGTCCTTTCACGGGCTGGCGCGCTGAGCCCTGCATGTCCACCGAGCGATCCGCGCTCTTCTGCGTCATTGGCGGCAATCCGCGGCCCCAACGGTCAACGCAGTCGCCCTGCCGCCCTTCCGCCCTACCTCCCCCGAACCGGCCACAACGCAACCCGATCGATCACGTTCCTCGGCCGACCGTGGGCGTACCTCACCACGATCCGCCCGCTCAGCGTCCCGATCGCGGCGCCGAGGACGACGTCGCTCGCCCAGTGCTTGTCGTGGTACATGCGCGCCACTCCGACACCGGTTGCCGCGGCGTAGGCCAACGGGGCGATCACACGGTGAGCGCGCGGCCAGCGGTGTGAGGTCTCCTCGGCCACTACCGTGGCGAACGTGAAGGCGATGCTCGTGTGACCCGACGGGAAGGAGCGGCGGGTGGTGGTGGCGAAGCCGCCACCAAAGTCGAAGTCGCGCGCGTCGCCGGCCGCGGCGTATGGCCGCGTTCTGCCGAAAGCGCCTTTCAGCGCGCTCGTCACCTGACCCGAGAGGGCGAGCGCCTCGAGCGTGTGCCAGCCGACGTCAGCGATGGCGCGCCTGCGCGTCGCCACGCCGGCCGCATACAGCGACCCGCCGAAGATCAGGGCACCGGGCGAGGCGATCGTCTCGATCCCTTGCGCGGTCTCGCGCAAGAACGCGCTCGACTGCGGCCACGGGCGTTGGAGCTCGCGCGCGATGCGCACGTCCGCCGGGATGAGCGCGGCGGCCGTCATCGTCAGGGCGGCAGCGATGACCAAGTCGCCTCTCGTTAGAATGGGCGGCCGGGAGCGTAGTCCACCAGTGCGCGCGGCAGCCGAGTCGGCCGGGACCGCACGCCCTTGCTGCGTGACGTCGGGCGACGTGGGCGAGGCGGGCTGCTGAGCCCCGAGCGGCGCCGGAGGGATCCGGACTAGGCAGGCGGTCGCGAACACGACGACCCGCGCCGGGAATTGCAGTCGAAAAAGTCGCATGGACGGCGGACGTCCTCGACGGCCGAGCGTCACGAAAGGGCATCTGTCGAAACGTGTCTTGCCACTGCTCGGCTCGCTGCGCTAGGTTGGGTACGCCGACTGCGGCAGAGAATGTCGGCGTCCGGCCGGCTCGCGGACGAAAGGCGACGGGTGATCCCACCACGACATAACGGACAGCGGAGGAGAGATGCGTCACGCGCTCAGATACCACGGTGCCTTCGAGCGGAACTTCGAGGGCCTCCGGCCGGGCGCCCGGACGTTCCACGGTACCGAGGGAGGCGAGCACCAGCTCCCGGACTGGCCGCCGCAGGCGGACGGGATCCGCGTCAGCTACATGGAGAAGGCCGGCAAGCGCTTCGCGGCGGTGCGCGTCGAGTACGGCGACGCCGACGTCGTGCTACGGAACGAGGTCCTGATCGAGCCGGGGCGGCACATGGGCTACGGGCAGCGCTTCTCCCCCGAGCCGACCGAGATCGGCGACGAGGTCGCACGCGCGTTGCTCGACGACATGATTGCCCGCAACCCGGATCAGCGCGCGGAGCTCGAGCCGATCCGCGCCGAACTCCGCGGGCCGAGCCGCGGTCAGGGCGACCGCGCGCGCGCCGCCGCGACCGAGGACGAGCCCGAGACGACGGATAGGGCGCCCTGAGAGGAAGGAGGAGGAAGGAGGGAGGAGGGGAGTCCGCAGCACTCCTCCCTCTCTCCTCCCCCCCTCCCTCCTCCTCTCAGCTCGTACTCACGATGACGCTGTCGTAGTCGCGCTCGGGGATGTAGAGGACCTGGACGCGGTCGCCAGGCTGCCACCGGTCGGCAACGACCGGCAGTACCTGGTCGACGTCGCGATGCATCCGTCCGTCCGCCTCGAACTGGTAGCTGACGCGAGCCAGGTGTTGGTCGAACTCGATCTTCTCCAGCCGGATGTTCATGATCTCGGCGGTTCCGGGAACACCGTCGCGGAAAAACCGGCGGAGGCGGCGGCGCCAGGAGCGGGCCCTGGTGAGAAAGACGACCGGCAGAATCCCGGCCGTCAGAATGGAGAAGAAGAGGAACGCAAGGACGTCCGCGATACCGACTTCGTCGTTCGACTTCGCCGACGTGTCCATCAGCTCCCACGCGCTTGGCGCGACGCGGTCGAGCAGCTCCGCGGTCGGTCCTTCGAGGGCCCGCGGGGCCGGCGGGAGCAGCGCGAACTTGGGCTCGATAACGGTGACGGGCGCGCGAGCGCTCCGTGTCTCGAGGCGCACCGACGTCGAGGGCGACAGCAGTGCCTGGCGCACCTCGCGCGCGCCCGCGAACCGCTCGGCCGGCGACGGGCGAAGCATTCGCGCGACGACCGGCGCCAGGCGCGCGTCGCCCGGGAGCTGATGGGGGACCTCGATCCGTCCGTCGGCGTTCATGAACTCGCGCGGCGGGCGGCCGGTCAGTAGATGGAGGAACGTAGCGCCGAGCGCGTACAGATCGCTCGCCGGTGATGCCTGGCCCATGTACTGCTCGTACGGCATGTAGCCGTAAGTCCCGGCCACCGTCGACCCAGCCTCGTCCTGCCCCAGGAAGACGCGTCGGACCGAGCCGAAGTCGACGAGCGCCGCGGTGCCGTCCGGTCGCAGGATGACGTTCGATGGCTTGATGTCGCGGTGCAGAACCGGCGGGACGCGGCCGTGCAGGTAATCGAGAACGCCGAGCAGCTCGAGGAAGACGTGCATGACGTCGGCCGGCTCGAGCTGCCGCTGCTGCTCCTCGATCACCTGCGCGAGCGAGACGCCCTCCACGTACTCCATGACGAGGAACGCGGCCGGGGCGCCATCCCAGACGTCGCGAAAGAGGTCGTGCACCTCCGGGACGCCGTGGTGCCGGAGCGAGCGAAGCACTACTGCCTCGCGGTCGAACAGCTCGTGCGCCTTCCAGTCGGCGCCCCGGCGACGATCGAGTACCTTGATCGCGACCGCACGATTGTCGTTTCGGTCACGTGCGAGAAACGTCCGTCCGAACGAGCCGTGCCCCAGCTCTCGCACGAGCTCGTAGCGGCCGGCGACGGTCTGTCCGGCCGGATCGGCGCGGTCGGTCAGGAGGGACACACGGCCAGGATAGAGAGGGGCGGGGCTCGTGGCAACCGATTGCGGACGGCCGACTGCGGACTGCGGACTAAGAACTCCCCGCGGAGCTTTTACCGCCAGCTCGACGCGTCCCGAGGGCTTGTGTCCGCAGTCCGCAGTCCGCAGTCGGAGATCATGATCGCCGAACGCGCGGCGGACTTCATCACGGACGAGGGGACGACTTCCTGATGCGCGGCAGCAACCGCGCGCTCGTCTTCGTCGCCGTCACGGTGCTGCTCGATACCATCGGGCTCGGGCTGATCATGCCCGTGCAACCGGCGCTGCTGGTCGAGCTCACCGGCGAGAGCGTGAGCCGCGTCGCCACCTACGGCGGCTGGCTCGCTTTCGCGTACGCGGTCATGCAGTTCGCCTGCGCCCCGTTCTCGGGAACCTCTCCGACCGCTATGGGCGCCGCCCGGTGCTGTTGTTCTCGGTCGGGTTCCTCGGAGTCGACTACCTGATCATGGGTGACAGCTACCGCGCGCGGAGCGCCCGAACCACTTGGCGCGCCACAGCTCGCCCGCTCGCGATCGCCCCGTGCACGGTCCCGTTCCGGCCCTCGGCGTCGAAGGCCTCACCGGCGAAGAAGAGCGTGCCGGCGACGGGGCGGGCCAGCGCCACGCTCGCCTTCTCACCGTCGACGACCACGTAACTATACGCTCCTCGTGAGAACGGATCGGCCGACCAGTTGTGCGTGTGACATGACACCACGTGCCGCTCGAGCCGGCGTCTGCTGACGTGAAGGCGGCGCGCGAGCGCGGCGATCGCCCGCGCCTCGATCTCGCGTCGCGGCAGATCACCAAGCGCTTGCGCGTCGGGTCCGCCGTACCACGCAATCAGTAACGGCGCATCAGTGGGATACGCCGTCCAGCAGACCGGCATCTCGTCGTCGCCGGGGTGGATAAAGGCGAGCCGGTGAAGGCTCGCGCCACCCCCGATCGTGCGCGACGGCGTTGTCACCCATACCGGCTCGTCCAGCACGACGCCGACACGGACGACATGGCCTTGAGCCAAGCCACGCAGCGCCTCGACCTTGGTCGCCGGCAGCGGTGGCGTGAACGTAATGCTGCCGTCGGCGCTCGGCGGCGCCTGCAACACCCCCAGCGGTGCCGTAACGATCACGGCGCGGGCGCTCAGCGGCGGTAGCGACGAGCCGGCATCGGCACGGAGCGTGAGCTCGACCGCTCCCCGGCTCCACCCGACCGATGCGACGATCGTCCCGAGACGCGGCTCACGCTTTAGTTCGCGCGCGAGATACGCCGGGATGCGGTCGTAACCCTCCAGCACGCGCGCCTGTCGCTGCTCCGACTCATCGTCGCCCGGGCTGCCCCCGCCCGCCAGCGCGCGCTCACTTGCGCGCGACGGGTCTGCGGCGTGGAAGCCACGCACCCACTGGCTCGCCAGCCGCCGCTGACGTGACAGGGACCGGCCGCCAGGCCGCGCGGCGAGAAAGTCGGCGAACGACCTGTCAGGTTGTCGCTTCGCGTCCAGCCGGCTCATCACGAGATCGAGCTGCTCCCAGAAGTCCTCGAGCGGGCGCAGCCCGCGCCGCATGGATTCCCAGCGATCACCGTGCACGTCACAGATCGTGAGACCGGCGTCGCGGGCGACGCTGCGGATCTCGGCGGCCGCGCCGTGAACGAACTCGGCTCCGAGCTCCACGGGCATCGATATCGACGGGTCACGGACGGTGAGCACGCGTCCGCCGATGCGACGCCGGGCCTCGAGCACCTCGACGGTCAGGCCTGCGGCCGTAACGTCGCGCGCGGCAGCCAGTCCAGCGACGCCCGCGCCGATCACGGCGACGTCAGCGGACAGTCGGACGGTCAGTGCGGGGTGATGACGCGTTCCGCGTCGAAGCTGTGCCGGGAGTCCGCCGCACCCAAGCGGATCGTGCGTTACGTCCCCGACGGCACAGGGCGCCAAGTGCAACGCCACACATCTCCGGGCTTGATGCCCGCGAAGACCTCCGCGACGACCCAGCAGACGGTGAGGTCATCGGCGATCAGCCGGTCGGGCTCGCGCTTGTCGCGCACGCGTTTCGTTCGGAGGCCATCGCCTTCGCCGACTACCGGCGGAGATTGGTAAAGCGCGCGACAGCCACTCAGGCTTACGCCGCCGCTTGCCAGCACCGCGACGAGGGCGAGCGTCCGCAAGCCATCGCGAGCGTCGCGCGCCCCAGGTTGGCGCGCGGACGCGCGTGCGCTCCAGACCACGCCGGCGGCGATCAGCGCCGCCCCGAGCCCGCCCGCGACCGCCCCGCTTACAGTCGCGTCCGCACCCGCATAGGCAAGGGCCGGGGTCGAGGAGACGTACGTCACGACGACACCCCAGAGCGAGGCGAGCCACACCGACCATGGATGCCGCACTGCCAGCGCAGCTCCGGCGGCGAGGCCGAGCGCGCCGTACAGCATCACGCCGAGCGTGACCGAGTACTGGAAGGTCGTCAGCCCGCCGTGCAACTCTCGAACGCCGTTGTAGACGCCGAGCGCACCGGTCGCGAGCAGCACAAGGAGCGACAGTGTCCGGGCAATCTTACGCCTCATCGTGCGCCCTCTCGTTCGTCCCTGCGAATGCCTCGGGTTCAGGTCCAAATGTCACTGGCTCCCCATCGCTGGTACGGAATCCCCGCGGCCGACGATCGGTCCGCATGGCGAACGCGTCAAGGCCGGTAACAAACCTCAAGAAAAACCTGTTCAGCGCGCGGGCTGCGCTGCACATTTGGGGCTGACGCGGCGGGGCTCTGGTGCTCCGCCGCCACTCCTCACGTCCGATCCCTACTCGGTAAGCTGCTCATGTCGGGCCTTATTCCCTACTCCGAGCCGGCCGGGCTACCCGTGCGCCCCGCCTCACCGATCAGTCCGCTCGTGCCGGCGGACCTCGCGATCACGATGGAGCTGCCGGCGTACGACGCCCTGGCGCTGTTCAAGGCGACGTGCGAAGACGCGGCTATTGGCATCGCCCACCTGCGAGAAGACGAAACGTGGCAGTGGGTGAACCAGCGCTTCTGCGACATCCTCGGGTATCCGCGCGATGAGCTGATGACGCTCCGGCTCGAAGACATAACGCACCCGGATGACCTCGAGGTGTCGCTCGACTTCGCGCGCCGCGCGCGGCTCGGCACGTTGCCGTCCTACACGCTGGAGAAGCGCTACATCAGGCGGGACGGGACCACGGTGTGGGGGAGCCTCACCGTGTCGACAATCCGGACCTCGCCGAGCACGCCGGCGTACTTCGTCGGCTTCCTTCAGGACATCACCGCGCGCCGGCTCGCCGAGCAGCGGCTGGCCGCGCAGCACGCCGCGTCTCGCCTACTCAGCGACGCCGCCAGTGGTCGACTTCCCAAAGGGTTGATGGAGGCGATCTGCCGCTCGCTGGGGTGGGATGCCGCGGTGCTGTGGACTGTCGACTGGTCGGACGACCTACTGCGTCGTGTCGACGAGTGGGTGTCGCCGCGCGCTCGCACGGCCGAACATACGGCGCGTCTGTCCGAGCTCGGAATCGGGCAGGAGCTCCCGGGTCGCGTATGGAGCACCGGTGACCCGGTGTGGGTCGCCGACCTGGCGCGTGAGACGACGTCGCCGCACACCCACCACGCCGCCGACGTCGGTCTCCACGGCGTCGTCGTGTTCCCGGTGAAGAGTGGCTCCGTCTGCGGGGTGATCGAGCTTTACAGCGTGGAAGTGCAGCCATTCGACCGTGAGCTGCTCCGGACGCTCACCGTCATCGGCAATGACATCGCCCGCGTGCTCGACCAGGCACGCGCCGAGGAGTTCGTGCGCGAGGCGGAGGCGCTCAAGACCGCGATCGTCGACACGACGCTCGACTGTGTCGTAACGGTCGACGCCGAGTGCCGGATCCTCGAGTTCAACCCCGCCGCCGAGCGCACGTTCGGCCACCGCAGGTCGGACGTCATCGGCAAGTCGATGCCGGAGCTGATCATTCCGCCGTCGCTGCGCGGACGTCACGCCGCCGGATTCGCGCGCTATCTCGCCACCGGCAGCAGCCGCCTCCTCGGGCAGCGCGGGGAGTTCACGGCGATGCGCGCCGACGGGACGGAGTTCCCGGTCGAGCTCACGGTCACGCGCATCCCGGCGCCGGGGTCGCCGGTGTTCACCGCCTTCATCCGGGACATCACGGACCGGAAGCAGGCCGAAAAGGAGCTCCAGCATTCGCTCTCGCTGCTGCGATCGACGCTCGAGGCGACGAGCGAGGGTGTGCTCGTGGTGAGTCACGACGGGAAGATCACGAGCCACAACAAGCGCATGACCGAGATGTGGGGCATCCCCGACGGCATCATCGCGCTCGGCAAGGACAGTCTCGCCATCAGTTACGCCGCGCGAAAGCTCAAGCATCCCGAGCAATTCACGGCGAAGGTCCGGGAGTTGTACGCCGATCCCGAGGCGGAGAGCTTCGACGTGCTGGAGTTCCTTGATGGCCGAATCGTCGAGCGCACGTCACGTCCGCAGCGTATCGGCGGGAAGAGCGTCGGGCGCGTCTGGAGTTTCCGTGACGTCACGGAACGCCGCCGCGCCGAGGAGGCAGTGCGCGAGAGCGAGGAGCGCTTCCGAAGTCTCACCGAGGCGGCCGTGGACGGCGTTCTAATCCACGACCATGGGGTGATCATCGACGCGAATCCGAGCTTCTGCCGGATCTTCGGCTACACGCTCGAGGAGATTCTGGGCCGAAACCTACTGGATATCATCGTGACCCCGGAGAGGCGCGAGGCAACGCTGCGGCAGATTCAGTCAGGGAACGAGACGGTCTACGAGACCGAGGCGCTGCGGAAGGACGGCAGCCGGGTCATCGTCGAGGTCTCGGCTCGGCCGGCGATGCACCGCGGCCGACCGGTCCGCGTCGGAGCGATCCACGACATCACGGAGCGCAAAGGGGCCGAGGAGGCGCTTCGCGAGAGTGAGGAGCGCTTCCGCAGCCTGACCGAAGCGGCGGTCGACGGTGTGCTCATCCACGATGGCGGAGTCATCATCGACGCGAACCCGAGCTTCTGTCGGATGTTCGGCTACACGCTCGAGGAGCTGGTCGGCCAAAACGCCATCGAGGTCCTGGTCGCGCCCGAGAAGCGCGAGATGACCCTCGGCAAGGTCCGAGAAGGAGCCGCTGCGGTCTACGAGACGGAGGCGCTCCGGAAGGATGGCACGCGACTGATCATCGAGGTCTCCGGCCGGCCGGCCACCATCCGCGGGCGGCAGGTTCGCGTCGCAGCGATCCACGACATCACGGCCCGCAAGCACGCTGAGGAGGCGATCCGCGAGAGCGAGGAGCGCTTCCGCAGCCTCACCGAGGCCGCACTGGACGGTGTACTCGTCCACGAGGAGGGGATCATCCTCGACGCGAACCCGAGTCTCTGCCGGATGTTCGGGTACGAGCTCGACGAGCTCGTGGGGCGCAACGTGCTCGACTTCATCGTTGCACCCGAGTCGCGCGAGAAGGTTGTGCAGCGCATGCGCGCCGGCTCGACCGAGCTGTACGAGGTCGCCGGCCTGCGGAAGGACGGGTCGGTCGTCGTCGTCGAGCTCTCGGGCCGCTCGGCGATGTACCGCGGCCGACAGGCGCGCGTCGTTGCGATCCACGACATCACGGAGCGCAAGCGGGCCGAGGAGGCCGCGCGGCGGCTCGTGGAAGAGCAGGCCGCGCGCGGCGCCGCAGAAGCCGCCGAGCGGCGCGCGCGCTTTCTCGCCGAGGCCAGCCGCGTACTCGGCGCGTCGTTCGACTATCACACGACGCTCGGCACGCTCGCGCGCCTCGCCGTCCCGGCGCTCGCCGACTTCTGCACCGTCGACATGATGGAGGCGGACGACAGGATCGCGCGCGTCGGCGTCGCCCACGTGGACGCTGCGAAGGAGCCAGTGCTCTTCGACCTCGGACGCCGGTTCGTCGATCGCGTGCACGACGGCCCGGCCGCGAACCATCTCCGTCGGGCGCTGTTCGATAGTGAATCGACGCTCGTCGCGGAGATCGCCGAGGAGATGCTGCTCGCGACCGCTGTCAGCGACGAGCACAAGCAACTGATCATGGACCTGAGGCCGTGCTCCCTCGTCGCGGTTCCGCTCCGCGTCGCCGACCGGACGATCGGCGTGCTGTCGCTCATGATGGCGGAGTCGGGACGGCGCTACGGACAGGACGACCTGGCGATGGCCGAGGAGCTGGCCCGCCGTGCGTCGCTCGCCGTCGAGAACGCGCGGCTCTTCCACGCGGCGTCCCAGGCGACACGAGCGCGCGACGAGATGATGGGCATCGTCGCGCATGACTTGCGCAACCCGCTGAGCACGATCAGGATGGCGGCGGAGCTCCTGCTGGAGGTCGGCGGCGGCGAGCGTCCGCTGGAGCGGAAGCAGATCGAGATCATGCGCCGCGCGGCCGATCGAATGAACCGCCTCATCGGCGACCTGCTGGACGTGAAGCGGATCGAGTCGGGAACGCTGGCTGTCGAGCCGCGGCCGGAGGCGGTGGCGACAGTCGTCGGCGACGCGCTGGAGATGCTGCGGCCGCTCGCCAAGTCGTCGTCCCTCCAGCTCGAGGCCGCAGTGCCCGACGGCCTGCCGCGCGTTCTAGTGGACCCGCCGCGTGTACAGCAGGTTCTCTCGAACCTCGTCGGCAACGCGATCAAGTTCACGCCGGCGGGCGGCCAGATCACCGTGCGGGCGGAGCTCGCGCCGGACGGCGTGTGTCTAGCAGTCGTCGACACCGGACCCGGCATCCCGACCGAGCAACTGCCGCACATCTTCGGGCGCTACTGGCAGGGCAAGCGCACGGACAAGCGAGGCGTCGGACTCGGGCTGGCGATCGCGAAGGGAATCGTCGAGGCGCACCGCGGGCGGATCTGGGTGGAATCCCAGGTTGGCGCGGGGACAAGCTTCTATTTCACGGTGCCGGCGGTGGAGTCGTAGGGAAATCAGAGCGAGGGCGGCAGGGACAGGCGTTTCGGGTCAAGAGCGCGGAGGAGCGCGGAAGAGCGCGCACGCGGATGGCCC
This sequence comes from Gemmatimonadaceae bacterium, assembly GCA_046263215.1. Classification (GTDB taxonomy): domain Bacteria; phylum Gemmatimonadota; class Gemmatimonadetes; order Gemmatimonadales; family Gemmatimonadaceae; genus JBHELH01. The sequence goes on along the minus strand of JBHELH010000067.1, from coordinate 41,598 downwards.
GCGGATCGGCGAACGGCGGAGCCGCGGAGGACGCGGATTGCGCGGGCGCCCGCTGGCGAGGGCGCGACACGGATTACTCCTCGGCGCCCGAGACTCCTCTCGCCGACCCGAGAGAAGACCTTGGCTACACCCCCGGGAGGCTTCGGCCCGCCCTTCTGTCACCCCGCAGGCGCGCAGCGCCTGTCGGGATCTACTCGGCACTACCCCGTGGGTAGCACCGGCGGGTTCTGAGTAGATCCCGACAGTCGCTCGCGTCGCTCGCGCCTGCGGGATGACAGCGCAGCGCAAGGTGGCGTCCCGAGCGGGTGTAGCCGAAGCGTCGGTTCGGGCTCGTGGCGGTGCAGAGACCCGGGACGCCGAGGGCAATCAGCGCGTTTCCGCCCTTCGCCGATCCGCGCCATCCGCGTGCGCGCTCTTCCGCGCTGTTCACGAACAACGCCCTGCTCTTTCGCCCTCCCGCGCTACCTCCCGTCGCCTCCCCGCGCCGCCGTTCTCCCCACGCCCAGCTTCCGGTCGAAGAACTCAGCCGTCGCCGCGTTCACTTTCAGCGCGTTGGCGTGTCGCATCCAGTGATGCGTGTCGTCGGGGACGATGAGCTCCTCGAACGGAACTCCCGCGGCCGTTAACCGCCGGGCCAAGTCCACCGTCTGGCTGAACCGCACGTTCCGATCGTCGTCGGCGTGGATCAAGAGCACGGGCGACTTCCAGGTCGAGATCGACGACACCGGCGAGGACTGCCACGCGATCTCGAGCGCGCGGGCGGCGTCGGGCGCTTTCTCATAGCGGTCGGGCGCGAGTAGCGACTGCGCGCGCTCGCCCGTCCAGTTGTGGACGCCGTGGATGTCGACGCCAGCGGCGAAGAGATCGGAATCGCGCGCGAGCGCCAGCGCGGTGAGGAATCCCCCGTAGGACCCGCCGTAGATGCCGATGCGCGCCGGATCGACCTGCGGCAGCGTACGCAGGTACTCCGCCCCCGCCTTGACGTCCTGATACTCCGACGCCCCCTGCATGCCGCCGCGGGGTGGGTGATGGAACTCGCGCCCGTACCCGATCCCGAGCCGGAAGTTGACCGACAGCACTACGTACCCCTTGCTCGCGAGATACTGGTTCATCGCGTACGCGTTGGAGTAGTAGTCCGAGTAGTGCCAACCGAGGAGCATCTGGCGGGGCGGGCCGCCGTGGACGAAGACGACGGCCGGCCTCTTACCGGTCCCACCCGCGTCGAACAATTGCGCGTGGACTTCGACGCCATCCGGGGCCTTGTACACCACCTTCCTCGGCACGACCAGCTTCGCGGTCGGATAATCGGCCGGAATGCGCTCCTGCCCGATCCACCGCGGCTGGCCTCCGTTCACCGACACGACTGCGGGCACCGGCGGCCGCTGCGCCGTCGCGCCGATGAAGCCGATCGTGCTGCCGTCCCCCGTTACGACCGGCGTCCACTCGACGCCCGCGCCGGGCGTCATCACCTCGGGCGCGGCGCGGTCGACCGGCACCTTCACGACGTGACGGCGATCGATGTCGTCCGCGTCGCGACCAGCGTTGCCGGCGAAAACGAGGAACCGCCGGTCAGGACTCAGCCGGATGTACTCGGCCATGTAGCGACCGGGGGTGAGAAGCAGCGGCTCGCCCCCGCTCTGCCCGATCGAGTACAGGTGCGGCCAGCCGTCCATGTAGGAGAGGAAGACGATGCGGCCGCCCGCCGCCCAGTGCAGGTTCGTCTGCCCGTGCGTCGTTGGGAACGAGCCGCGCAACGTCTTCGGGCTCTCCCACAGCCGGCGCCCCTCTCCGGTCGCGACGTCGGCGGTCCAGATCGACCAGGGCTGATGGCGCTGCACGAGGATCGAGTCCGGCGCGCCGCCGGTGCCCGGCCGCCGAACGAACGCGATCCGCGTTCCGTCGGGCGACCAGCGCGGGCTCCCGTCGCGTGACGTGGACGGCGCGAGCCAGATGATCGGCGTCGAGTCGTTGCCGAAGACGCCGACGAACGCGTGATCGCCGCGGTTCGACACGAAGGCGATGCGTGAGCCGTCGGGCGACCATTGCGGGCTGCCGGCCTCGCCGCGCACTGCGCCCAGGATCCGCTTCGCGGGCTGCGAGCCGTCGATCGGCACGACCCACAGCTGGCGCTCCTTCACGAACGCCACGGCGTCGCCGCGAGGCGAGATCGCGGGCTCGTCGCCACCGTCGGCCAGCAGCTTCGGCTCGCCGCCGCCGAACGGCACGCTCCACAAGCCCGGCTTGGGCGCGACGGGAAAGGACGCCGGGTTTACCGGCAGCAGATCGTCCCAGTTCGAGCCGTGCTCGCCGCCGCGCACGTACACCACATGGCGCCCGTCGGCCGAGAGGGAGACGCTCGTCAGCTCCTGCCCATCGTCGCCCCCGTAGGTCGTCAGCTGGCGAGCGCGGAAGTCAGGTCCCTCGGCGACAAAGATGTTGCGCACGCCGCGCTCGTTGAGCGCCCACGCGAGTCGCGTCCCGGTCGTCGCGGCGGTGAGCTCGTTCGGGAACGGATAGCTCTTCACCTGCTCCAGCGTATAGGACGCCGCCTGCTGCGCAGGGGCAGGTGCCGTCACGAACGCGAGCGGGACGGCGGCGAAGAGCGCGGCCCGGGCAGCGCGCGGGTGGTACACGAGCGACATGCGTCCCTCCTCTGGGCGGTAAGTCACGCAGATCATAGGTGCCAGATCACCGTCGAACTAGCGGGGGGTCCGACTGCGGACTGCGGCCGACTGCGGACTACGGACCGCGGACTAGAACCCCCGGGATGCTCCCACCGCGTGGCAGGGCGTCCCGAGGCCGTGAGTCCGCACTCCGCAGTCCGCAGTCCGCAGTCGGCGATACCTACCGAGCCCGACCGTCGTCTATACGTGAGCCAGGCAGCGCTCCCCGACCGCCAGCCGTTTGGCGCCAGTGCGCTCGTACCCGAACCGCAGGATGCCCCCAATGATCCGCCCCCAGTCTGTCGCGGCTATTGCGCTCGCCGCGGCTACCACGCTCGTCACGGCCGGTTGCGACGGCGGTCGCGCGGCCCGGGAGGATAGCCTCCGCGTCGTGCAGTCGCAGCAGATGCAGCTGATGACCCAGCTGTCAGCGCAGAAGGACTCGCTCACAAAGGTGATCCTCGACGCAGACGACTTCATCGCCAAGGTCGACAGTAAGATCTCGAGCGTGAAGGGGGTCGGGCACAAGGGAAAGAAGGGGCGGAAGGACCTCGAAAGCCCGATTGAGCAGCAGATCCAGAACCGGAAGGAGATGCTGGCGCGGGTCGACGCGCTCGTGAAGCGCGCGAAGCAGACGGCCGACGAGCTGGCGGCGGCGAAGGAGCGCGAGGCGGAGCTCAAAGGCGAGAACGTGCGGCTCCAGGGCGAGAACGAGCAGCTCCGCTCACAGCTCGACGAGAACCAGAAGATGATCGCGCAGTTCAGCGAGACCATCGAACGTCAGTCGCAGACGATCACGAATCTCGAGACCGAGATCAAGACCGTCGGCGCGCGGCTGTACACCGCCTACTACATCGTCGGCACGGAGAAGGAGCTGCTCTCCAAAGGCGTCGTCGTGCGCGAGGGGGGCGCGAACCTGATCTTCAGGCGCTTTGGGCGTACGCTGCAGCAGGCGCGCAAGCTGGACCCGTCGCTGTTCACGCAGATCGACCAGCGTGAGACGCAGATGATCGTGGTGCCCGACTCGACGAAGCGCTATCGACTCGTGTCGCGGCAGAACCTCGATCACGCCGAGGTGGAGGACCGCGACGGCCTGACCTTCACTGGAAATCTGAAGATCACGGACATCAACGGGTTCTGGGGACCGACGCGCTACCTGATCCTCGCGCAGCGCTAGCGGCAGGAGGGAGGAGGGAGGAGGGAGGAAGGAGGGGGGAGTAGCTGCGGACTCCCACCTTCTCCCTCCCTCCTCCTTCCTGCTGTCAGCCTCGATTACTCCGCTTGCGGCGCCGCGCGGCGGCGGCCTTCTGCTGCCTGGCTTCGCTCGGCTTGGTGTAGCGGCTCTTGCGGCGGAGGTCCTTCAGGACGCCCGCCTTCTGGACCTTCTTCTTGAAGGTCTTGAGAGCCCACTCGATGCGGTCGGAGTCCTCGAGTTTCACTTCAACCATAGACACTTCCAGCGTGTGAGCCCGCGCGTCCGCGCGGAGCGGGTGAAAAGACGCGCGCGGCCGACTCGATTGCCCCTCGAGCCGGCCGCGCGGCGCTACGCCTCGATCCGTCGCGTAGCTCAGCGGCCGAGCTTCGTGACGTTCGCCGCCGCCGGGCCCTTGGCGCCCTGCACGATGTCGAACTCGACGCGCTCGCCCTCGGCCAGGGTCTTGAAGCCCGAGCCCGAAATGGCGGAATGATGGACGAAGCAATCCTTCTGCCCGCCCTCGGGGGTGATGAAGCCGAAACCCTTGGTCTCGTTGAACCACTTGACGGTGCCGGTCGTACGCATTCGGTACTCCTGATGTAGATGGGCTGTGGTCGGAGTCCGGATAGGCCGTACGTGCCGACGACAACTCGTTCGTGATCACTACCCTCACGACGGGCTCCGCCCGCGACTCGGACGGAAGAAAGGGGCCCGCGCGAACTGTGCAGGCCCCTTAGTTTCCTCGGAACTTGTCGCGCCTGTAAGCGCGCTTGTCGCTGGCACCAAATGTAGACCCCGCCGGGTTTCGGCGCAAGACAACTAGAGGAGTGAGGAAGGAGGAGCGAGGGGGGAGGCCTCCCTCCCTCCTGCCTCCTCCCTCCTCTCAGGGATCGAACCGATCCCGACGCACGCTCACGCGCTTGCCACGTATCGTCGTCTGCCGCAGCGCGTCGATCACGCCGTCCGCCGCGTCGTCGGGCACCTCGACGATCGAGAACCGGTCGGCGATGTCGATCGCGCCGATCGCCCGCGCGTCGATACCCGCCTCGTTCGCGATCGCGCCGACCAGATCGCCCGGCCTGATGCCCGCGAGTCTGCCGAGGCCGATGTAGAGCCGCGTGACGTCGGCATCACTCCGCCCGCTACCGCCCCGCCGCGTCCGGCCGGTCCGCTCACCCCGCTCACCTCGCTCACCCTGCTCTCCTCGGTCGCCGCGCTGTCCGCGTTCGCGCGAGCGCGCGCGATCCGGCCGCGGGCGCGACCCCCAGTCGGCGGGGTACGCAACGGGTGTCGGGATCTCCTGTTCCTCGTCGTCGGTCCCGGCCGTGGCCTTGTGCGCCAGTGAGACCGCGGCCGCCGCGATGTCCATGACGTCGAATTCGGCGGCGAGCCCCTCGACGACGCCGTGGTAGTGCTCGAAGTCTCCCTCGAGCAACGCCTCCTGGAGTGAGGCCCGCGTGAGCTCCAGTCGGCGCGCGCGCAGGTCGACCACCGTCGGAACCGTCTCGAGCTGGATCTTCTGCCCGGTCGCGTGCTCGATGTTTCGCAGTAGACGGTGCTCACGCGGCTCCGCGAACGTGATCGCCACGCCCTCGCGTCCGGCGCGCCCGGTGCGTCCGATCCGATGCACGTACGCCTCCGGCGCCGACGGGACGTCGAAGTTCACGACGTGCGAGATGTGCTCGATGTCGAGACCGCGCGCGGCGACGTCGGTCGCGATCAGCAGGTCCGCAGTGCCGTCACGGAAGCGGCGCATCACCCGGTCGCGCTGCTCCTGGTCCATCCCGCCGTGCAGCGCCTCGGCGCGGTAGCCGCGCCCGTTCAGCGTCTCCGTGAGCTCGTCGACTTCGGTCCGCGTACGGCAGAAGACGAGCGCCGACGTCGGATTCTCCATGTCGAGTACACGCCCGAGTGCGGCGACCTTGTGCTGCCGCTGCACGACGTACGCCGACTGCCGCACGCGTGGTACGTCGCCCGCCGCGACCAGCTCGTCGGCGACCTTCACGTGGACCGCGTCACGTAGATGTCGCTTCGCGATCGACGCGATGCGCGGCGGCATCGTCGCCGAGAAGAGCGCCGTCTGCCGCTCCGCGGGCACCGCCTCGAGGAGCGCCTCCAGGTCGTCGGCGAACCCCATGTCGAGCATCTCGTCGGCCTCGTCGAGCACGACGGCGCGCACGCCGCCGAGGTCGAGCGAGCCGCGCCGGATGTGATCGAGCGCACGTCCGGGCGTCGCGACGACGACGTCGACGCCGCGGCGAAGTGCCCGCAGTTGTTGCTGGATCGCCTGGCCGCCGTAGATCGGAACCGCGCAGACTTCCAGCGCCTTGCCGTAGCGGTGGACCGCCTCGGCGACCTGCATCGCGAGCTCACGCGTCGGCGTGAGAATGAGCACGCTCACCCGGCGGCGCCGCTCGCCGTCGCCCTCGCCCTGCGCTGGCACGAGGCGCTGGATGAGCGGCAGCGCGAACGCCGCCGTCTTCCCCGTACCAGTGGCCGCCTGGCCGAGCAGGTCTCGTCCCGCGAGAAGAGGGGGGATCGCCTCCCGCTGGATCGGGGTCGGCTCCTCGTAGCCCAGCGCGGTCAGCGTGTTCACCAGTGCGTCGCTCAGGCCCAGGGCGGAAAACCCGGTGGTGGGCTCGGCTGACGTTGTCATTCGTGTCTACTCCTCGGATTGCGCACTCGCGGGCTCCCGCGGCCCGGCGCGCGGGATGCTTCAGCATGAGCCGTTCCCCTTCGCCGGGTCCGGCCGTACGCACGCGCCCTCCAGCCTCTCGGCACGGACTTCGCTCGGGCGTTTCGTCCGGTGACCTACGACCGCCCGGCTCCGCCGCCTTCCCGCGCCTCCATCCTGCGTCCGGCCGCCGGGGTCCTGCTCCTCGTTATCGGCGTCGCGTGCCGCGACCTCCCTCGTGACCCGAACGGCACGCTCACCCGCGTGCGCGGCGGCACGGTGCGGGTCGGGGTCTTCGAGAACCGGCCGTGGACGACGCTCCCGACAGGCGGGGGGGCGGGCGGCCTGGAGGGGGCGCTCGCCGCCGAGCTGGCGCGCGAGCTCGGCGCGCGGATCGAATGGGTGCGCGGCACGGAGTCGCAGCTCCTCGCGGCGCTCGAGCTGCACGAGCTCGATCTGGTGATCGGCGGCCTCACCGACGCGTCGCCGTGGAAGCAGCACGTCGCCTTCACGACGCCCTTCTATACCGACACGATCGTCGTCGGTGCGCCGATCGGTGCGAGGAGGTTGCGGAGTCTCGACGGCGAGACGGTGTTCTTTTGGGCACGCGACCCGGCTGTCGCCGCGTACGTGCGGAAGAAAGGGGGCATACCGCGCGCGGTGCCCGAGCTGAGTCGGGCCCCGGGACTCGTCGCCGCGCCGACGTGGCAGCTCCCGAGCCTCGCGCTCGGTCCGGCCGGCATCACGCTCCACGAGCAGCATCACGTGATGGCGGCCCCTCCGGGCGAGAACGCGTGGCTCATGCGGATCGAGCAAACGATTCATACGCGGAAGCCGGCGATTCCCGAGGTCCTGAGAACGACGCGCCCATGAGCGTCGGACAGGCGTTCGAGTTCCCGAAGGAGCTGGAGCCGGACCGCCGCCGCATCAAGCGGCTGGCGTGGCTGAGCATCTTCGGCCTTGCGTCGGCGGCGGTTGCCCTGGGCCTAACACTCGGGCAATCGCAGACAATGAAGACCGCGTGGGTCGGCGACATGCTCGCGATCATCCCGCCGATGGGATCTCTCGTCGCCATGAGGTACGAGTTCCGGCCGCCCACGGCGCGCTTCCCGTTCGGCTACTTCCGCGCGATCGCGGTGGCGTTCCTCGTCGCGGCCGCGGTCCTGTCGCTCATCGGCCTCTGGCTCTTCTACGACGCGCTGATGAAGCTGGTGAGCCGCGAGCATCCCTCGATCGGGACGATGGAGCTCTTCGGCCGCCAGTTCTGGGCGGGGTGGGCGATGATCGCGGCGCTCGCCTACAGCTCGATCGTCGGCTTCACGCTGGGCGCGCTCAAGCGCCCGATTGCGAAGAAGCTCCACGACAAGGCGCTCGAGGCGGACGCGGACTCGAACAAGGCCGACTGGATGTCAGAGGCGGCGGGCATCGTCGGCATCGTGCTCGTCGGCTTCGGCTTCTGGTGGGGCGATCCCGTGGCCGCAGGGCTCATCTCGCTCACGATCGTCCACGACGGGTGGCTCAACCTGCGGCAGGTGATCGCCGACCTCATGGACGAGACGCCGACCGAGCTTGGGTCGCACGACGACCACGAGTCCCTGCCGCGAAAGCTGAAGGACGCCGCGGAGCGTCTCGACTGGGTCGAGAAAGCGGCGGTCCGCTTACGTGAGCACGGTCGAGTGCTGACGGGCGACGTGTTCGTGGTGCCGCGGAGCGAGGAGAATCTCGTCGCGCGCGCAGAGCAGGCGGCCGCGGACCTCCAGAAGCTCGACTGGCGCCTCCACGACTTGAACGTGACGCCGGTGTCGAGGCTCAGAGATCAGCCTCCGCCGGCGTCGGGGGAGGGCTGAGGAGTCGACACCAGTACGAGGCGTTGTTCGTGAACACCAACAGCGCGGCCGCGGATCCGCTGTTGACCCGAAACGCCGTCGCTCAACCCCGTCACGCCTCCTCGCCCTGCCCGCCCTCCGCCACGAGTCGCAGCGTCGTTCCCCATGGGTCGGTGGCAGTCCACGACGCTCGGCCGTCGCGCGCAACCGCGTAACCTGCCGACTCGAGGCTGCGAGCGGCGGCGTCCACGTCGTCGGGACGTGGGACGACGATCTCCCAATCGAGGAGTCGCGCGTCGCCCTCGCCCGCGGGCGGCGCGCCCGCCGCCCACGTGTTGGTGCCCAGGTGATGGTGGTAGCCGCCGGCCGAGAGGAACAGCGCGCCCGGGTAGCTCCACACGACCTTGTCCAGACCCAGCCCGGCGTGGTAGAACGCGGTCGCCTCGTCGATGTCACCCACGTGCAAGTGCACGTGACCGATCACTGTGCCCGGCGGCATGCCGGCCCACGGCTCGCCGGCGGCGGCGGCGGCGGCGACGCTGCGAGCATCGAGCGGCTCGGTGGCCATCGCGAGCTGCCGGCCCTCGTGCCGCCACGCACTGCGCGGCCGATCGGCGTACACCTCGATGCCAAGATTGTCCGGGTCCTGGAGGTACACGGCTTCACTCACGAAGTGGTCCGACATGCCGGCGCGCGCACCAATCCTTCCGAGGTGTCCAATGAATCGACCGAGTGCGGCGCGATCGGGAAGCAGAATGGCGAAGTGGTAGATCCCGAGCCGGCCGCGGCGTGGGACCGGAGTCGCGCCGACCCGCTCGACGAGCTCCAGGAGCGGGCGGTCGTCGCCGTGAGCCCCGAGCGTCGCGCGGCCGCCCGAGCGCTCGAGCACGCGGAACCCCAGCACATCACCGTAGTACGTGAGCGACCGCTCGAGGTCGGAGACCTGGAGTCGCACGCGACCGAGGTGCGTCGCGTCCGGCAGCCGATATCCCGGTGGCGCGATGCCGTACGGGCGCTCTACCGTGCCGGACCCACTAGTCGTATCGGCCGTATTCGTCTGCATCGTCCTGATCTCTCATCAGAGCCGGCCGGCGGTCGCCGGCTGCGGGGTGCGCCGACCCGCGATGAGCGCGTCCGCGGACAACGCACCCGGTCCGCTCATCGCCAGCGCGAGCGACGCCGCGGCGAGCGTCAACGCGAACTCGAATCCGTTCGGCAGGAAGAAGCCGCCCCTGAGGTGCACGAACAGGACGGCGACGAGCATCTCGATCACGAAGAGCAGCGCGACCGGACGCGTGAAGAGACCGAGGATGAGCGCGATCCCGCCGAGGAACTCGAGCAGGGCGATGAACGGGCCGGAGATGCCGGGGAGCGGGATGCCCGCCTGGGCGAAGAAGCCGCTGACGCCGGCGAACCCGAACTGAAAGACCTTCTGGATGCCGTGCATGAGGAAGACGACGCCGACGACGACACGAAGGACCGCGAGTCCCGCGTCGACCGTGCCGGAATGCCGGTATTCGACGGCTGCCATGTCAGTGCCCTCGAGAGAGAGTGGTTCTTGGTCGAACTGCAGTTCGCAGTTGGCCTGCATTCACCGCGCCGTGACTTCCGTCCTCCCCGTCAGCTCCGCCACCAGATTTCGGATCGCGACCTGCCAGACCAGGGGCCGGCCTGGGAGGTCATCGCGGCGGAGCGTCCGCACACGTTCGACGTCCTCGTCGCTCAGCAGCGCCTGTGCACCCAGGCCGCTGAGTACGATGTTCGTGCGTTTCGCGAAAAGACCTTCAGCGCCGATGCGCATCGCTCGCCCGTCGCGTCCCATGAGGGCGCCGGTGATCTGGAGGACGTGCGCCGGCGCGTCGAGCGACGTGAGCCAGGGCACCGGCTGCGAGTAGCCGGTGCCCAGCTCCACGGCCTTGCGGCCGCCGAAGCGCCCCTTCTGGCGAGTCCAGTACTGCCCGGTCTCGAGCGTCGACACCAGAACCGCTGACGCCTGCGCGCGGTCGAGTGCGCCCGCGGCCCACTCGACCCAGCTCGCCGACGGGCGGCCCACAGCGAGGATCATGCGCCGCTCGTCCGGGTCCGGGTCACGTCGCTCGCTGCATTCCTCGTCGCTCGGCGTCGCCGGACAGCCGAAGTGCACGTCCGGCGGCATACCGCGCGAGATGCCGGCGGCCGCATCGACGGGCGTCGTGACGCCGAGCGAGTCGAGGAATCGGTTCATCTCCGCGAGCAACGCGACCGTCGGCGTGCCACTGCCCGACGCCGGATCGAAGTTCGGCGCCTGCGTCGCGCCGCGCTGGTATCCGATGGGGAGGTGGACGATGCGTGGCGCGACCTCACGCGCGACGCGCGCGCCGGCGTAGTACGGCGGCGACTCGAGGTGCGCATCGCCGACGCCGCTGCGGAAGGTGGAGCCGGTGGCGCAGGCGGCGCCGACCAAGAGCGTTGCGCCGAGGAGCGCGGGGCGCGCGAGAGCGCGCGCGGGAGGGATAGATGATGTTGGCATGGCGTGAAACATAAGCCGACCGCGGTCGCAGTCGGTCAGTGGCCGACGGGAACCACCGCCGCGTCGAAGGCCTGCTTCACCGGGTGGCCTGTCCACTCCGGCGGCACCGTCACGCCGAGGAGCCAGAGCGCCGTGGCCGCAGTGTCGGTGGTGCGGATGCCGAATGGGAGCGTCGCGCCGGCGCGCACGCCTTTCCCCCACACGATCCACGGGATCGTCGTGTCCTCCCACGCCTCAGTTCCGTGCGTGCGACCGTGTCCGCCATGGTCGGCGGTGAGAATCACCGTGTACGCGCCGCGGCCGAAGCGCGCGTCGGCGTGCGCGAGCAGCGCCGCGACCGCGGCGTCCGCCTCGCGCACCGCCTCCCCGTACGTGCGGCCCATCCAGCCGAACAGGTGCCCCGCGAAGTCGGCTTCGATGAGGTGCACGAACATGAGGTTCGGCCGTTCGTGCTCGAGGTACCGGCCGACCAGCCGCGCGGTCCGCTCACCGGAGCGCCGCCACGGGAGTCGGTTGTCGAGCGAGTGCACGTAGTCGAGCGTCGACGGCGCGTGGACGTGATGGAGCTTCGACTTGCCGAAGAACGCCGCCGTTCGGAAGCCGGCGGCGCGCGCGAGGGCGAACACCGTCGGCACTTGGACGTAGCCGCGCTCCGACACCTCATCGGTGTTCCAAGTGATCCCGTGGACGGTCGGGTCGACGCCCGTGAGCATCGACGTATGCGAGGGCAGCGTCGTACTCGGGAGGATTGTTTGCGCGTCGGGCGCGACGCCCCCCTCGCGTATCAGCCGCTGCAGCGTCGGCGCCCCGAATCGCTCGATCGCGTCCGGGCGAAGACCGTCGACGGAGATGATGACGACGTGGTCGGTAACGCGGCCGAACGGGAGCGGGCGTGTGACGACCCGGTCGACGGCCGGGCGCGCGCACGCGCCGAGCAAGGCGAGCAGGACGAGTGCGCGCATTGACCCGCTTAGCGCGGCGTGCGGGGCGTCAGGGCTGCGGCTGGCGCGTCCCGCAACGCAGCGAGGCGCGTCCTCGCGAGCTGAAGCTGCGGCCGGAGCACTGCATCCGCGTCGCGCATGAGCTCGAGGTACTTCTCGTACGCGGCCGTCGCCTTCGCGCGGTCGCCCACCTGCTCGTAGAGCGCGCCGCGCTCGAGCAGTGAGCGGGGGTACATGGCCCAGCGCACGTCAGACGTGAGCACGTTGAACTGCGCCGGGTCGATCGACTCGTGCACGGCGAGCGCGGCCCGCTTCTGACCGACGGCGGCGAGAACTACGGCCCGGCTCATGGGGTCGTCCATCTGGTCGGGCGGCGAGATCAGGCGCGCGGTATCGGGCGGCGGCATGCGCGCAGCGATCTGCCTCGCCTGCGCCGTATCGCCGGCGCGGAGCGCCGCCAGCGCCTGGAGGACGAGCGGGGTATCGCCGCCACTCCAGCGTCGAACGATGTCCACGTATTTCGCGTCTTCCGTGAGTATGAAGGCGACGTACGGGAGGCTCCGGCCCTGCCGGCGTGCATGCTGGCCCGCCGGGTCCGGAATTGCGTCGACGCGAGCGATCGCGGAGTCGATCACTCGGCGGTCGCGCGCGCCGCCAAGGCCGGATAACGCGCGAACGCCGATGCGCAACGGAGCCGTCATCGAGGCGCTCGGCGTCGGACGCACCATGCGCTGCGTCCCCGGCATAATGGGGTCGACCGACGCGGCGATGTCCATGAGGCGGTCCATGTCCGCCAAGGCGCCGGTGTGCATGGCGACATTCGCCGCGGCCATCAGCGCCTGGAAGCGTGCCGCGCTGGCTCGGCGGGCGAGCGAGTCAGGGCCGTAGACGCGAATAGCCTCGCGGAGCGTCCTCAGCGCCTGCGCGGGCTGCACCGGCAGCTGATACGACGCGATCCGATATGGGAAGTCGGCGTTCCGCGTTGCAGGTTGACGCATCGCGCGCTCGAGCGTCGCGACCGCGTCGGCGTAGCGGCGCGCGGAGGCGTACGCGTGGGCAAGGTTCTGGTAGGCCGGCGCGGCCGCCGGGTCTTCGCTCACCCACCGGAGCGCCGTCTGGACCGCCAGGTCACGCGCGCGAGCACGCGCGCGCTCGACGCGCTCCCGTCCGAAATTGCGCGCCTCTTCCTCGGACGGCAGGTAGCGGATCGAGTCCCCGTCGAGCACCCACGCAAAGTGCGGCGCGCCCATCCGCTGGTAGATGTCGATGACGTGCGCGTACGCGAGGTGGAACGACGAGTCGAGCGCGATCGCGCGGTTGAACGCCCGGAGCGCGCGCGTGAAGCGCGGGGCGAGCTCCGTCAGCGCCTTGTGCGGCTCATGGAAGTGCGCGTCGCCGTAGCCGTACCACGCTTCCGCGTCCGTCGAGTCCTGTGCGAGGAGCGCGCCGAAGCGCTGCTGCGCGCGCGCGTAGTTGCCCTCCTCCTGATCGAGCAGTCCCTCGACGAGCGCGCGCTCCCGCGGCGGGAGCCGACCCGCGTGCTGCGCCGCCATCCGTGCGTAATGACGGGAAAGCGTGTCGGCGGTCCGCCGCCACCCCTGCGTCAAGGCGCGCTTGTAGTACGCGAGCGCGAACGTGGAGTCGATCGCCGTGGCGCGCGCCAGAGAGGAGTCGGCCTCCTCGAGATCCCACGCGTGCAACGCCCGCGCGCCACGCAGGTAGTGGCGGTAGGCTTCGACGGACGCCGTGGTGATCCTCGCCACCTGCACCTTGCGCAGCGTCGGCGCACCGGCGAGGCCGAGCAGCTGGTTCGCCAGCTCGTCGAAGAGCCAGCGCGCGTCCCCCGAGGCGAGGCCGCTGACCGGGATCTCCCTCGTCAGGTCGCCGCTCGCGACATCGTACACGCGGGCGACGACCGTCAGCGAGTCGCCGTTCCGCGCGATCTGGCCCAGCACCACGGTGCGCGCGTCGCCGTCGCGCGCGAGCTCGCGCGCCTCGCGGAGCCCGATCGTCTGCGCGCCCTCGAGCTTCGCCTCGCGCAGCAGATCGAGCGTATGCTCGTAGTCGACGACGTCGACGTCGCGCCACTGGGCGAGGTTGCGCGTCAGCATGTCCACGCTGCCCTGCCGCAGCCAGTCGAGCGATTGGTCGCCGCGGATCACGCCGAACGGCATGATGAGGAAGGACGGGCGGTTGTCTTCCGTGCCGCCGGGTCGTGCGAAGACCCCCAACGCGACGCCGGCGCCGAGAATCGCCACGGCTGCGCCGACGGGCATGAGCCATCGTCGCCTACGCCGGCCCGGCGCGCTCCCGCGAAGCGCCTGCGCCATCGCCGCGGCGTCGGGCCAGCGGCGTGCGGGGTCCTTCTCGAGCGCGCGGTCGATCGCATCGGCGACGGTGCGTGGGACGCCGGGGGCCCGCTTCGCGACCGGCGGCGCCGGCTCCGTTACGTGCTTCGCGATCAGCGACGCCGCGCTCGCGCCGGCGTACGGCGACTCGCCGACCAGCATCTCGTAGCCGACGAGGCCGAGCGAGTAGATGTCGCTCCGCCCGTCGAGCGCCCGCTCACCGGACGCCTGCTCGGGGCTCATGTAGCGCGGCGAGCCAACGAGGAGCCCGGTGCCGGTCAGTCGCCCGTCGTCGGCCGCCGTCAGCGCGCGCGCGATCCCGAAGTCGGTGAGCATCGCCCGCCCGGTCTGCCCGTCGAGCAGGACGTTCTCCGGCTTCACGTCGCGGTGCACGACGCCCTGCGCGTGCGCGTACGCCAGCGCGTCGGCGACGTCGCTCAGGATCGCGGCCGCGCGCTCGGGGTCGACGCGCTTCACGCGATCGACGAGGTCGCGGAGACTCTCGCCGGCGACGTACTCCATCACGAAGTAAAGGTGACCCGCCGCTTCGCCGGCCGCGTGGACGGCGACGATGTTCGGGTGGCGCAGCTTGGCGACGGTCCGCGCCTCGAGCAGGAACCGATCGCGGAACGTGGCCGACGCGCCGAGATCGGGGCTGATGACTTTGACCGCGACCGGCCGGTCGAGCGCCACGTCCCGAGCGAGGAACACCTGACCCATCGCACCGGCGCCGAGCGCGCGCTCGAGCGCGTAGCGCTCGGCGAGCGCGCCGCGGAGGGTATCGAGGGTCGGATCGCCGCTGCGGAGATCAGTCACAGCCGAGGGCGGAGAGCGGACGGCGGAGGGGAGAGGCGAAGATCACGTCAAGGCGTGCGCACCCTGAATGGTGTGACGAGCTCGGTGCGGTCCCACTGTAGTCGCAATACACCGCCCGCGCCTTCGGGGTTCGCGGCGATCGTGAACACCTCCACCGTTTCCGCGAGCGGCCGCGCGGTGAGCCGCACCCGCCCCAAGTCGCGCGTCACGTCGTAGGCCGTCCCCGCCTGATCGGTTTGCCGGTTGACGATCAGGACTCCGCCGTCGCGGTCAGGGATGGAGAACAGCGTGTAACGGCCGGCCGGCACGACGAGCGTGTCGGCGCCGGAGCCGAGGACGAGGTCCTTGTCCGTCGTGAAGTGCGTCGCCTGGTTGGCCCCAGTGCGCCAGACCTGTCCGAACGGGACGAGCCCGCCCCAGATCTCGCGCCCGCGCTTCAGCGGCGTACCGTAGTCGGCGGTGAGGCGCGCGCCGGCGATCGTCGCCGACATCTGTGCGCGGCTGGACAGGGCCCCGAGGCTGCGCCCGGCGGCGTCCTGCCCGGCCCAGCGTGACGCGAGCGCCTCGATGGCCTCCATGCCCATCCATGGGCGCCGCTCCACGAGCAGCTTCCGTGTCGTCGCGCCGGCATCGAGCGCCAGCAGTCGCCCGCGTGAGTCGACCCGGACGCGCATCGTCCCGCGCAGCGGGTGCGTGATCGTCATCGAGTCGGGACCAAGATCGGCGACCGGAAAGTTCTGCACGCGGGCGCCGGTCAACAGCGGTTGGACGCCCTGCGGCTGTCCGGTGGCGCGGGCGCGCGTGAAGGTCAGCTCGAACGGCCAGTGCACGATGTCGACGAAGGGAAGAACGCGCGGGTCCTGCGCGGCCGCGGTTCTCGTGCGCGGTTGGCCGTCCGCCTCCGTTTCGACGCGCAGCGAGTCGCCGAGCCGCGTGATGACTTCGCGGCGTGCTGGCGTACCGGTAGGTGCACGTGGGTCGGTCGTCACCGCCTCGAGCCGTGTGAGCTCTCCACCCGATGAGAGGTCCAGTACGTAACGCGTGCGCGTCGTCCGCGGTACGCGGAGGAGCACGTCGGCCTCGACGCGGCGTGGCGCGTAGACCACACGCTCGATCGCGACCGTGTCGACGCCGAGCCGCGTCACGAAACTCGCGCTATCGAGCGCGCCGGCGGGGGTGGCGACCATTCCGCCGGCCTCGTCAGTCGACCTCGCGCCACTTGTGCACGCGGTGACGGCGAGGGCCAGCAGGATGGCCCCGACAGGCCGTGCGGATTCGAGCTTCGGCGACGATGGCGTAAACATTGATCCTCCGCGGGCGACCATGAGTCCGGACAGATCATCATGCCATGCTGCAGGCGTCGGGGCAAACCCCGGCGCCGCCGCGCCATGAGGCCCCGCGACCGGGCGTGGTACCTGGATTTGTACTTCGCCGCAGGCGTGGGCATCGTCGCGCTGGCCATCTGGCTCTTCAGCACGCTCGTCGAGGACGTCCTGGAGAAGGACCCGCTCGTGCGCTGGGACGCCGCCGTCTCGGCATGGGTCCACGCACGGACGACGCCCACCGGCGTCCGGGTCCTCACCGCACTCACGCACCTCGGGTCCGCCACCGTCACTTGGATCATCGCCGCGGCCGGCGTGCCGGTACTGCGTCGGCGCCGGATCCTGCTCACCGGCTGGGCGGCGGCATTCCTCGGCGCGTCGATCCTCGAGCAGATCCTCAAGGGGGCCGTGCAACGGGGTCGACCACCAGACGAGATCGCGCACGTGGAGAGCCAATCCTACAGCTTCCCGAGCGGCCACACGCTCAAGGCGGTCGTCTGCTACGCGATGCTGGCCTTCGTCGCCGGCCGATTGGCCGACATCCGCGGCGTCCGCCGTATCCTACTCTACGTCGCCGCCGCCATCCTGATCCTCGGGATCGGACTGAGTCGCGTGTACCTCGGCGCACACTATCCGAGCGACGTCTTCGGCGCGCTCACCGTCGGCATCGCGTGGCTCGCGATCGTTTTCGTGGGCATCCGACTGGCCGAGCACCGCTGGGGTCGAACGCCGCCGAAGGCGTGAGAGGAGGTTCGTAGATGGAAGGGCGTTTCGGGGAAGAGCGCGCACGCGGAGTCGGCGGATCGATGAACGGCGATGGCCGCGGATTGGCTCCTCGGCTGAACAAGACTCCCCACTGCGACGAGCCCGGACGACGCTGTGGCTACACCCCCGGGGCGGCACTCTCGCCGCCTTCCCTGTCATCCCGCAGGAGCCGGGTGCCCGCCGAAGGCGGGCGGGGAGCGAGCGAGTGTCGGGATCTACTCGACGTCCCCCGTGGGTAGCCACGCTGCAGTGGGAGTAGATCCCGACACTCGCCGCCTTCGGCGGCTCCTGCGGGATGACTCGGGTGAGGGAAGCTCCCCGGGGGTGTAGCAAAGGTTCGTTCAGGGGCCGGCGAGCGGGGCCCCGCATGCCCGCGGAGCGATCCGCGCCACCGCCCTTCGCCGATCGGCGGCCATCCGCGTGCGCGCTCGTCCCCGCTCTTCCCCGAAACGACCAACCGCTCGCTCTTCCGCCGTTCCCGCCTACCTATCAACCCCCGTCCACCAACTCCACGACCTCCCGCACCTTCGCCGCGATGACTGGCGCCGCGGGGAGAACTGCGCTCACCGCGTCCGCCGTCTTGAGGCCGTTGCCGGTGATGCACAACACGACTTCGTCGTCCGCCATCAACCGCCCCGCCTCCGCCAGGGCCACGGCGGCCGCCACCGTCACGCCGCCTGCGGTCTCGGTGAAGATGCCCGTCGTCTCGGCAAGCAGTCGAATCCCTGCGACGAGATCGTCATCCGACACCGCCGCGCCCCAGCCGCCACTCTCGCGCATCGCTCGCACGGCGAAGACGCCGTCGGCTGGGTTGCCGATGGCGATCGAGCGAGCGATCGTGCTCGGCACCTCGGGGACGACCTGCTCGCCGCCGCGCTCCAACAGTCGCACGATCGGCGCGCACCCCGAGGCTTGCGCGCCGAAGATCTTCGGCGCGTCGCCGGAGACGAGCCGCGCGTCGATGAACTCGCCGAATCCCTTCCGCAGCTTCGTCACCAGCGAGCCGCCGGCCATCGGCGCGACGACCGCGGTCGGGAGCCGCCAGCCGAGCTGCTCGGCGATCTCGAACGCCATCGTCTTCGAGCCTTCGCCGTAGTAGCCGCGCAGGTTCACGTTGACGATCCCCCACCCGAATCGGTCCGCGACCTGGGCGCAGAGGCGGTTCACGTCGTCGTAATGCCCGCGCACGCGCACGAGGTGCGGACCGAAGACGGCGGTGCCGATCACCTTCGCCGGCTCGAGGTCCTCGGGGATGAAGATCCACGCGTCGAGCCCCGCACGCGCCGTCTGTGCCGCGACGGCGTTCGCCAGATTCCCGGTCGACGCGCAGCCGACCGTCGTCAGCCCGAAGGCGTGCGCGGCGTTAATCGCCGTCGCGACCACGCGATCCTTGAACGACAGGCTTGGGTGCGAGACGCTGTCGTTCTTCACCCATACACGCGCGACGCCCAGCCGGTCGGCGAGCCGCGGCGCCTCGACGAGGGGCGTGAAGCCCGTGTCCAGCGAGAGCACCGGGTCGCCCTCGAACGGGAGCCACTCGCGGTAGCGCCACAACGACGGTGCGCGACCGGCAATCGTCTCACGGTCCGGCAGCGCGCGGCCGCGCGAGTACAGCGGGTCGAGCGGACCGAGGCAATGCTCGCAGATCGCCGCCGGACTGGCGTCCTGCTCCGCACCGCACACCCGGCACCGCTGCGGCAACGGCCGCAAGGTACCCGCCGAGCCGAGTCGGCCGATCGTCGCCGTAGATCCAGGCACGCTCATGTCAGTACCGCGGCACGGACGGGTCGACCTCGTCGCTCCAGCGCGTGATCCCGCCGGCGAGGTTCCAGACGCGCCGGTAGCCGGCGGCCTGGAGCTGCCTCACCGCTTTCGCGCTCCGCCCACCAGTCTTGCAGTGGACGACGATGTCGCGCGCACTGTCGAGCGTCGCCAGCGCTTCGGCGACGGTCGCCAGCGGCACCAGCCGCGCGCCCGGGATGCGCGCGATCTCCCACTCGTGCGGCTCGCGCACGTCGACGACATCGATGTCGTCACCGCGGCGCAGCCGGTCGGCGAGCTCGCGCGGCGTGACCTCGGGCACCGCGCCCTCCGCCGCCGCCTCGGCCGTCGCGTGAGTGATGCCGCAAAAGTCCTCGTAGTCGACCAGCTCCCGGATCTCGCGCGTGCCACACGCGGGACACGTCGGGTCCCTGCGCAGCTTCACCGTCCGGAACTGCATCCGCAACGCGTCGACGAGCAGCAAGCGGCCGATGAGCGGCTCGCCCGCGCCGAGGATGAGCTTGATCGTCTCCGTCGCCTGGATCGTGCCGATGAGACCCGGCAGCACGCCGAGCACGCCGCCCTCGGCGCAGCTCGGGACGAGCCCGGGCGGCGGCGGCTCGGGGAAAAGACAGCGGTAACACGGACCGTCAGCGGTCGCGAACACCGACGCTTGCCCCTCGAAGCGGAAGATCGATCCGTACACGTTCGGCTTCCCGAGCAGTACGCAGGCGTCGTTCGTCAGGTAGCGCGTCGGGAAGTTGTCCGTGCCGTCGACCACGACGTCGTAGTCGCGCAGGATCTCGAGCGCGTTCTCGCTCGTCAGCCGCGTCGCGTACGGCTCGACGTGCACGTGCGGATTGACGTCCTCGAGCCGCTCGCGCGCCGAGTCGAGCTTGGGGCGGCCGACGTCTTTGGTGCCGTGCAGGATCTGCCGCTGGAGGTTGGTCAGGTCGACGACGTCGAAGTCGACGAGACCGATGTGCCCGACGCCCGCCGCCGCGAGATAGAGCGCGAGCGGCGAGCCGAGTCCGCCCGCGCCGACGAGCAGAACGCGGGCGGCCTTGAGCTTCTTCTGGCCGCCGAGCGCGACGTCGGGGATGATGAGGTGGCGGCTGTAGCGAAGGATCTCGTCGGGGGTGAGATCCGGGAGCGTGAACCGAGAGGTTCCCGTCCCACTGGCAATCATCTCCGTCATCCTCTCACCCTCCGGCGATCGCCGGAACGATGGTCAGCTCATCGCCGTCGCGGACCGGCGTGGCGAAGCCGCCGCGCAGGCGGATGTCCTCGTCGTTCAGATAGAAGGTCACGAACGGATACGGGTTGCCGTCGCCGTCGCGGAGGCGCGGCGCGAGCGCGGGATAGCGAGCGGCGACGTCGGCGATCGCTTCGCCGACAGTCTGCCCCTGCGCCTCGAGGTCGCGGCTGTCGGCCAGCTTGGCCAGCACGGTCGGGAGCTGCAGCGTGATTGTCATGTCGATGTTCCGGCGAGTTGCGGTGTGAGTTGCGGTGGAGTCTGCGCGTCGGGCGTCGCCGAGTACCCGGGGACGCGCGCGGCGTTCGTGAAGTACGTCGCGGGGATCCCGTGCGCCGCCCACGCCACGGTCATCGCCGCGCCGACGGCGTCGCCGCAGGCGCGCGGCGACACGGCGACGATGCTCGAGCCGGAGCCGCTGAGCGTGCCGCCGTACGCTCCAGCGCGCCGCGCGGCTTCGGTGACCGCGTCGTAGCCCGGCACGAGGACCCTGCGGTACGGTACGTGGAGGACGTCGTCCAAGGCGTGGCTCAACAGCGCCTCCTCGCCGGTGGATAGGCCGCGCACCAGCGCTGCGCCGCGGGCGACGGCGAGCCTCGCCACCTCGTGCGCGACCCGGCGCGGCAGGATGCTGCGGGCGTGCGTCGTCTCGACGGCGAAGTCGGGAACCGCGAAGACCAGCGCCAGCTCCGGATGCACAGTCAGTTCGGCGACGATCACGTCCGGCCCCCGCTCTCGGGCATGAACTCTCGACCCGCTCCCTCCTCCCTCCTCCGCCCTCCGTCCTCCTCCGAGCACGAGCACGGCCCCGCCGCACACCGCCGCGGCCGCGTTGTCGGCGTGACCTTCGCGGTCCGCAGCGACCGTGACGAGCGCGCGGTCGTCGAGCCCGAGGCCGAGCAGCACGTTCGCCGCGGCGGCGCCGGCGACGACCGCCGCCGCCGACGAGCCGAGCCCGCGCGCGATCGGGATCTCCGAGTGGGCGCGGAAGTGCAGCCCGGCGGGCACGGCGACACCGGCGGCGCGACAAGCGACGCGGAACCCGTCCGTCAGCAGATCGTCCTCCGGTGCGACGTCGAGCCCCGCCAGCGTGCCATGACGCTCGACGAGGAGGGAGGCGAGAGGAAGGAGGGGGGAGGAGCCGTTCCGCGGCACTCCCCCCTCCTTCCTCTCCCCTCCCTCCTCGAGCGCAGCCTCGACCGTCAGCCACCGGTCGACGGCGACGCCGACGCAATCGAAGCCGGCGCCGAGGTTGGACGTCGACGCCGGTACCCGCACGACGACGTGGCCGCTCACGGCGCGACCTCCGCGAGCGCCGCGGCCGTCGATCGGGCTGCGCGGATCTCCGCCTCGTGCGCGACGTCGACGGGATAGCAATGCTCCGGCGCCGGGAAGCGGCCGGCTCGCACGTCGTCCGCGTACGCGCGGAAGGCGCCGGTGATCGTGTCGTCGAGCTGCGCGTAGCGTCTCACGAACCGCGGCCGGACCTCGCCGACGAAGCTCCCGAGGATGTCGTGTGAAATGACGAGCTGCCCGTCCACGTACGGGCCGGCGCCAATCCCGTAGACGAGCATCCCCACTCGTTCGCGGACGTAGGCCGCAGCCTCCGCGGGCACGGCCTCGAGCAGGACCGCGAACGCGCCTGCCTCCTCGAGCGCGAGCGCGTCCTCGGCCAGCCGCTGTACCGCGGCGAGCGTCTTCCCCTGCACGCGGTAACCGCCCAGTTGACCAAGCGACTGCGGCGTGAGCCCGAGGTGCCCCATGACGGCGATGCCCGCGTCGGTCATCGCCCGCACGCGGCGCGCGACACGCGCGCCCCCCTCACACTTCACCGCGTCGCACCCCGCGGCGATGAACGCGCCTGCGTTCCGGACCGCCTTCTCGTCCGACACCTGGTAGGAGAGGAATGGGAGGTCGCCGACGACCAGCGCCCGCGTGGCGCCCCGGCAGACGGCGCGCGCGAAGACGAGCATCTCGTCCATCGTAATCGACACCGTCGTCGGATGGCCGAGCACGGTCATCGCGGCGGAGTCGCCGACGAGCAGCATGTCGACGCCGGCTCGGTCGGCGAAGACCGCCGTCGGGTAGTCGTAGGCCGTCAGGAAGACGGCCTTCTCGCCGCGGGCCCTGAGCGCGACCAGCGTGGCGGTCGTGACCTTCTTCGGGCGCGGCGTGGGGCCGCACGTCGGTCCGGTCTGTGTCATGCGCGAGTCCTCTTCACTTCCCTACGGCGGCGACGCACCCGGCGATTCCGCGCAGCGCGGCATCGATGTCGGCGCGGCCGGAGGCGAACGAGATCCGCAGGTGGCCCTCGCCGCGCGCGCCGAAGGCTGTGCCCTGGAGCGCCGCGACGCCGAACTCCTCCAGCAGCCGCGTGACGAACTGCGCGACGGTGAGGCGCGCCGGCCGGAGGACCGCGGACAGGTCGGGGAAGGCGTAGAAGGCGCCGCGCGGCTCCGGACAGCGGACGCCGGGGATGGCGTTGAGTCCGCGCACGATGACGTCGCGCCGCGCCCGGTACTCGGCGCGCGCGGCGCTCACCGCGTCCTGCGGTCCCGTGAGCGCCGCGATTCCCGCGCGCTGCGTGAAGACCGGCGTGCAGGTGTGACCGTTGATGGCGAGCGTCGTGAACCGCTCGACCAGCGGCGGCGGGACGATGGCGTAGCCGAGGCGGAACCCCGGCATCGCGTACGTCTTGGAGAACCCGTTGACGAGGACCGAGCGCGGGCGCAGCGCGGGATGCGCGCCGACACTCGGCACGCCCTGCGCAGCCTCGCCCTCGTCGTACGTCAATCGAGAGTAGATCTCGTCGGACACCACGGCGAGGTCGTGCCGCTCGGCGAGCTCGGCGAGCCGCTCGATCGTCGCGCCGTCGATCGAGCCGCCCGTCGGATTACTCGGCGCGTTGAGGACAAGGACGCGCGTGCGCGGCGTGAGGCGCGTCGCGACCTCTTCGACGTCGATTGCGTACCCACGAGACGCGACGAAGCTATAGGAGACCGGCGTCCCGCCGCAGAACCGGACGACCGACGGAAAGATCGGAAAGCCTGGATCGGGGACGAGCACCTCGTCGCCGGGGGCGACGAGGCTCAGAAGCGAGTAGAAGACGGCCGTCTTCGCGCTCGGCGTCACCACAACGTCGGCCGCCGTCGCGTCCACGCCGCGCTCCGCGGCGGAGGCCGCGACGGCCTCGCGCAACTCGGGGAGTCCCGCCGGCTGACTGTACCGCGTCTCGCCGTCGCGCAGGGCGCGAACCGTGGCCTCGATCACGTGCGCCGGCGTCGGCGCGTCGGGCTCACCCAGCTCGAGGTGCACGATCTCGCGACCCTGCGCCTCGAGCGTGCGCGCGCGCACGAAGACGTCGAGCGCCCCTTCCCCTGACAACGCGTCGAGGCGCGCGGCGTAGCGGATGACGGGGTTGGATTCGACGGTGACGGTCATGTGAGAACGACTGCGGACTGCATTCGACTGCGGACTAGAACCCTTCGGGATGCTCCTACCGCCTGTAGAGGCGTCCTGGGGGCGTGAGTCCGCAGTCCGCAGTCCGCAGTCGACATGGAGCCCAGAAAAACAAATTCGCCCGACGGAATGGCCGCCGGGCGGAGCGCGTTTTAGCACCTTGTTTAACGTGGCGGCAATAGGCGGCAAATCACCACGAGTCGTCGGTTGTTATTGCCACGCTAACCACCGCGCGCGACCGCGTCAAGACTCGGGCGCCGCAGCGCGCGTGCCGCCGAGCGCGCGCACGGCCGTCGCGACCTGCCACGCCGAGAGTAGCGCGACCGCCGCGAGCGTGAGCGGGCTCGCCTCGTCGAAGAAGATGACGCCGAGGAGACCACCCGCCGCCGCCGCCCACGCCAGCGCGGCGAGCCACTTCGGCCGTGCCGCGTCCTGCCACTCCGCCCACCCGAGCGCCAGCGCCCCGAGCGCCACGACGAGGTTGCCGAACCGCGCCGCCATGAGCCCGATCGGGTGCGTCGCATCGAACACCGGAGCCATCTCCGTCCGCCCTTGCTCGAACATCGCCGCCATGTGCCATCCCGCGCCGGCCATGTACGCGATGTTGAGCGCGTTCAAGCAGACGCCGACGACGATGAGCGCGAGAGAGCCGAGCACCGCGGCGGAAACCGTATCGCGGGCGATCGTGCCGTCAGGGCCGTCGAGGGCCCGGACCCAGACACCGACCGCGATCAGCGCCGAACCGGCGAGCATCACCAGGTGGAGCACGCGCCAGTACGGCGTGGAGGCGATGATCCGGAGCTGCGCCCCTGCGTCGCCGACGAGCACCGGGTGCATCGCCGCACCGACGCCGAGTAACGCTGTGCCGAGGAGCAGCGCGACGGCGAGCATCCGGGCGAGTCGAGCCACTACGTTCTCCTCCGCATGAGCGAGGTCAGCGACTCAATGTATACGGCAGGGTGGAGGGTAGAGGGTGGAGGGCCGAGTGAGCCGCTTCGGGGACCGGGTGAGGGCAGAGCCCCGCTGACCGCCAACGCCCGCTCCACCCTCCAACCTCCACGCTCCACCCTCCCAATGCGCGGACGCGTCTGCCTCGTCACCGGCGCGAACCGCGGACTCGGCAAGGCGACGGCAAACGGGCTCGCCCGCCTCGGCGCGACGGTCCTCATGCTCGCGCGCGACCCGATGCGCGCGGCGCGGGCGAGCGACGACGTGCGCCGCGAAAGCGGCAACGCGGACGTGTCGTACTTGGTGGTCGATCTCGGCTCACTCGCGTCGGTGCGCAGCGCCGCGGAGGACGTCGCGAGGCGCTACGCCGCGATCCACGTGCTGGTGAACAACGCCGGCGTGAATCTGCGGCGCCGCGCCGTCAGCGTCGACGGCTTCGAGATGACGCTCGCCGTCAACCACCTCGGCCCGTTCCTGCTCACCAATCTCCTCGTCCCGCTCCTCCGCGCCGGCGCCCCGTCGCGCGTCGTCAACGTCACGTCGTGGTTCGAGCGGCTCGGACGGATTGACTTCGATGATTTGCACGCCGAGCGGCGGCGGTACGGCGCGCTCCGTGCCTATTACCAATCGAAGCTCGCGAACGCGCTCTTCACGTACGAGCTGGCGGAGCGCCTCGCTGGAACGGGCATCACCGTGAACTGCGTCGACCCCGGTCTCGTCGCGACCGATCTGCTTCGCGACCGTGCGTGGTGGAGCCCGCAGTGGCTCCGGCCGGTCTGGCGCACGTTCCTGCTCTCGCCCGAGCGTGCGGCGCGAGCCGCGATCGACGTCGCGTCCGCGGCGGAACTCGCGGGTGTTACGGGCCAGTGTTTCGGCATACGTGGGCGCCCGAAGCGAACGTCGCGCAGATCACACGACCTCGCCACGCGTCACTGGCTCTGGCGCGTCAGTACCGAGCTCACGCGCCTGGTAAACGACGGCGCGACAGATCGCTGACACTGGCGCATTGTCGGACCTGATCGGGCGCCGGCCTCGTCGGCCGTCCCGGCATGTGCAGCCGATGCCGGAACACGTATTGCGCGCCTGCGCCGGTCCGCATCGATCGCGCGACACAGTAACGCTCAGCTCGGCGATGCGGGCCCGCGCGTCGGCCGTCGGCCGTCCCGGGCACAACCCGAGAGAGGGAGGTCAGTGTGGCTGAGATTCCCGTTCAACCGAAAAGGGACCCCGGGATTCCGGTCGAGCCGAGGCGACGACGCAGCGTATGGCCGTGGATGTTAGGGTTGCTCGCGCTGGTGCTTCTGCCGTTGCTGTTCCTGCGCGACCGGCGTGACGACACCGCGGCCTTTTCGGACACGGCCGCGTTCGCAGATACGACCGGACGCTTCGGCGGGCGCACAACCGGCACGGCGGGCGGGGCAATCGCCCCTGCGACCGGCAGCGCCGGCACTGCCACACGCAGCGTCACGCGCGGCGCCGACACGACCACGCGGGCCGACACGAGCGCGCTCACCGATACCGCGGCACGCGCCGACACGACCAGACGGCCGTAGGCGCCGGAGCGGCGGTTTCCCGAGACAGTGCGATGCCGCGGCGGGTCGTGCGTGCGATCGACTCGCCGCAGTGTCGTGAATCAGCAAACGCCAACTATCGCGACAGGGAGGGAACGATGGCAGATCGTAATCTGGGCACTTCGGGCCAACGCGGCGGGAGCGGTGCCGCGGCCGGGCGTGTAGTGCCGTTGAGTGAGCTGAGCGACTTCGAAGTCGCCGACGGACATCCCGACGTGCGCGGCTGGGAGGTGAAGGAGCGCGGCGGCCGGAAGGTCGGCGACGTTCACGAGCTCTTGATCGACACCGGGGAGATGCGCGTGCGCTATCTCGACGTCGAGCTCGATACCGAGTTTGCTGCCGGCGGCGATCGGCACGTGTTGATTCCGGTCGGCAGTGTCACACTCGACGACCGTCGCGACGACGTCGTCCTGAGCGGCATCAACCCGTCCCAGCTCAGCGGGCTCACGCCGTACACGCACACCGGCGTGACGCGTGAATATGAGACGACTCTGCTTCAAGGGCTCGGCCTCACTGCGGGGGCCGGCGCGGCGGACGCCGATTTCTACCGCGCGCAGCACTTCGACGAAGGCCGCCTCTTCAGCGGGGCTCGTCGTCCGCAGGCGCGGCGGGCCGAAGGCGAAGCGGAGGTCACCCGTGCCGAGGAAGAGCTCGCGGTGGGCAAGCGTCAGGTGCAAGCGGGCGAGGTTGGTGTCCGCAAGACAGTCGAGACCGAGCATGTCCGGAAACAGGTTCCCGTGACTCGCGAGGAGGTGGAGATCGAGCGCCGTCCCATCGAAGCCGGAGCCGACATCGGCAAGGCCGACATCCGCAACGACGAAATCCGCATCCCGCTGATGGCCGAGGAAGTTGTCGCGGAGAAGCGCGCCGTGCCGAAAGAGCAGGTGATCATCCGCAAGCGGCCGGTGACGCAGCAACAGGCCGTGGAAGCCGACGTCCGCAAGGAGCGCATCGACGTCGACGACGCGACGCTGCGCGGCGGTCGGTCGTCGCGGCCGAGCGAACAGGAACGCCGGTTGTAGTTGACAGCGCGCTGCGTCCTGCGTCCCGGAGAGGACGCAGGACGCAGCCGTCATCCCGTCGCCAATACCTGCTTCACGGCTCTCAACAACTGCTCCTTCGCGAACGGCTTCATCAGCCACACCGCGACGGGCGCGCCGACGAAATCCGCTGCCGGCCCCCGGCCCGAGAGGACGACGACCGGGATCTTCGTCGGCCGCGCCGCGAGCTCTTCGGCGAGCTCCAACCCGCTCCCGTCGGGAAGCTGCACGTCGAGAAGCACCGCGGACGGGTGAAGGCTTTCCAGCGCCCGCCGCGCATCGGCGAGCGAGCCCACGGCGGCGACCGCGTAGCCGGCGCGCTGCAGCATGATCTCGAGCACCCGCGCCGCCGCCGGCTCGTCCTCGACGACGAGCACCGTGTGTTGCGCCGAGCCGCTCGCCGAGGTGATCGCGGCACCGGCAGCGGGCGTCGCGGCTGGGGCGGCGACGAGCGGTAGCTCGAACCAGAACGAGCTTCCCTGCCCCGGCGCCGAATCCACCCCGATCCGGCCGCTCTGCTGCTCGACCAGCGAGCGCGAGATCGCGAGGCCGAGTCCCGTGCCGCCGCGCCTGCGCCGGTCTGTCGAGTCGAGCTGAACGAAGCGGCCGAAGAGCCGCGCACGCTGGTCCTCGCTGATGCCTGGGCCGCGGTCGATCACGGTGAAGCGCATGAATCCGGGCCCGCCATCGCCGACCGAGATCGTGACCTCGGCGTCCTCCGGCGAGAACTTGAGCGCGTTCGAGACAAGGTTCGTGAGCACCTGAATGACACGGTCTTGATCGCCGGCGACCGCGTCGCGCCGCTCCATGCGTGGGACGACGCGCACCTTGTACTGGAGCGCCATCGCCCGCAGCTCGGCCACCGTCCGCTCGACGAGGGCGGCCGGGTCGAGCGCCGCGATGTGCAGCTGGATCTTCCCGGCCTCGATCTTCTCCAGATCGAGGATGTCGTTGATGAGACGAATGAGTCGGTCCGCGTTCTGGCGCGCGATTCCGATGAGTTCGCGCGCCTTGGGCGGCAGCTCGCCGGCGGCACCCCCCTCCATGAGACCGAGCGATCCGCGGATCGACGTGAGTGGGGTGCGCAGCTCGTGCGAGACGACGGACACGAACTCGTTCTTGAGTCGCTCGATTTCCTTGCGCTCGCTGATGTCGCGGACGACGATGCCTTGCGCCGCATACCCCTGATAGGTGATGCCTCGCGCCGTTACCTCGACGTCGAACGTCGAGCCGTCCTTCCGCCGCGCCCGCGCCTCGTGCGAGCGCTCGGGACTCGCCGCCGGCCGGGGCACGGTCGCCTCGCGCGCGTCCCACGCGATGAATTCCGTGAGCCCGAGCCCGATCACCTCGCCGCTCTCGTATCCGAACAGCTTCCCGAAGGCGTTGTTCGCCGCGACGACGCAGCCGTCGACGGCGATCATGATGCCCATCCCCTCGCTCACCACACGCGCGAGCCGCCGGAACACCTCGTCGCGCTCTCGCAGATCGCCCTCCGGACGCGTGTAGCCGTCCGTGGGCGACCGGGATGCGGGCGCGCGCCCCGGCGCCTGCCGCCGCAGCTCGAGCAGGGCGAGCACCTGACGCGACAGCGTCACCAGCGCCTCGCTCTGCTCGGCCGACAGGCCGCGCGCGTGGTGGTCGAGCACGCAGAGCGTCCCGATGGCATGGCCGTCCGGCGTGACAAGTCGGACGCCGGCGTAGAACCGAATGGTCGGCTCTCCGTAGGCGAGCGCGAGCCCGGCGAGATGCCCGGCGTCGCCGACCGCGTCGTCGACCACCAGCGGGTGGGGCCGCTCCAACGCGTGCGCGCATAGCCCGCGCTCGCGGGGCATGACGCCGCGCGGACCTCCGACGGCGGCCTTGCTCCACTGGCGCGCCCGGTCGACGAAGTTGATCTGCGCCATCGGCGTCCCGCAGACGAGCGCCGCGAGGCGCGCGAGGTCGTCGAACGCCTGCTCCGGCGGTGTGTCGAGCACCGCGTAGCGCTCGAGGGCATCGAGTCGCGCCTGCTCCGCGTCGAGGGGCCGCGTGGCCGACATGATCATCGGCCGAGCGCCGTCCTCAGCTCGCGCGCGAGGGTCATTGGGTCGAACGGCTTCATCAGGCAGGCGACGGCGCCGAGCGCGAGCGCGCGCTCGACCTCGCCGCGCTGCGTCTTCGCGGTCAGGAACACCACGGGAATCGACGCCGTCTCCGGCGCCGCTTTGAGGCGCCGGCACGTCTCGTAGCCGTCGAGCCCTGGCATCATCGCGTCGAGGACGATCGCGTCGTACCCGCCGCTCGCTGCGCGCGCGAGTGCCGCCATCCCGGACTCGACCAACTCGACGTCGAGCTCCGGGTCGAGGCCGAGCGCGAGCTGGAGGATGGTGCGGATGTCCTCCTCGTCGTCGGCGCAGAGCAGGCGCATGGGAAGGGGAGTGGGAGGAGCGAGGGGCGCGTGACGGCGGTGGTAAGACGCCAGTCTGCTTCCAGGGCCGGCCGCCGTGTCGGGTGCGTCACTACGGTAGGCGGCCCCGCATCCCATCGACGACCGCCGCTCCCCGTCAGCAACCGCCGAATGAACACGCCGGCAGCGCCGAAGGCGCCGGTTCCGCCTAACACCCAGGAGGTCACCGAGGCGCTGCGCGTCATGCGCGAGCGCTATCGGGCGTCGGTCGCGAACATCGTCGGGGGCTTCCGCTATCTGGCGGCGCAGCTCACCGTCGCGCCCGAGAAGGCGGAGGTGCTCGAGTCGCTGCGCCGCGAGCTGCACCGCGTCCACGGCACCGCGGGCTCGTTCGGCTTCCCCGACGCGAGCCGGCTCGCCGGCGTACTCGAGGCGCGCGCGGTCCGCTGGGCCGCCGATCCAGCGTTCGACCACGGGACGCGCGGCGCGATCATCGCCCACTTCGCGAGCGCGCTCGAAGCCCACGTGTGTGGCATACCCGCGCCGCCCGCCCCGCCACAAGTACGGCCTCAGGCGGCGGTGACCGATGCAGGACTGAGGACTGAGGACCCCAAGCCTCGGGAAGCCTCAAGTCCGCAACCGCACGCCGTCGGCGCTTCGGCACGTCCCGAGGACACCAGTCCTCAGTCCTCAGTCCGCAGTCCCGTCCCCGACGTCGTGGTCGTCGAGGACGACCCGTCGCTGATCGAGATGCTCCGCTACGCGCTCCAGGCGACCGGTTACACGTGCCAGCACTACGGCGCCGGCCCGGAAGCCCTCGAGGCGCTGCTCGCGCTCAAGACCGGTGGCCGGCGCCCCGTCGTGCTCCTCGACGTAGACCTCCCCGGCCTCGACGGGTTCTCGCTCTACGAGCGGCTCCGCGCGGCCCGGGCGGACACATTCGCCGTCGTGTTTTTCACCTCGCACGCAGCCGAGGCGGAGCAGCTCCGCGCGTACCGCGCCGGTGCCCTCGACTACATCACCAAGCCGGTCAACATGCGGATCCTGATGGCGAAGATACCGACATGGCTCAACCGGGCGAGCCGGGAGCCCGCGTGACCGAGTCAGTCATCCTCGGGCTCATTGCGCTCGGTCAGTGCGCGTTCTTCGCCCTGCTCGTCGTCCTGCTGTTCGCCAAGCACGCACGCACGCAGGCGACGGCGAGGCGCGAAGCCGCGATGGCCGCTCACGCGGCGGAGCCGCTGCGCCATTGGCTCATCGGCACGGGGAGCGCCATCCGCGTCGGCACTGCGTTCCGGAGGCTTCCGCCCGAGATGGCGCGCGAGCAGACGATTCTCGTCGCCGCGCGCCTGGCACCGTCGCAGCTCACCGAGCTGACCCGCGTGCTGCGCGGTGAGTCGTGGGTCGTCCGCACCGTTGCGCGCGCCCGCTCGATGTTCTGGTGGCGGCGCCTGGAGGCGGCCCGCTTGCTCGCAGTGGTCGCCGCGCCCCGCGACCGCATGACCGTTCGCCGGCTCATCGCCGACCGACATCCCGCGGTCCAGGCGGCGGCCACGAACTGCCTCACGCGCCTCGACGACGAGGGGCTGATCGCCGACGTCATCGAGCGCATGCCGGAGCGTTCGCCGGCGGTACGGCTCTTCCAGGCCGAGGCGCTGCGCGCCGTGTCGCGTCTCGCCGCGCCCGCGCTTCTGCGGCGCCTGCGGGCGCGCGGCCCGGCGCCGCGCCTCGAGGTGTGGATTCAGCTCGCCGAGGCCATTAGCGACCCGCAGTGTCTTGCGGCGGCCGCCGTGCTCCACCGCCACCCGGATGCCGGTGTTCGCGCCGCCGTCGCCCGCGCCCTCAGACGCTTCCCGCACCGGGACACGGCTACCGCGCTCGCCGAGCGGATCGCCGACCCCGAGTGGCGCGTCCGCGCCGAGGCCGCGCGGTCACTCGGCGCGGTCGCCGGCGCCGAGGCCGTGCCGCTCCTCGTCACCGCGTTGAGCGACCGCGCGTGGGGCGTCCGGCTCCGCGCCGCACTCGCACTGGCGGAGCTGGGCGAGTCGGGACGTCAAGCGCTCGACGCCGTCGCCGCGCGCAAGGACGACACGTATGCGCGCGACATGGCCATCATGGTGAGCGCGCTCTCCGACGGCACGATCGCCGAGCTGGGCGCCGCATGACGATGGATTGGTCGACGCTGCTCGCAACGACGGTCGAAGCGCTGCGCTGGACCGACTATTCGATACTTGTCTACTTCGTGGCGCTCAACTCCTTCTACGGGCTCCAGCTGCTGCTCGCGATCCCCGAGCTCTGGTCGCACTGGCACCTTGCCGAGGACGAGGCGCTGACTCGCGTCCTCAGCTCTGGAGCCCTCCCCGGTCTCAGTATCCTCGTGCCCGCGTACAACGAAGAGCTGACGATCGTCGACAGCACGCTCTCGTTCCTCACGCTCGAGTACACCCGCCACGAGGTGATCGTCGTCAACGACGGCTCGCCCGACGGTACGCTCGAGCGGCTGATCGAGGCGTACGAGCTGTTTCAGGTCCCGGCGGCGTTCATGGTCACAGTGCGGACGAAGCGGATACGCGCGTACTATCGGTCGCGCAAGTACTCGAAGCTCCTCGTCATCGACAAGGAGAACGGCGGCAAGGCGGACGCGCTCAACGCCGGGCTCAACGCCGCGGTCAATCCCTACGTGCTCGCCGTCGACGCCGACACGCTCATCGAGCCGGACGCGCTCCTCCGGCTCGCCCGCCCGTTCGTCCTCGGCACCCGGATTGCTGCCGTCGGAGGGACGGTCCGCGTCGCCAACTCGTGCACGATCGAGCACGGGCGCGTCACCAAGGCGCGCGTCGACCGCCGCTGGCTCCCCGGCATTCAGGTGGTCGAGTACCTGCGCGCGTTTCTATTCGGCCGCCTGGGCTGGAACCGGCTCGGCGGAAACCTGATCATTTCCGGCGCGTTCGGCCTCTTCCGGCGCGACTACCTGCTCGCCATTCGCGGCTGGGCGGTGGGAACGGTCGGGGAAGACATGGAGCTCGTGGTACGATTGCACCGCTATCTCCGCGAGCGGCGGCTCCCCGACGTGATGTCGTTCATTCCGGACCCGGTGGCCTGGACGGAGGCGCCGGTCTCGCTGCGCCTGCTCGGCAACCAGCGGGAGCGTTGGCACCGCGGGCTCCTGCAGACACTGTGGACGCACAAGCGGCTCCTGTTCAATCCGCGCTACGGCACGCTGGGATTCATCGCCTACCCGTTCTTCCTCTTCGGCGAAGCGCTCGCGCCGCTCATCGAGCTCTTCGGCTACGTCACGCTCGCTTTGGGCCTCGCCCTCGGGGCCGTGGACCTCAGGTTCGCGTGGCTCCTCCTCTCCGTAGCCCTCCTGTACGGTGTCCTTCTATCCACATGGGCGATCCTGCTCGAGGAGGCCACGTTCCGGCGGTACCGGCGACCGGCGGATGTGCTGCGGCTGCTGTTCTACGCGTTCGCCGAAGCCGTCGGTTACCGGCAGCTGACGGTGTGGTATCGCCTCAAAGCGTTCTGGAAGGTCCTCCGCGGCGACCAGCGCTGGGGCGCGATGCGCCGTGAGGGCTTCGCGGGTGCGGCGCCCGCCGTGGCCGCGCCGCCGGGCGCGCTGCGGTCGAGCCTCGAGCGCCGAGCGGTCTCCGAGCCGCGCTGACGAATCAGTCGGATGACCGTTCCCTTTGATGTGAACGCAGTCATCCGCCTGATTCGGAGATCCGCTACAAATCCGTTACCCCTCTGTCGTGTGGGCAAGCCCGAGCGGCTGTTGGCGTCGAACGGGAGTCAGAACCGCGGAATGACTACTCCCCCGCCGACACCGACGTTCCATGTCCGATACTCGGCGGAGCTGATGGTCGTCGGCGACGCTGCGTTGGCGAGACCTCCGCTCAGCTTCCACTCGACGCCCGGCGCCCAGCGGTAGATTAGGGCGACCGTCCCGCGCGACGCGAGCTGGGCGTTTGTTCCGCCGCCGAAGAACGTGATCGATTGCTGCCCCGCACCGGCTTCGCCTTCGACCGCCCAACCGAACTCGCGGCCGAGCGACATGCGCACGCTTCCCTCGATCAGGCGGTAGCGTTTCGGCGCAAAGTACCCGTCGTAGACTTCCCTCGCGTATCCGAACGTGCGCCCGCCGACCGCGAACGATGTGCCGCGGCGCGGCGTCCACCGGAGCGCGCCCGACGCGGCGAGCCGCGTATTGGCGACGGTTCCTCCCGCGATCGCCGCACGGCTCACGCCGGCGCCGAGTGAGAGCCGCGCCGGCAGCGCCCAATCGAAGTCGCCGTCGACACTCGTCGTGGAAAGTCCGCCGACGATCAGCGCAGCGGTCTCGTCGAACGCGGCGCGAGCCACGCCGACGCCGGCAGACACGCCCCGCCCGAGTCGCCCCGAGACTCGCGCGCCCGCCAGTAGCTCCGTCGACGACGAATCCACACCGCCCCGCGCGCCACCGCGCAGGGCCGTCGCGCCAAGCTCGCCACGGAGCGTCACGCGACCCGCGCCTGGCGACCACCGTACCGCGGCGCGGCCGGTCGTCGCCGTCCCGTGCAGCGTCGCGAGGTCCGCCAAGCGATGGCTCCCGGCGAATGTACCTCGCGCACCGGCGAACAGTGGAAGGCCGGCGCTGACCGAGTAGAGGGTGCTCCGATTGTCGTCGGTGTCGTTCGTCGTGACGACGGACGGCTCGAGTGACGCCGACAGCGTTGCCTCCACCCAACGCAGCTGCGCTCGCGCCTCGGCGTGTGCGGGCTCCACCTCCAATGCGCGGCGAAGGGCCTCGCGGGCAGCGCGCGTATGTCCGCCCCAGTGGAGGGCGGCGGCGAGCCCGCACCAGGCGTCGGCATCCGACGCATGATCGCGAAGCCACTCTTCGTAGGCGCGCCTCGACTCGCGCAGCTTGCCGCTCCAGGCGAGCGTCTGAGCGCGCCCGAGCGCCGCGCCCCGCATTCGGCGATCGCGGGCGAGCAAGCTGTCGTACGTCGCGAGCGCTTCGCCATAGCGCGACGCCCACCCCAGCGTTCTCGCGACGGCGAGCGGCCCGTCCGCGTCGCGTGGCTCGAGTCGACTATACAGACGGTAGAGTGCGAGCGCGTCGTCGAGCGAGTGCTTCCACGCGAGCAGAGTTCCCAGCCGGTACACCGCGCGCGAGTACGACGAGTCCCGACGCACGACCTCCGCGTACGCCTGGCGTGCGGCGTCGTGCCGCCGCGCCGTCCACGCGGCGTCGCCGGCGGCGATCAACTCGGCGACCGTCCGCGTCGACTGCGCGCGCGCGGACGGCGAGCAGAGCGCGATCAAGGCGGCCGCGGCGAGGACCGTGGGTGCGGCGTGGCGGGCCGTGTGGCGGGTCGGCATGCTACCTTGAAGACGAGCGGGCACACCCCGCCGCAATCGCGTCTCACCCACGCCGAGAACCCTCATGGCCCACGGCAAGATCTATCGCGACATCACCGAGACGATGGGGAACACGCCCCTCATCTGGCTCCGCAACCTCACCGCCGGTCTGCCCGGGCGCGTTGCCGTCAAGCACGAAGGCTTCAACCCGTACAACTCGGTGAAGGACCGCATCGGCGCCGCGATGGTCGATGACGCCATCGAGCGCGGCACGCTCAAACCGGGCATGGTCGTCGTCGAGCCGACGAGCGGCAACACCGGGATCGGCGTCGCCTACGCCGCGGTCGCGCGCGGCTACCGCTGCATCTTTACGATGCCGGAGACGATGACCATCGAGCGCCGGCACATGCTG
This sequence comes from Gemmatimonadaceae bacterium, assembly GCA_046263215.1. Taxonomy (GTDB): domain Bacteria; phylum Gemmatimonadota; class Gemmatimonadetes; order Gemmatimonadales; family Gemmatimonadaceae; genus JBHELH01. The sequence continues at coordinate 6,364 of JBHELH010000067.1, read as the reverse complement.
CGCGCACTCGGCTGCAAGGTCGTGCTCACGGAGGGGCCAAAAGGGATGCGCGGCGCGATCGCCCGCGCCGAGGAGATCCTGGAGCGGATCGGCCCCGAGCTCGCATGGATGCCGCGGCAGTTCGACAACCCCGCGAACCCCGCCATCCACTACCGCACGACCGGCCCCGAGATCTGGGAGGACAGCGAGGGCAAGGTCGACGTTTTCGTGTCGGGCGTCGGCACGGGCGGAACGATCACCGGCGCGGGGCGCTACCTCCGCGAGAGGAAGCCCAACCTCCACATCGTCGCCGTCGAGCCGAGCGAAAGCCCGGTGCTCTCCGGCGGCGAGCCGTCGCCGCACAGGCAGCAGGGGATCGGCGCCGGCTTCGTGCCCGGGATTCTCGACACGAAGATCTACAACGAGATCATCCGCGTGACGAACGACGACGCGATCGCGACGACGCGTCGCCTGGCGCGCGAGGAAGCGATCTTCGCCGGCATCTCGAGCGGCTCGATCACCTGGGCGGCGCTCCAGGTCGCGTCACGACCGGAGAACAAGGGCAAGCTGGTCGTCTCGGTGGTCTGCGACTTCGGCGAACGGTACTTGTCGAACCCGGTGTACACGGAGCTGCCGGATCCGGATTTCTCGGACGTGGAGGAGGCGGTGATGGTGTGACGACTGCGGGCTGCGGAATGCGGGCTTAGGGTGATCTGTCATCCCGCAGGTGCGCAGCGCCTGTCGGGATCTACTTCCCCCTCTGACGGCGCCAGCCACGAGGTAGGGACAGTAGATCCCGACACTCGCTCGCTTCGCTCGCTCCTGCGGGATGACACCCATGCGGACCGTCATGGTTCGCCCGCTCGCCGCTCAGTGCGGCTTGCGCTCCGCCGCCTGCCAGTTGCCGCGGCGCACGGGGATCTGCATCCCGCCCGTGGCTTCCAGGCGGTCAAACAGGCGGTCGCGCATCGCGCGCACCGTGTCCTGCAGCGCCGGGACGGCGATCAGGTTGGTTCGCTCGTCGGGATCGGCCATGAGGTCGTACAGCTCGCTCGTGTCCCAGATCCCGTGATAGTAGATGTACTTGTACCGGTCGCCGCGGAGCGCGAACGTCGTCGGCGTGTGCGGGTAGGCGTACTCCCAGTAGTACTCGTAGAGCAACTCGCCCGGCGACGCTACCGGCTCTCCGCGGAGCGCGCGCAGCACCGACTGCCCATCCATCGGCGTGGGGCTGCGCACGCCGGCGAGATCGAAGAACGTCGGCGCCACGTCGATGTTGCGCACCATCGTCGTCACCGTACTGCCCGCCGTGATGAACCCCGGCGCCCAGGCAAGCATCGGGACGCGGATCGACTCCTCGTACGCGTGGCGCTTGTCGATCAGCCCGTGCTCACCGAGCGAGAAACCGTTGTCGCCCATGTATAGGACCAACGTCGAGCGGCTTAAGCCCGACTCAGTCAGATAGTCGAGCACGCGCCCAACCCCTTCGTCCAGTGCCAGCAGGGCCTCAGCGTAGCGTCGGTAGAAGGAGTCGAAATCCATCGCACCATGGTACGCGTAGTCCACGCCGTGCCACCCGTAGCGCTGCTCGCGCACCCACCGCGGCTTCCCCCGGTAGTTCGCCTCCGTGTTCGCCATCGTCTCCGGGTACGGGATCGGCGAGCGCGCGTACCGCCCTGCGTGGCGCGGCGCCGGGATGAACTCGGCGTGCACGGCCTTGTGCGACAGGTAGAGGAAGAACGGCCGGTTCGCCGACTCGCGCTGGTGCCGGCGGAGCCACGCGACGGCATGGTCCGTCAGGATGTCCGACGTGTACCCGCGAAACTGCCGGCGGTCACCGTCGACGTTGAGCACCGGATCGACGTAAACGCCCTGACCGCGGAAGCTCACCCAGTGGTCGAAGCCGGGGCGGGCTTTGTCGCTCTCCTCGTCCTCTCCCATGTGCCACTTGCCGACGTAGGCCGTGCGATAGCCGGCGCGCTTCAAGTGCTCGGGGAAGAACAGCGTGCCTGGAGGGATCGGCGAGGTGTTGTCGACCACCCCGTGCCGGTGCGCGTAGCGGCCCGTCAGGATCGACGCGCGGCTCGGCGAGCAGAGCGACGTCGTGACGAACGCGTTTTGCACGTGCGCGCCTTGCGCGCGCATGCGGTCGAGGTTCGGCGTTTCGAGCCATTCCGGCGCGCGCTCCATGAACCCCATGAAGTCGTACCGGTGGTCGTCGCTCAGGATGAGCACGACGTTGCGAGGCGCGGCCTGAGAAACCTGGACGGCGGCCGGCGCAGCGACGGGAGGAGCGGCAGGTGCGTTGAGCGCGCGCCCCCCGAGAATCCCACTGACAAGCGTACCGACGCCAACGAGCACTGCCGCCCACCGCTGCCCGCTTCCCGCCTCCGACGTCCCGCGCTTCACTCGCATCTTCCCTCCAGTTCCGCCCCGGTCAGAAGATCGTGTAGATAAACGGCGCCAGCGCTGACCCCTGCGCGAACGCGATCAGCAGCCCGACGAGCAGCATGATCACGATAATCGGCAGCAGCCACCACTTCCTGCGCACGCGCATGAACGCCCAGAGCTCGCGCAGCAGCGACGATCTCGCCATCGGCCTGAGCCTCAGAACTGGCGCCGCAGGTCGCTGCGCCGCGCTCCCGCCGGCCGATTGACCCAGTACGTCGGCGCACCGCGCGGGCGAGACAGCACACGACGCCCAAAGAGCCGCATCGCGAGACCGATCGGCGTGAGAACAGCGAAGTAGACGATGCCCATGAAAACCGGTGTCGTCACCCTCGAGATCGCGAGCGCGAGCCGCATCCATGTGCGGTACAGCGGGCCGAGGCGACTGGGCGCCACCACACCGGCCGTGGCGAGCAAGACACCTATCCCACCGAGAATGCCGCCCACCGTCGTGCCGCCGCGCCAATAGAGCAGCGCGCCGAGCGCGACGAACGCCCCGCCGACGCTCAGCGCGAACGACCGCAGCTCGCGCGGCGTCTGTGGCCTCGTCAGTCGAGCTGGAACTGCCTCGGCCACGTTCGCGCCTCCTCGTCGGTGTCCGCACGCCCCCGCTGCGCCGACTTCGCCAGCAGGAAGGGTCCGAGCACGAGGTAGTCGATGTTCGTCCGCATGAAGCAGCGATACGCATCCTCCGGCGTGCACACGATCGGCTCGCCGCGGACGTTGAAGCTCGTGTTCACCAGCACCGGGCACCCGGTGAGGCCCTCGAACGCGCGCAGGAGCGCGTGGTATTCGGGGCTCGTCTCCTCGCTCACCGTCTGGATGCGCGCCGAATAATCGACGTGCGTCACGGCGGGAATGTCCGACCGCGGCACGTTGAGCAGGTCGATGCCCCACAGCCCGGCGCGCTGAGCGTCGTCAATCGGAATTTGCCGCTCACGCTTCACCGGCGCGACGAGGAGCATGTACGGCGAGTCGTCGTCCAGCTCGAACCAGTCGTGCACGCGCTCGCGTAGCACGCTCGGCGCGAACGGCCGGAAGCCCTCGCGGAACTTGATTTTCACATTCATGTCGGCCTGCATCCTCGGCGACCTCGGATCACCAAGGATGCTGCGTGCGCCGAGCGCGCGTGGGCCGAACTCCATGCGCCCATTGAACCACCCGACGATCCGGCCCTCCGCCAGCAGCTCGGCGACACGTATCGGCACCGAGCGCCTGTCCAGCCGCTCGTACGACGCGCCTCGCTCGTCGAGGAACCACTCGAGCTCCGCGTCGCCGAACGCGGGCCCAAGGTAGGCGCCCTGCATCATGTCGCGAGGCGCGCCATCCGGCCCACGCGTCACGCGCCGCGGCTGCCCCAGCGTGCGGTGCCACACGAGCTGCGCGACGCCGAGCGCGCCGCCGGCGTCGCCTGCGGCGGGCTGGATCCAGATCCGGCGGAAGGGGCCCTCGCGCAGGATGCGGCCGTTGGCCACACAGTTGAGCGCCACGCCGCCGGCGAGGCAAAGGTTCTCGAGGCCGGTCTCCCGGTGCGCCGTGCGCGCCATGCGCAGCATGATCTCCTCGCAGACGACCTGCACCGAGCGCGCGAGGTCCATTTCCCTCTGTGTGAGCTTCGACTCCGGCACGCGCGGCGGACCGCCGAACAGCTCGTCGAACGCGCGGCTCGTCATCGTCAGTCCGGCGAGGTAGCCGAAGTACTTCTGATTCAGCGTGAACGAGCCGTCCTCGCGCAGAGCGACGATCTCGCGGAAGATCAGGTCGACGTACTTCGGTTCGCCGTACGGCGCGAGCCCCATGACCTTGTGCTCACCCGAGTTGACCTTGAAGCCGATGTAATGGGTGAACGCCGAGTAGAGCAGCCCGAGCGAATCCGGCCACTGCAGCTCTTTGAGGATCTCGACGTCGCTTCCGCGGCCGACGGCGATCGACGCGGTCGCCCACTCGCCGACGCCGTCCGCCGTCAGGATCGCTGCTTCCTCGAACGGCGACGGGAAGAACGCGCTCGCCGCGTGCGACTCGTGGTGCTCCGCGTAGAGCACGTCGCCATCGTATTCGAGGTGGGAGGAAGGAGGAAGGAGGCCGGCATACTCCCCCCTCCTGCCTCCTTCCTCCCACCTCGCACCTATCTGGCCCAGCGCCCGCCGGATCTCGTGGTCGGTGAAGAGCTTCTCCTTCACCCAGAGCGGGCCGGCCTTGAGAAAGCTCGTGAAGCCACGCGGCGCGACGGCGAGGTAGGTCTCGAGGATGCGCTCGAACTTGAGCAGAGGCTTGTCGTAGAAACCGACACATGCGAGGTCGCCGACCCCGATGCCGCCCTCGCGCAGGCAGTACTCGACGGCGTGCGCGGGAAACGCGGCATCTCCCTTCTTCCGCGTAAAGCGCTCCTCCGACGCTGCGGCGACGATCTCGCCGTCGGCGAGCAAGCACGCGGCGGAATCGTGATAGAACGCCGAAATGCCCAGTACGTAACGGCGGGGCGGCACCGGTGTCATGGCGAGCCCGGCGAGAGCCTCTGCCGCAGCTCGCGGGCACCGGGGTGGCGTGGATCCACCTGCTCGAGTGCCGCCAGCAGCTCGCGCGACTTCTCGTATTGCTGCGTGAGCGCGTACGCCGCGGCGAGGTTGTAGAGCAGGTCCGCGTTGCGCGGCAGCCGCGCGCGCTCCCGCTCGAGGTTGGGGAGCGCTTCCGCCGCCATCACGGTGAGACGCAGCCGCTCGTCGCGCGGGGCGAGCTGCGACGCGCGCCGGAGGTGCCGCAGGCCGCCTTCCGAATCGCCGTGCCGCAACAGCAGCAGCCCGAGCAGCGCCGTCGTCTGCTCCGTCTCGCGCCGCTCGTTCGCGGCGCGCACGTAGCGCATCCCCTCCTCGTAGCTGTGCTGCGCCAGCGCGAGCCGCGCCGCATCCATCAGTGGCTCGGCCGAGTACGAGTACTCCTGCGCCATCGCGCGCGCGATCCGCAGCGCCTGCTCGGGCTCGCCCGCACGCTCGTACTCGGCGCGAAGCCGCTCCATCGCCTCCGGCCACGGGAGGTTACCGAAGAGGACAGACTGCGCCAGCCGCTCGACCGCCGTGCGCGGCCGCAGCGTGTCGACGATCGGCACTCGTGACGCCCCGCGCGGCTGGAAGGGCCAGCCGGAGAGGAGGCGGTCCGTGCGCAGCAGCGCGATGAGGGAGTCCAGCGGCGTCACGAGCAAGTCCTGGCGCGCTTGCACCGCCGGAATCGGGGTCGTCCAGGCGCCGATCATTCGCTTCGCGCGCAGCGACTCGTAGAACGCGTCGGCAATGAGGAAATAGCCGTCAACGTTCGGGTGAACGTGCTCGAGCATCAGCGACCTGCCGACGATCCCGCCCGGTGACGCCCGCTCGAGCGCCTGCTGCGTCTCGACGACGGTCGCGCCGCTCCGCGCCGCCTCCTCGCGAATGATCCGGTTGATCCCCTCCGGTGCGCGGAACCGGAGCTCGTCGCGCTCCTTGGCCGACCGGTAGTAGGCGCGCGCTCGCGCGTAGTCCCCTCGCTCGTCGAACAGCTTGCCGAGGGCGAAGAACGCGTCGGCCGTCGTATCACTTCGCGACGCGAGACTGCTGACGAATGGTTTCTGATCCCGCTCGTTGCTCGCGACAGTGCCGATGAATACCGGAATCCCCGCGTCGCGGTACCGGCCGAGCAGCCCGCGCAGGTTCGCGCGGAATTGATCGAGCCCCTGCCGGTAGCGGCGGGAGCCGTACGGGATCGTCTGCTCGCCAGCCATCGCCTCCATGACGGTGCGCGGCCGGGCGTCCGCGTCGCCTCCCATCGCGCCGCCGACACCGGCAATGGCGGCGCCCAGCAGCTGCGCGATGCGCAGCTCGCCGAGCGTCAGATACGCCTTCACGAGTGGCCGCGCGCCGCCGAACGCGCGCGTCGAGCCGACCCCGAAGATGCCGTAGTACTCGTT
>JBHELH010000066.1:0-4126 GCA_046263215.1 Gemmatimonadaceae bacterium | reverse complement strand
TCGCGTTCCGGTTCCGGATCGACGCGCGCGGGTGGCGCTACCGGTTGATCGAATTCGGCGCGCGTCTGCGGGTGCGGCTCTTCGGCCTGCCATACGGCGACCAGGGCCTCGTCGTCTCCCGCGCCGACTACGAGGCGGTGGGCGGCTACCCCGACCTGCCAGTCATGGAGGACGTCGCGCTCGTCGACGCGCTGCGCGGCATCGCCGCCGTCCGATCACTCCGCTCGGAACTCCCCGTCTCGGCGCGGCGGTGGGAGCGCGAGGGCCCGTTCACGCGCATGCTCCGCAACTGGCGCATCATGATCGCCTACCGGCTCGGTGCCTCGCCGCACGAGCTCGCGGCGCGCTACCGGCCGCATGGGGACTCGCCGGTCTCGGACGGCGCCGCGCCCGAGCATGGCTGACATCTCACGCGCACGTGGGGAGCAGAGTGTTCCGCCGCCGTCATATCGCGCGGGTACGATCTCTGCCGACTCACCTGTTGCTCTCGTAATGCCTCGGCACGGATGCCGGCTCCCCGATCGCAACTTGATCAATGAGAGGGCGCGATGAAACTCCGGGTGCTCGCGATGCTCGTAGCAGGACTCGCAATTCTCCTCCTGGTCGCCGCCGGTCCGGGAACGCGGATGGGCCTCTGGAACTTCCGCACCGGACTGGGGCTGATTCGCTGGGCAGCGTATGTCGGCATCGCGGGCGCGGTGCTCACGTTGATCGCCCTCGCCGTCTCCCGTCCTCGCGGCGGCGGACTCGCGGCGCTCCTCCTCGCGCTCGTCGTCGCGTGCACCGCGTTCGTGCTCCCCTGGCGATGGGCCCAGCGCGCGAAGAGCGTGCCGCCGATCCACGACATCACCACAGATACGCAGAATCCACCGGAGTTCGTCGCCGTGCTGCCGCTGCGTGCGGACGCGGCTAACCCGGCCACATACGGCGGCGACAGCGTGGCCGCGCTGCAACGGCAGGGTTACCCGGACATCCGCCCGCTCCACCTCGACGCGCTGCCCGCGGTGGCATTCGCACGCGCACTGGCGACGGCGAACGCAATGGATTGGCGGATCGTCAGCGCCGACAGCGCGGCTGGTCGATTGGAGGCGACCGCGACGACCCGCTGGTTCGGCTTCAAGGACGATGTGGTCGTCCGTGTACGTCCGGACCAGGCGGGGTCCCGCGTGGACGTGAGGTCGGTCTCACGCGTCGGGAGGAGCGACGTCGGCACCAACGCGGCGAGAGTGCGTGCCTTCCTGGCGCGGCTTGCCGGTCGTTGACGTCGGTGGCTGACTTCTCGGAGCTGCCGCTCCGCTACCGGCTGGAGATGGCGCTCTACCGCTGGCGAGCCGTCGATCCGGTCGTGTGGACGCGTCTGGGCGCACCCCTGGCTGAGACGAAGGTCGGACTCGTGACGACGGCGGGACTCTACCGCCCAAGAGTCGACAAGCCGTTCCGCCGTGTCCGAGGGGGTGACTACAGCTTCCGCATCATTCCGGACGACGTGGACCTCCATGCGCTCGCCGTGGGCCAGACGAGTGATGCGTTCGATCGCGCACCGGTGGAGGCCGACCGGAACGTGGCGCTCCCGATCGAGCGACTCCGCACGCTGGTGCAGCGCGGCGAGGTTGGCTCTGCGGCGCCACGCCATCTGAGCTTCAACGGGTCGATCACAGCGCCCGGACGACTCGTACGAGAGAGCGCCCCGGAGGCCGCTCGCACTCTGGTGGGCGACGGTGTGCAAGCGGTGCTGCTTGTCCCTGTGTGACCGCTCTGCACGCAGTCCGTGGGACTGATCGCCGGCGTCATGGAGCAGCACGGGATCGCGACCGTCTGCGTCGCACTCGTCCGCTCGGTCGCTGAGAAGGTGCACCCGCCGCGTACGCTTGCCGTGCCGTTCCGCTTCGGTGCGCCGCTCGGTGAGGCAAATGACGGGGCCGGCCAGCTCGCCGTGGTACGCGCAGCGCTCCGCTTGCTTGACGAGACAGGACCGCCGCCGGCGCTGCGTGACTACCGTGCCGGGCCGGCTGGCTGATCGGCTGACGCGAGCCATGCGCGCCAGTCGGCCGCGGCGTCGATGTCGCGCCGCTCCGCGAGCAGCGCGACTGAAAGCCCGCAGGCGCGCGCCCGCTCGAGCGTCACCCGCAGTGTGTCCGGGCAGCTCCACGGCACATCGGCAAACAGCGCCGAGTGAATCCGGGACATGCCGATCAGGTAGTACCCGCCGTCGCTCGCGGGGCCGAGGACAACATCTGCAGCATCCAGCCGGGTGAACGCCTCCTCCACGACACTCACCGTGACGTCGGGGCAGTCCGTGCCGATCACCGCCACGCGCTCGGCTCCGGCCGAGATCGCGTCGGCGATGGACGCGGCCATTCGCTCCCCCAAGTCTCCCGGGGCCTGCGCCTGCAGGTCTACGGACGGCCCAAGCCACTCGCGCATCATGGGCTCTGCCCGCTCCGGGGTAAAGACCACCCGCGAGGAGTAGCTCGTAGCCGCGCGCACTGCGGAAATCACCCGCTCCGCCAGCGTGCGGTAGATGAACAGCGCCGCTTCGGCGCCCAACTCGGCGGCGAGACGCGTCTTCACGCACCCAAGCTCGGGAGCCCGGGCGAAGACGATGAGCGCATGTCGAGGGGCAGCAACGTCGGTCGTCGTCACGAAAGCCAGGCCACCGTGAGGCCTAGACTCACGGAGATGCGCGTTGCCTCCTGCGCGAAACCTTAGAGCGGCGCGTCGACGGCCCGCTGCGCGAGTCGACGTAGGCCTGGATCCCGTCCAGCACGCGTTCAAGCCCGAAGTCGAAGCAGTCGTCCAACGTATGCGCTCCGCCGGCTGACCCTGAGGTGATCAGGGCCGATAGTGCCGGGTAGCGCGGGTTGCCGACCGCGCGCACAAGGTCGGCCGCGACTGCTGCTTCCCAGTCCTCGTCCGACATGCCGCGGGCGTTGGCCTTCGCCCGCGATATCGCCGTGTCCGATCCCCCGCGCACGTAGCCATCTATCGTGTGCAGCATATCGAACACCTCACGGGCGCTCAGCCCCGTGCCAGACAGCGCCTCCACTGCGCGTTCCACCCAGCTGAGCCAGTTGGGCCCGTGTGGCGCTGCGACGAACGGCAGCTCCGCCAGCCATGGACGCGAGATCATCATGGCTCGCTTTGCGTGCGCCCAGCGTTCCAACTCGCGGCGCCATCCCCCGTTGGGCCCCGTTCTGCGGGGCGGCGTTCCCATCGCCGCGTCGATGATCGCATCGATGAGCGCTTCCTTACTCGGGAAGTAGCGGTACAGCGCCATCGTGGTGAACCCGAGCTCCTCGGCAGCCGCCTGCATCGTCAACGCGGCGATGCCGTCCCGGTCGGCAATCCGGATGGCTGCCCGCACGACGTCGTCGCACGTCAGGCCCCGCTTCGGGCCGCGACTCGGCCGCGCGTCGGTCTCCCACAGCAGCTCGCTCCGCCAACGAAGCTCCTGCCGTGCTCTTCCCGGCATCTTCACCCCACCGAGTGCTTGACAATCCTCCAACTATGCATATGCTAGACCAATTGGTGTATGCCATACACTAATACGTCTACGCCATACACACACAGTATGGCGCACGGATCGCCCCACACCCTCCCCCAGGCCCAGCGACATGTCCAGGTCCTCGCCCGCCGCCGCCCCCCCATCCCGCGCCGGCCGCCACGGTCTCACTCGCGCCACACTCTCCGCCGTCGCGTGCAGCATCCTCCTCGCGACGGCGAACACCGCCGACGCGCAAACGGCGGCCCCGCAGCGGAACGGGTGGGAGTTCCTCTTCGCCTCCGGCGCGCTGATTCCAACCGGTGCTCAGCGGAATGTCCTCAAGGATGCCCAGCTGTCGACGGCGCAGGTTTCCTACGTCATCCGCTCGCGGTTCGCCATCACGACCATGTTCGGGTGGGCGCGGAGCCGCGACCTCGCCTCGGTCGGCGACCCCAAGCTCGACGTCTTCACGTATGACGTGGGCGCCGAGGCCCGCGCGCCCCGCTGGATGGCGGGCCGCTCAATGACGTTCACACCCTTCGCAGGCGTCGGCGTGGGTTCGCGGAGCTACAACTACCGCAGCCTGGACGTCGACGCGACGCACAACGTCGCCGGCTATGGCGCCGTCGGCGGTGAGCTGGG
>JBHELH010000065.1:0-11368 GCA_046263215.1 Gemmatimonadaceae bacterium | reverse complement strand
TCGGGGTAGGGGAGGTCGGAGGTCGTCACGAGCGCGCGTCGCAGCGGGATCGTGAACAGCACGCCGAGCACGCCGCCGGCCACGCAGATGAGGAAGGAATGCCAGAAGGGGAATCCGGTCCACCAGCCGACGATCACGAGTCCCGGCAGGACGAAGATGATCGCCGACAGCGTGCCGGCCGCGGAGGCGACGGTCTGGACGATGTTGTTCTCGAGGATCGACGAGTCCCGCACGCGGGCGAGGATCGCCATCGAGATCACCGCCGCGGGGATCGACGACGCGAACGTCAGACCGACGCGGAGGCCGAGGTAGACGTTGGCCGCGGTGAAGACGAGCGTGAGGAGCGAGCCGAGGATCAGGCCGCGGAGGGTGAGCTCTCTGGGTCGCATGGGCCCGACCGTCCGCGCGGGTGGATGGGCGTCTAGTGTCGTCATGTGGGAGGTGATCTTGGGTTCGTCCGATTGCGTACGCTCACGCTGCGGCCATTCCTCGGCTCGGCATGGCCCCTCTCATCTATTCGGCCGCGATGACCGTCCGTGGCGCACCAGATCCTCGCCCAGGAGGACCGTGAACCACAGAACGTTCCGCGCCGTGTCGAGGCCGATCGCGGTATCGAGGTACGCGGGCCCGCACGCCAGGCGACGACGCTCTGCCGAGGGCTCCGGGAAATGGTAGACGAGCACTTCGGCCGTCTCGCGCTCGAGCCGCTGCAGAAGCTCTTCTTCGCCGGCGGCCCTAGCGGCGTCGTCGGCCAACTGACCCTTCAACACGCGCACGGATTCGCCGCCCCGGCAGGCGTGGTCCGCTGCGCCTGCCTCGCGCAGGACCACGGCGCTCGGCATACCCAACTTGAGGAATGAGAAGCGCGTCTGCTGGCGACGCCGGTTCGCCCGATGCGGCTCGAAGGCGGCATAGAGCCACCATACCGCGACGAGGCCGGCGAGGACCAGCGCGGCCAGCACGAGGCGCCGAGCCGTGTGCGCGCTCACGACGACGGTTGCGCGGCGGAGAACGCGGACTCCGTGACGGGCGCCCGCGGCGCCCGGGACTCGGCGCTGGTGCGCCGAGCTTTCTCGACGGCGCTGCGACTCTCCGCATCGCGGGCCTTCAGCCAGAGCCACAGGGCGAGGAACGCCGCGACGAGCATGACCAAGACCGCGCCGGCAGCCAGGAAGACGATCACCTCTCCGAAGCGGCTCGCTCCCATCACGAAAGCCAGGGCCAAGCTGACGGCCGCGACGGCCGACGAGCCCAGCGCGGTGTGCCACGCGAGCCGCGCGCGTCGGCGGGTCGGGGTGGAGTCGCTCATCCGAGGGCTCGGCGACGCGAGGCGCTACGGCCGTCAGACCTGCGGCTTGCCTTCGTCATGATTACGACTTTCGTCACGCGGCATCGTCGCATGGTCAAGACGACTCCGTGGCACTCGCCAGCGCCAGGAGCCGCCGCGCGTCGGCGAACTCCTTCCGAAGATCCGCCTCGACGTACGTCCGGTAGGGCGCCGGCCACTTGCTGATATCGTCCCAAGGGGTAAGCGCGGCGAGCCAGGCGTCATTGAGGCTCCCGTCGGCACGGCACGCGGCTTCGAACTGGTCCAGATCTCGGGAGAGCGCCGGCTCCAGCCGCGCGACCGCTCGCCGCGCGTGCTCCGGGCTGAGTGACGCGAGCGCGACGAACGTCGCCATCTCCAGCCCTATGCCGCCACCGGCGACCGCGATGGCGACCGCGCGGTCCCAGTGCGCAACAACGGTCGCGATCGTGCCGCCTGCGCGACGCGCGGCCTCCGCCCACTCGGCACGAGCAAAGCCGTAGAGCGAGTCAGGAGGATCGCGGGCCGGATCGAAGGCCGGGGCGCAGTCGTCCGGCAGCGTGAGGCTCATGTCTCGCGGACGGCGACGGCCTGCACCTGGACCCGCCCGCCGTGCGGTAACGCCGCGGCCTGATAGATGGTGCGCGCCGCGCGGCGACCTTCGGGAAAGAGCTCGGCGTAGAACGCCATCATCGCAGGTACGCTGCCGCGTTACAGGCCGCGGACCCACTCCTCCCACGCTGCCGGGTCGTCGCCTAGGTCGCGCCCCGCGACTTGGACGAGGAACCGGCGCGCCGCCTGTCGCTCCGCGGTCCCCTGCGAGCGCAGCTTCGCGAGGACGATGTACCCGCCATCTTTCAGCAGCGGCCGCGCGAGCGCCGGATTGACCTCGGTCGCCGCGAGCACCTCCATTATCTCGTTGTGCACGAAGAGGTTCGTGCCGTCGAGGAGCGCCCGGACCGTTTCGGTCGCGGGCGCCCAATTCACGCGGCGTGGTGCCCCGCGCCTCAGGACAGAGAGCACCTGGGCGGCGGTGCCACCGACAGGGGCCATGGGGTCCCGCAGCGCGTCGGCGAGCGCCCACCACGCGGGGTCGCTGCTAGCGAAGTTGGCGAGGAGTACCACGGCGGCGACGCGGTTCTGCCAGTTGCCATCGGTCGCCAGCGTGGCGAGGGCGCGCTGCCGGTCCTTCCGCGCGCGGTGGGCGCGAAGGAATCGGCGGAGGGGTAGCGCGGGCCGGATCGCGGAGTCGACCTCCAGGAGGGGGGCGTCACCCAGCAGGAAGTCCGGGCGTTGAAGAGCGCGCTGGAAGGCGGCGTTGTGGTTCTCGAAGACTGCGCCGACCGGCTCCCACGCGCGGCGAGCCGGCAGCGAATTCCGAAAGGGCCTGCGATAGCGAACGAGCCCGGAATCCTGCGGCTCCACCACCGTCACAGCCATGTAGGGCTTCATCTGCTCGCCGGAGATCGTCGTCTCGTAATACACCACCGACGCGTCGGCGAACTTCAGCTTCTCGCGGAGGATGGCGGCGCACGCGTGCGACAACAGCGAGTCCTTCGGCGCGTAGCGCCGGAGCGAGTCCTGGATCATCGGTAGCGTCCAGCGTTTCAGTCCGATCAACTCGAGCCGCATCTGATCGTTCTCGAGGATCGCCTGCGGGCTGGCGATTCGCGCGGCGAGGCAGAGCGGAACGGTGGCAGCAACGGCCATACGCAACATATTCGGCGCTCCGACGCGGACTGTGCAGTAATCTATGCGAGTCTCCAGGGTCGCCGGTATTCGACGCCGGAGGCGGCCCGGCGGGCCGATCACACGAGGCGCTCGATCGCCTCGATCACGTGTTCACCCGCGCCGGCGACCGGCTCGAGCTGGACCGCGGTCCCGCTGACGACCACGAACAAGAGGTTTGACAGCTCCCTGTATTCGAGGCTCACGGCGATAACGGCGTCGGCGCCGACCTCCTCGGCTTCGCGCCGCAGGTCCGCGAGGCACGTCCGCCTCGCATCACGGAAGACGTTCCGGACTGAGTCCTGGAGGCCCTCCTCCCCGTGCAGCTGCCTGGAGAGGAGGTCAAAAGAGACATTGATCGCGAACGACCGTTCGGCCGAGATGATCTCGAGCGTTCGAGCCACGCGATAGCCGTCCAGCCCTGACGCCGTGGTCAGAACGATGTGCTTGCGTACGACCGGCGGTGGGGGGTCGAGGTTGCGGCGCTTGACCTCCTCATCGAGGGCCAGGCGCGCCTCCGGTCGGACCTGGTCCGACAAGCGGGCGTACTCGTTCAGGAGCTCCGTCTCGCTCATCCGCCGGCACCACTGTCGGGCGCGATGCAGGATTGCTTCGTCCATGTCGGAAACAGTCTAGAGGCTCGGCACCACATCGGAACGTCCCTGCGTCTCGCGAAACACTTCGGCGTGTCGGGACAGATAGTACTCGAGCTGTCTGCGCCGGTACTGCATGATCGGCCGCGGATGCTCGAGCGCGTGGATCCTGAAAGAAGCCGTGCTCGGCGTTCAGCCGGCTCGTGAAAGTGATGTTGGCGCGCTTGCCGATCTTACACCCAGGAAGCGACCCGCGGCGAGTACCGCCTACCGGCGCATCCGCCGCCCGAAGTACACGACGTTGGGCGCGTCCGAGCGCGCCGCCGCAATGTCGACGACGCCGTCCCGATTCAGGTCCGCGACCGCAAACCCGTAGAGCGTCCCTTTCTCGTCCCCAAAGCGCACGGCGTGAAACCGTCGCCCCGAGCCGTCGTTGAAGTACACGGTCGACGGAGCTTCCACGTTGCCGACGATGATGTCGGGTTTGCTGTCGCCGCTCAGATCGGCCACCGTCAGCGCGTACGGCGTCGGCGTGCGACCGGCCACATGGAGGGGAGCCGAGAAGGTGCCGCCCCGCTGTCCGAAATAGACTGCCGTGCCTTTCCGCTCGTCGATGGCGACGATGTCGAGCAAGCCGTCCCCGTCGAGGTCCGCGGCCTCGGTCACGCGGATCGAAGCGTCGGGCGGACCGAATGGGATCGTGCGCGCGGCGGAGAAGGTTCCTTTCGGCCCGCCGAGGTAGACTCGACTCTGGCCCCCGTCCCGATGCGGAACGGCGAGGTCGACGATCCCGTCGCGGTCGAAGTCGGCGGCGGCGATCGTGGTGGCAGGCTCGCGGGAGAATGCGACACAATCGGCGTCGAAGCGTCCGCCGCCCCTGTTGAAGCAGACGTGGTTGGCGCGGGTCGTGCCTTCGCGATTCGCGACCACGATGTCCGGGAACCGGTCGCCGTCGATGTCGGCGACGGTCGCGTTGCGAGTCGCCCACGCGGGCCGGCCGAAGGTCGATCCGACGCGAAAGCGTCCCTTGCCGTCGTTGAGGTAGACGAGCTTGGGATCGGGCGCGTCGTTGCTGATGACGACGTCGAGATCGCCGTCGCGGTCGACGTCGGCCATTCGCCCGGAGTACGACCGGTCGGCGGTCGGGCCGAGGTCGTAGCCGGCCGCGAAATGACCGGCGCCGTCTCCGAGCAGCACTCGATCGACGAGGGGCCAATGCCGCCCCTTCGCGAGGATGATGTCGAGATGACCGTCCCCGGAGACGTCGCCGATGCTGACATTCGCCGACGTCTCCGACGTCGTCTCGAGCAGTAGCACACGGTCGTACGTCGGGAAGGTGTCCGGGGTGATGCCGGACGGCGGCGGAACGGCGACGCCGGTGGCTTCGACGCGAGGCGACGGGTGCGTCGGAATCAAGGCGGCGGCGAACGTCGTCAGGGTGAGGATCCGCGCGGTCTGGATGAATGGCATTGGGCGCTCCCGCTGAGAGGACGCTACGATCGACCTACGCCTGGTGAGGGCTCGTCGTTTCTCGGGCGGTCAAGGGATCGTGACGCCGCTCGAACGCGGGGACTCGGGCACGGTCGCCGCGTCGAGGGCCGCGAGAACTGCGCCGACATCGGTCAGGTCGGGAAGCACGGTGCCTGCTCCGGCTCGATACAGCGCTTCGGCACGGGACCCCTCGCCGACTCCGACGAAGCGTAGACCGAGGCGCTGCGCCGTACGCACGTCCCACACGCCGTCACCGACACTCACGATCTCGGTCGACGCCGAAAGGCTGAAGCCCGCACGGGCACACGCTTCGCGCACGATCTCCTCCCGCGTCAGACCGTCGTCGGCACACGCGAGCGGCACGTCGCGGCAATCCAGCCCAGCCGCGGCGAGCTTGAGCTGCGCCGACGCTCGCCATCCGCCGGTCGCCAGCGCCACCTCCCATCCCTCGGCGCGGAGCAGTGGGAAGAGCCCGGGTGCTCCGGCAACCGCGGCGAACCGGTCGGGGCGCCGTGCCAGCTCGTCGGAGAGGAGCTCGAGAAACCGGGCGCGGAGGCGCGTCAGCTCGTCGTCGCCGGGGGCGCGGCCGCGGTGCTCCTGCGACAGCCATCGTGCGAGCGCGGAGTCGGTCACGTGGGGCGCGGCCGACCAGTCGAGCGCCGCGGCCCGCGGCAGATCGAACACCTCGGCGACGGCGCAGAGGAAGCACTCGTCGTCCACCTCGTTGGTCGCGGTGAGCGTGCCGTCGATGTCGAAGATCGCGAGTCGCGACGTCATGGTGCCGCAATCTTACATGGAGAGCAATCGGAGAAGCTGGACTGAACGTCCAGGCCCGGGTCGCCGTCGGAGGGGAGTATCGCGGCTCTGTGGGGCCCGGCCGGAACGTCGTGGTCGAGGTTCCCCACCCGCGGCTCGAACGGACTGCCGGAGGAGACGAGCTGCCGAGTCGGGGTCATCGCGCACTCCAATAGTGTCTAGTGGTGGCGGGCAACCGCACCGGTGCCGTGCATGCCCACCGCGAGCATCGTCGACGAAGCGCTCCGACCCTCAGACGTTCTGGCCATTCGTGCTGATGACATCTTGGTACCAATAAAAGCTGCGCTTCCGAACGCGTCTCAAATCCTTTGGATCGGCTTCGTCGCGATTCACGTACACGAGCCCATAACGCTTCTGGTAGCCATTGAGCCAACTCAGCACATCTGTAAACGACCATACGCAATAGCCGAGGAGGTCAACGCCATCACTGATCGCTTGCTTACACTGCTCGATGTGGGAGCGAAGGTATGCAATTCTATACTCGTCGTTCACGGTGTCATTCGACTCCAGAATGTCGAACTCACCCAGACCATTCTCCGTAATCAGTACTGGCAATTGATAACGGCTGGTAACACGTCGCAGTCCTATGCGTAGTCCTAGCGGATCTATCGCCCAGTCCCAGTTCGAGGTTTCTAGATTTGGATTACGCTTTGTCTTGTACAACCCTGGAACACCTGTTTCTTGGCCGCTTCCCTTCTGCCCTGTCGTATTCATCGTTCCCTCTGAAACACCATCCAGAGGGTTGGCTTCGTAGGTAAGCGTCTGGTAGTAGTTCACCCCGAGAAAGTCAGGAATTCCTTTCTGGAGCAATTCGAGGTCTCCTTCCTGGATAGTTGGACCGAGTCCTCGTTCGCCTAGATAACGAAACGGGACCTGTGGATATCTCCCCCAGCAATACACATCGAGCCACCAATCGTTTGTGAACGCCTCTGCATTCTCAGACGCCAAGACATCGCTTGGCTCGCTCGTCAGAGGATATGCTGGCGAATAGGCAAAGCTCGGCCCGATCTTTCCGTTAGGAACATGCTCGCGAAAGGACTCGATCGCTCGTGCATTAGCCAAGAACGCGATGTGGTTAGCCTCATAGAATCGTTTTCTGTCCTTTACGCCCGGCGGGTGCATGGCGGTTACAAAACCATGATGGAGGTTGTAGTTCTGTTCATTCAGCGACACCCAGTATCTGACCCTGTCGCCGAAATGCTTGTATAGAGTGACGCAATAGTTCTTGAAGTCCTCGATGATTTGTCTGGACTCCCAAGCGCCATACTCCTGCATCAACGACTGAGGAACATCCCAGTGATAGAGAGTCAGAATCGGCTCGATGTCATGAGATAGAAGCTCGTCGATCAGGCTGCTGTAGAATTGAAGTCCAGCCGCGTTGATGTCCCCTCTTCCGCGAGGATAGACCCGGGGCCAGCTCACAGAGAATCGGTAGGCTCGCAATCCCATTTCCGCCATCAAGGCGATGTCTTCCTTGTAACGGCGATAGTGATCGACAGCCACATCACCGTTTGATCCTTTGAACGTCTTTCCAGGGATCTTGGCGAAGACATCCCAAACGGAGAGTCCCTTCCCGTCCGCGTTCCAAGCTCCTTCCACCTGGTATGCAGCGGACGCAGCTCCCCACAGGAAATGTGCTGGGAATGAACGTAGATGCTGATCAAGCATTCAGTGGCCCCGATTTGCTGCTTGGCCGTCCAACGCTCCGGACCGTCCAGGGATGCTAATGCCAGTATTGGCATTAGGTGCTGCGGAGGAGGGAGGGCGGTTGGTCGCCAAGGCCGGATTCGTACTGCGCTTTTAGACGTAGAAATCGTCCGGCGATCGCGGCGGCGGGCTAGGCGTTGCTGCGACTCGAGGCCTAGGACCGCTGCCCGACCTCGCGGGACGCCGTTCCCATCGTCTATCGATGGGGCTTGACACGTCCGCCCCCGCTCGACAACGTTCCCATCGTCTACCGATGGAAGCCAGCGCGTGGCACCGCGAACGCCAGCCGACCTCTTCCCGGGCACGCTCGACCTCCTCGTCTTGCGCACCCTCGTCCGCGGGCCCAACCACGGATACGGAATCGCCCAACGCGTCAGGGAGCTGTCGAAGGACGTCTTTCAGATCGGCGAGAGCTCCCTCTACCCGGCGCTCCAGCGCCTCGCGCTCGACGGCTACGTCAAGCCGGAGTGGGGCGTCTCGGAGAACAATCGCCGCGCGCGGTACTACACCCTGACCGCCGCCGGACGAAAGCGCCTCGCCGCCGAGCGGGAGGAGTTCGAGCGAGTGGTCACGGCCATACGATTGGTTCTGGACTTCGCCTGAGGCTCGGGATCCATGCGCTTGCTCCGCCGCCTCGCCTACTGGCTCCGACTGTCGTCGCACCAGGCCGACCTGATCGACGAGCTGGCGTTCCACCGCGAGATGATCGAGCGCGACCTGGTCCGGCGCGGCATGTCGCCGGCCGCCGCGCGTGCCGAGGCCCGGCGCACGTTGGGCAACGAGACCTTCATGCGCGAGGAGGCCCGAGCGGTCTGGCTCTGGCCCTCGCTCGAGGCGATGTGGCGGGACGCGACGTACACCCTGCGCGACCTGCGGCGGAACCCGACGTTCACGCTCGGCGTCGTCCTCACGCTCGCTCTCGGGATCGGCGCCAACGCCGCGATGTTCTCGCTCGTCGACCGACTGCTGTTCCGCGCGCCGGCGCGCATGATCGACCCGGCGTCGGTTCACCGTGTCTACCTCTACCGGACATCCCGAGGGGAGGAGCGCGAGACGGGCGGGATCTACGCGCGCTACGTCGACCTCGCCCGGTGGTCGACGGCGTTCTCGCAGACGGCAGGCGTCAACCTCAGGACGCTCGCCGTCGGCGTCGGAGAGGAGACGCGGCTCCGGAACGTCGCCGTCGTGAGCGCCGGCTTCTTCGGCTTCTTCGACGCTCCGCCGATCCTCGGGCGGTACTTCACCGCCAGCGAGGACGCCCCTCCCGACCCGGCGCGCGTCGCCGTGCTCGGCGCCGGGCTGTGGAGGACGCAGTTCGGCTCGCGGCGGGACGTGTTGGGGTCGAGCGTGCACATCGACGCGGTCGCGTACACGATCATCGGCGTGGCCCCCGACGGATTCGTCGGGCTGTGGCCGTATCGGCCGCCGGCGGCGTTCGTGCCCGTCGCGACGTACGCCGCGAGCCGCAGACGACCGAACTGGGCGACGACGTACGGCACGGCCTTTGGGCTCGGCGTGATCGTTCGGCGAAAGCCCGGGGTGACGGTCGCCGCGGCGACGGCCGATCTGACCAACGCGCTTCGACGCAGCTACCAAGTGCAGATCGACGCGAGTCCGGGCAACCCGCCGCTGGCGGTGGTGCGTCCGCGCGCGCTCGCGGGGTCGATCCTGACCGAGCGCGGCCCCGAGCCGTCGACCACGGCGCGGGCCGCCACATGGCTCAGCGGCGTCACGTTGATCGTGCTCCTCATCGCGTGCGCCAACGTCGCCAACCTGGTGCTCGCGCGCACCATCCGCCGGCGTCGCGAGATCGCGGTTCGCATCGCGCTTGGCGTGAGTCGAGCGCGGCTGTTGGGCCAGCTGCTCACCGAAGGACTGGTTCTCGCGTTCTTCGGCGGGACCGTCGGCGTCGTCGTCGCCGTGTGGGGAGCGAGGGTCCTCAGCGCGACGTTGCTTCCCGGCACGGAGCGCGCCCCGGTCATCACCGACCCACGGACCCTCCTCTTTGCCGGGGCGGTTGCCCTGGGCGTCGGTCTGCTGACCGGCCTCGTGCCGATGGCGCGCGTACGGCGCGTCAGCCTGATGGACGATCTCAAGTCGGGAGCGCGGAACGCCACCCATCGAGGAAGGGGGTTGAGCACCGCGCTGCTCTTGGTACAATGCGCGCTCTCGGTCGTGCTCCTCGTCGGCGCCGGGCTGTTCGTCCGCAGTCTGAGAAACGTGCGCGACGTGCGGCTGGGCTTCGACGCCGACTCGGTGCTCGTCGTCGGGCTGACCATGCGCGACGTCAGGCTCGATAGCGCCGCAACGGTCGCGCTTCGGCTCCGCCTCCTCGCGGCGGCGAAAGCCGAACCGGGGGTATCGCACGTGACGCTCCAGGAGTCGATCCCGCTCGCAAGCGCATCGTCCTGGCCACTCTTCGTCACTGGAATCGATTCGGTGAGTAAGCTTGGCCAGTTTAACGTCAATACTGTGTCGGCCGACTATTTCGCGACGATGGGCACGCGCATCCTGCGCGGCCGCGGTATCGAAGACACGGATGGCGACGGCGCGCGGCGCGTCGCGGTAATCGGGCAGTCGATGGCGGCTGTCCTGTGGCCCCGAACGGATCCGATCGGTCGGTGCATAAGGATAGAGGCGGACACGATGCCGTGCACCTACGTCGTGGGCGTCGCCGAGGACATTCGCTCACAGTCGATCGAGGGCGAGCCGAGACTGTTCTTCTACTACCTGCCGGCAGCGCAGTGGCGGCCGCAGGACGGGGGTCTGTTCGTGCGGGCGCGGGGCGACGCGAGGCGGCTCGTGGAGCCGGTGCGGAGGCGCCTGCAGCGCGAGATGCCGGGGACGTCCTTCGTCACCGTCACGCCGCTCGGCGACTTCATCGACGTGAGGATGCGGTCGTGGATCGTGGGCGCGAAGGTGTTCACCGCCTTTGGCGTTCTGGCGCTCGTACTCGCCGCGGTGGGACTCTACAGCGTGATCGCCTACAGCGTCACGCAGCGAATGCATGAATTGGGGGTGCGCCTGGCACTCGGTGCGGGACGAGCGGGTATCGTGCGACTCGTGGTGACCGCGAGCCTCCGCTTCGCCCTCGCCGGCATCGTCATCGGCGGTGCCGTCGCGCTGGCGGCCGGGAAGTGGATCGCTCCGATGCTGTTCCAACAGTCTCCGCGCGACCCCGCCGTGTTCGGCCTGGTGACTGTTGTGCTGGTCGGCGTGGCGATCGCCGCGAGCTGGATCCCGGCAATGCGCGCCGCGGGACTGGATCCAAGGAGCGCGATACAGGCCGAGTAGGATGCTCGCGGCCGGACGAGTCCTCACCTAGGTCGCCGTCGGTGGGGAGTATCGCGGCTCCGTCGTCGTGCATTGAAGGGCGTAGCCGTCGCGATCATCGTACTCGATGCCCTGCCGCTTCTTCAGGTCCTGGATGAGCGCGAGCTGGCTCTTCGTGTGCGGGCTCGCGACGCCGTCGCCGAACGGCTCGCTGGTGTGCAGCAGGATCTCCTCGAGGCAGGCGCTCAGGCTCATGCGCTTGTGGTCGGCGAGATCGCGCAAGAGCGCCGCGAGCCGCTTCTCCAGCCGAACGGCGCCGCATTTGCTGGCGTACCTACTGGACTCTGGCGATTCAGCCCGCTCCGTCGTCGTGCCAGACCACGAATAGGGAACAGATCGGCATGTCTCGACCGGCCACGCCGGCGATCCAACGGCCGGTCACGGGCGAGTCGGC
>JBHELH010000064.1:0-65996 GCA_046263215.1 Gemmatimonadaceae bacterium | reverse complement strand
CAACTACTTCCAGAAGGGGTACGAGGACATCATGACGGGCGTCGACCACCTGATCGCTCAGGGGATCATCGACAGCACGAAGATGGGCGTCCTCGGCTGGAGCGCCGGCGGCCACTGGTCGAACTGGATCCTCACGCACACGAACCGCTTCAAGGCGATCAGCTCGGGCGCCGGCACGTCGAACTGGATCTCGATGTACGCGCAGAGCGACGTGCAGCGGAACCGCCAGTTCTACCTCGGCAACAAGCTCCCGTACGACGACTTCGAGGCGTACTGGAACCAGTCGCCCCTCAAGTACATCAAGAACGCCCGCACGCCGACGATGATCCACGTCGTCGAGGGCGACCCGCGTGTGCCGCGGCCGCAGTCGGAGGAGCTGCACATGGCGCTCAAGCGGCTCGGTGTGCCAACGGAGCTCTACGTGTACCCGGGCAACACCCACGGCATCCCCGACCCGCGCAATCAGCTTCTCAAGTCGATGGCCGAGATGGCGTGGATGGACTACTACGTCCGCGGGACGGGGCGGAAGTTCGCGTGGCGGGACGTGCTGAAGACGCTGGAGGAGGAGAAGGCGCCGGCGACGGCGACGACCGCCGCGGCGCAGGAGAGGCCGGAACCGTAGCCCGACTGCGGACTGCGGACTCACGCCCTCGGGACGCTTCGAGCCGGCCGTAGGGGCACGCTGGAAGGTTTTAGTCCGCAGTCCGCAGTCGGTTGCAGTCCGCAGTTCGGCTAATCGCCCTTCCCCGCATCGGCCCCCTGCGCCGTCCTCGCCATTTCGATCAGCCGCCAGAAGACGTCGCGGACGGCTTCGTCGTCAAGACCGCGCTCGCGCGCCAGCGCGCCGGCGCGTCGGACGACTGTAGCTTCGCGGCTCGGGTCGAGCACACCCATGCCGACCGTGCGCTTCAGCTCACCGACGCGGCGCGCCAGGCGCAGGCGCTGGTCGATGAGGAAGACAATCGCCTCGTCAACCCGCTCGATCTCCGCCCGGATCGCCTCCAGCTCCACGCCGTCGGCGGTCGTCGGCGCCTGACGGTCGTCGTCCGTCATGGCAGCTGATAGCTGATAGCTGATAGCTGATAGCTGATAGCTGATAGCTTCTTCTACGACACCGGCTCGGCCACGGAGGATAGCGTCCGACCGGCGGCCTCGGCAAACACAGCGAGCTGCCGCAGCATCTCGGCGAAGGCGCCCAGTGTCAGCGACTGGTCGCCGTCCGAGAGGGCCCGCTCGGGGTTCGGATGCACCTCGACGATCAGGCCGTCCGCGCCTGCTGCGATCGCGGCGAATGCCAGCGGCGCGACGAGGTCGGCGCGACCGGCGGCGTGGCTCGGGTCGACGATCACGGGCAGGTGCGTCTCTCGCTTCAGAACCGGAATCGCGGCAACGTCGAAGGTGTTGCGCGTCTTCGTCTCGAACGTGCGAATGCCGCGCTCGCAGAGGATGACGTTCGGGTTGCCCTGCGACATGACGTACTCCGCGGCGAGCAGCAGCTCCTCGATCGTCGCTGACAGGCCGCGCTTGAGCAGCACCGGCCTCCGCACGCGTCCCAGCTCGGCAAGCAGCGAGTAGTTCTGCATGTTGCGCGCGCCGACCTGGAGCACATCGACGTGGCCGGCGACGAGCTCGATCTGGCGCGGGTCCATAATCTCGGTCACCACCGGCAGCTTGGTCTGCGTGCGCACCGCGGCAAGGAGTCGCAGCGCTTCGGCGCCGAGTCCCTGGAAGGAGTAGGGTGATGTGCGCGGCTTGAACGCGCCGCCGCGGAGCAAGCCGGCTCCCGCGTCGCGTACGGCGACCGCCGTTTCGAAGAGCATGCGCTCGCCCTCCACCGAGCAGGGACCCGCGATGATCGCCAGCTCGCGCCCGCCGACGCTGGCACCGACGCCGTCGCCGGCCACCACCACGGTCTGCTCGGCGGCGAACTCCCGCGATGCGAGCTTGTACGGGGTCAGCACCGGCGTGACGGAGTCGACGCCGGGGATGCTGAGCAACGCGACCTCACGGAGCACGGCTTCGTCACCGATGCAGCCGATGACCGTCCGCTGCTCGCCACGGGACAGGTGGGTGCGCAGGCCGTAGGACTCGACGCGCTCGCGAATGTGATCGAGCTGCTCGTCGGTGATCCCCTTACGCGTGACGATGATCATGACCGGCTCCCGGAAAAGGCAACAAAAAAGCGGCCCGCCGCTACCCGCCGGGCCGCTCGCGCCAGTGTGCTACCCGTGTCTGTTACATCGAGCTCTGCAGACGCGTCGCATGGCGGCGGCCCGTGGTAAGGGTCGCATACCGGTACGCGTAGCCCGCGTAGCACGAGCACTGGCGGCTCTGGCTCACGGGTGCGATGGTACTGCCGAAACTCCAAACCTGTCAAGCACACAACCCGTAGTCATGCATCTCATCGGTAAGCCCGGCGGCCGGGCGTTCGCCTTCGTAATGCTCGTCACAATCGGCTGCGCGTCGGGCTCGGGCGCCGCGGCTACCGGCGGCGCGGCGGCGCCGGCGAACGCTCGGCCCGCCGGCGGCGGCCGACCGGGGACCGCATCCGCGCCGTCGTCCGCACCCGCCGGCGCCCCGACGGGCAACGTCACGCCCGCGCCCGCGGGGCTGGATTCGGCGGCGCTCGTCGTGGCGATCCGCGGCATTCTCGATTCGCTGCCCGCGCAGACGGCGCTGCACGCGAAGCACCTCGCCACCGGCCGCGAGATCGCCATCCGCGCCGACGTGCCGATGAACACGGCCAGCGTCATCAAGATCCCGATCATGGTGCTCGCGTACCGCGATGTTGAAGCGGGAGGCGCGCTGATCCTCGAAGCGCGCCGCATCATAGGACCGGACGACCTCCGGCGCGGCTCTGGTCTTCTGCAGACGTTCGACATCGGGCTCAACCCGACGTGGCGAGATCTGATCACGCAGATGATCATCACGAGCGACAACACGGCGACGGACATCCTGATCGCGAAGGTCGGCCGCGATCGCGTGAACCGGATGCTGGATTCGCTCGGCTACAAGCAAACGCTGCTCCTCAACACGACCGCCCGCGTCTTCCGCGCGGCCTGGGAGGCGGTCGACACGACGTTCGCCGCGCTCTCCGATCGCGAGGTTTTCGAGCGGGGCTTCCCGAGCGATACGGGTGCGCCGCGCCGCATGGCAGTGCTGGTGGCCGATCCCAACCGCTGGCTCGGCCGCACGACGGCGCGTGAAAGCTCGCGTCTCCTCGAGCAGCTCGAGCGCGGCGAGCTCGCGGGGCGCCGAGCCACCGAGGAGATGCGGGGAATCCTGCGGCGCCAGTTCTATTCGTCGCGGCTGCCGGCACGCATCCGTGGACGGGCGACGATCGGCCACAAGACCGGAGACTGGCCGCCCTATCTCGCGAACGACGTCGGCATCATCTACGCCCCGTCGGGGGCAATCGTGATCTCTGCGTTCACGACGGAGAACCGGGGATCGTACGCGGATCTGGAGGCGGCGATCGGGAGGATTGCCGAGTTGATCTTCGAGTCGTGGAGTGGGGGGACGTAGGCAAGGCGGGGGAAGGGCACGGCGTTGTTCCTGAACAGCGCGCACGCGTGCGCGCTCGTCCCCGCTCTTCCCCGAAACGCCCTACCCACGAACGCTCTTCCAAACCAACCCCCATGCGGACCCCGCTCGCCCTTCTCGCCGCCGCCGCGCTCCTGCCAACTCCGGCGGTCTCCCAGGTCCCGCACCGCGAGATCCTTCGGTCGAAGCTGGAGCGGGAATTCCGGCAGATCTCCGAGTCGTTCACCGGGGTCATGGGAATCCAGTTCGTCGACCTCACGGACGGGACGCGGATCGGGGTGAATGAGCAGCTCGTCTTCCCGCAGGGGAGCTCGATCAAGATTCCGATCCTCATCGAGCTGTTCCGGCAGGCGGAGGGGCGGCCGGGGATCCTGCGGGAGCGGCAGCGGGTGACGGCCGCGACGCGGACGGGCGGCAGTGGCGTCATCGGCCAGTTCGCGGATGGAAGCTCGGAGCTGTCGAATGAGGACCTCGCGGTCCTCATGATCGTGCTCAGCGACAACACGGCAACCAACCTACTCATCGACGCCGTCGGCACGGACGCCGTGAACCGCACCATGGCGTCGCTGGGGGCACCGCAGACCAAGCTCCAGCGGAAAATGATCCGCCCGGAGGCATCGGCGCGCGGCGAGGAGAACGTCTCGACGGCGCGCGAAGCCGCCGACCTCATGGTCCGAGTGGCGCGGTGCGACCTACCTGTGTCGCGGGACTCGTGCGCGCGCATCCGGCGGATCCTCGAGATCCCGAAGAGCGACGCCGTGCGCCGCGCGGTGCCCGGCGATGTCGCCGTGGCGTCGAAGCCGGGCGGCATCGAGGGCGTCGCGGCGATCTGGGCGATCGTCGCCGTCCCCGACCGTCCATTCGTGCTCGCCGCGATGACGAATTACGGCGGCGACGGCGACGAGGCGATCAGTCGCGCCGCGCGGGCAGCGTTCGATTACGCGACGCGCCTCGCCCGCTCCACACCACACGGCGCCAGGGTCCCACTCGGCGTCATCGAGTCCGAGCGCAGGCGAGCCAAGCCCTGACCCCAGGCTGACCGGGGACGCGTGCCCTTGACGGCGGCGAACGTGCTCGCCAGAATACCTCACATGGTGAGTATATCACCATGTGAGGTTTCCTCACTCCGGAGGATGCCCCCGATGGCTCGCGAACCGCTCGGCCTGCTGCAAGGCACTGTCGATGTCCTCATCCTGCGGACGCTCGCCTGGGCGCCGATGCACGGGTACGGCATCTCGCACTGGATCGCGCAGCGTAGCGGCGGCCAGCTGGCGGTCGAGGACGCGGCGCTGTACCAGGCGCTCCACCGGCTGGAGCGCAAAGGGCTCGTCGAGTCCCAGTGGGGCGTCTCCGCGAAGAACCACCGCGCCAAGTACTACGAGCTCACCGCAACCGGGAGGCGTCACCTCCAGGCCGAGACCGCGGAGCTCAAGCGGTACGTGAGCGCCGTGTTCAAGGTGCTGGAGCCGGCGTAGCCGAGGCCGACACCGGGGAGCAATCGATGTCTCGGATTCCCGGCACCAGCCGGGTTTTCACCTTTCCGCGCAAGACGCGCCGCCAGATCGCGGACGACGTGGACGCCGAGCTGGCCGCGCACTTTCAGCTCCGAACGGAGGAGCTGATCGAGGCCGGCTTCACGCCGGCCGACGCGCGCAACGAGGCGCGCCGACGCTTTGGGGACGTGGATTACACGCGGCGCTATTGCCGCGACCTGGACGCCCAGCGAGAGCAGGAGAAACGACGCATGACACTCATCGACGAGCTGCGGCAGGACCTGACGTACGCGTTGCGCTCGCTGCGCGCGGCGCCCGGCTTCGCGTTGGTCGCGCTCCTCACGCTGGCCCTCGGGATCGGCGCGAACACGGCGATTTTCAGCGTCGTCCGCGGCGTGCTGCTTCGGCCGCTCCCCTTCCCCAACGCGGACCGTGTCGTACGCCTCTGGCAAGCAAGCCACGTGAACGACCAGCCGCGCGTGACGCTCGCCGAGCCGGGCTTCCGCGACCTGCGAGCCGCGACGCGCAGCTTCTCGTCGATGGGCGCGTATTGGTACGGACCGGGCTCCAGCGGCATCGACATGACCGGGAGTGGTGCGCCCCAGCGTGTCGAGGGCGCCTTCGTCTCCGACGGCTTCTTCGAGACCCTGCGCGCACCGGCGTTCCTCGGCCGCACGCTCCGCCCCGAGGAGAACATACGAGGCAACGACCGCGTCGCGGTTCTCGCGCATGGGTTCTGGCAGCGGCACTTCGGCTCCGACCCGGCGATCCTCGGGCGGCCGATCACGCTCGACGGCGTGCCGCACACCGTGGTCGGGGTGATGCCGCCCGACTTCACGTATCCTGGCGAGCGCCTCGACGTCTGGGTGCCACTCTCACGCATCGCAGAGGACGCGATCCCGCGCCGTCGAGACAACCGCTTCCTCGACGTCGTAGGTCGCCTCGCGCCCGGCGTCACTCCCGCTCAGGCGCACACGGATGTGGCGGCGAACGTCCGCCGACTCGCCGAGCAACACCCTGAAGACAAGCTCTATCCCGACGTGACCGTCATGCCGATCCGCGAGGCGATCACCGGCGAGGTCCGCACGCCGCTCCTCGTCCTCCTCGGCGCGGTGTCGTTCGTGTTGCTCATCGCGTGCGTCAACATCGCGAGCCTGCTGCTCGCGCGGGCGACGGTGCGGCAGCGTGAGCTCGCGGTTCGCGCGGCGCTCGGTGCCGGCCGCGGCCGCATCGCACGCCAGCTTGTCACCGAGAGCCTGACGCTCGCGCTGCTCGGCGGTCTCCTCGGGTTGGGGCTCGCCTATGGGGGCGTTCGCGGCCTCGCGGCGCTTGGCGCGTCCGAGCTGCCGCGCGCCTCTGCGATCGGGATCGACCCGACGGTCCTTGGCTTCACGTTCGCGATCGCCGTCGCCGCGGGGCTCCTGTTCGGGCTCGTCCCCGCGCTGCGCGCGGCGAGTCCAGACCTCCAGGGCACCCTCCGCGCGGGCGCGCGCGGGACGGTCGGCGGCCGAGGACAGCGACTGCGCGGCGCGCTCGTCGTCGCCGAAGTAGCGCTTGCCGTAGTGCTCGTGGCCGGCGCGGGCCTGGCGACGAAGAGCTTCGCGCGCTTGCTCGACGTGAATCCCGGGTTCCGGCCGGAAAACGTCCTCGCCGTCACGATCTCGCTCCCCGTGGGGACGGAGTACGACAAGTCGTCGGCGTACCTCGAGTCGATCTTCGAGCGCATCCGCGCCGTACCGGGAGTGCGCGCGGTCGGCGCGGCAAAGAACCTCCCGCTCCGCGGCGTCGGCGAAGAGCGCCGCCTGCGCGTCACACCGCCGTCGGACGGGTCCACGCCGCCCGAGGCTCCTCGGGTCAACGTGCTCCACGTCGGCGGCGACTACTTCCGCGCGATGGGCATACCCGTGCGAGAGGGGAGGACGTTCGACCGCACGGACCGGGCGGACGCGCCAGTGGCCTTCGTCGTCAACGAGGCGCTGGCCCGCCGCTACTTCCCGGGCGGCCGCGCCGTCGGAAAGAATCTCGCCTTCAACTTTGGCGAGGTCCCGATCATCGGCGTCGTCGGCGACGTGCGACAGCGTACGCTGACCGAGCCCGCCGAGCCGATGGCGTACATTCACCTCGCGCAGAACATGCGCCGCGGGTTGTCTCTCGTTGTGCTCACCGACGGCAGCCCGGTCCGCTACACGGCGGCCGTGCGTGAGGCCATCTGGACGGCTAACCGCAACCAGACGATCAGCAGCATCTCGACGCTGGAAGACATCGTCGGCGGTACGGTGGCGCGGCCCCGACTCCTCGCGACGCTCCTTCTCCTGTTCGGGGTGATGGGACTCACACTTGGCGCGCTCGGCATTTACGGCGTGCTGGCGTACGCCGTCAACCAGCGCCGCCAGGAGATCGGCGTGCGTGTCGCGCTCGGGGCCGCGCCACGGTCGATTCTTGGACTCGTCGTTCGACAGGGGATGGGCCTTGCCGTGACGGGAATGGTCGCCGGTCTCGCCGGCGCGTTCGTCGTCACGCGAGTGATGCAGAGCGTGCTGTACGAGGTCGGCGTCACCGATCCGGCGACGTTCGCGCTCGTCGTCGTCCTGCTACTCGGCGTGGCCCTCGCGGCCAGCTGGCTCCCGGCGCGGCGGGCGCTGAGGATCGAGCCGGTGACGGCGTTGCGATACGACTAGGAGCGCGGTCCGCGGACGCGGTTTCTGGTTCCGAGTTCCTCGTTCCCAGTTCCCAGTTCCCAGTTCCCGGTTCGGGCAGCACGAAACGGATCCCGATCGTGCGCCGGGCGCTTATCGTCAGAGGGGTCTCGAGGAACTGGAAACCAGGAACTGGGAACTCTCATGGATCCACGCGAATTCCGCGACACCGGCCACTACCTCATCGACCTCCTCGCCGATTACTTCGCGCACATCGAGGAGCGCCCGCTCTTCCCCGACGTCGAGCCTCGCGAGCTGTACCGGATCTTCGACGAGCCGCTGCCGCAGCGCGGCGCGTCGGCCGATGCCGTCGTGCGCGAGATCAAGGACAAGCTGATCCCGTATTGCACGCACGTCGGGCACCCGGGGTACATGGGGCTCATCACGCCGTCACCGACGCCGGTCGGGGTTCTGGCCGATCTTATCTGCTCGGCGCTGA
The DNA here is from genome assembly GCA_046263215.1 of Gemmatimonadaceae bacterium. Taxonomy (GTDB): domain Bacteria; phylum Gemmatimonadota; class Gemmatimonadetes; order Gemmatimonadales; family Gemmatimonadaceae; genus JBHELH01. Next base: position 57,825 of record JBHELH010000064.1, on the reverse strand, counting down.
ATCAGAATCCGGGCGCCTATACGATCGGTCCGTCGGCGGTGGCGATCGAGCGGCGAACGGTGCGCTGGCTGACGGACCTGGTCGGTTGGGGGGATGGCGCCGGCGGCAACCTGACGAGCGGCGGCATGATGGCGAACTTCATCGCCCTCAAGCTCGGACGTGACTGGGCGTCGGACGACCAGGCGCAGCACGACGGTGTGCGGGACCGGTGGGCGGTCTACGTCTCCGAGGAGCGACACGTCTCCGTCGACAAGGCGGTCGACGCGATCGGCGTCGGACGGGAGTGGGTCCGCGCGCTGCCGACCGATGACGAGTTCCGCGTCCGTATCGACGCGTTGGAGGCGGCGATCGCCGACGACCGGGCGAACGGCGTGAAGCCAATGTGCATCGTGGGCATGTTCGGGACGACGAACACGGGCGCCGTCGACGACCTGGTGACGCTTCGCCGGATCGCGGACCGCGAGCGCGCTTGGCTGCACGTCGACGCGGCATACGGCGGAGGCATGCTGCTTTCTCGCCGGCGTCAGACCCTTCCCGCGGGCCTCGAGCTGGCGGATTCGGTAACGATCGATCCGCACAAGTGGTTTTACGCGCCCCTCGACGCCGGGGCGATTCTCGTGAAGGACGAGACGCGTCTCACGGCATCGGCGGGGCTGAAGCCGGCGTACCTCACGGACGAGATGGATCCGGAGAACGAGCGGTACCAGTACTACGTGCACGGCTTCGAGCAGTCGCGCCGGTTCCGCAGCCTCAAGGTGTGGATGAGCTTCAAGCGTTACGGCGCGGAGCAGATCGGGAGGTGGATCGACGCGAACGTCGATCAGGCGATTCATCTGTACGAGCGGGTGCGGGGGCATCCCGCGTTCGAAGCGGCAATGCGACCGCCGATGTCCGCGATCTGCGTGCGTTACAAGGGCGACGGCGAGATGACCGACGAGGAGCTGTCGCGGCTACACGCCGAGGTCGCTCGTCGCGTCGAGGAAAGTGGCCGCTTCTGGATCTCGACCACGGAGCTCAAAGGGAAAAGCTGGTTCCGCATCAACCCCGTGAACTTCAGGACCCGGCGGCAGCACATGGATGCGCTGCTCGAGCTCTTGGAGGCCGAATGCGAGGCGGCGGCGGCGCGGCCGCTAGAGAAGTTGTGAGCTTGCTACAACTTGATCCTCCGCTTCGGCACCTCGATCGCCTGATGGAGCAACGCCTCGAGCTCGCGATCGCTCATCTGGAGCCAGTCTGGCGGGAACCTCGGCAGACGTTTGCGCATCTCGTTGTCGAGGCAGCCGAAGGCCAGCCAGCCGTAGACATACTCGCCGAGGTGGCGGTGCAGCTGGCTCAGCGGGCGTCCGAGGCCGGGCCGGACTTCCCAGACGCGCCACGCCTGTCCCTGACGATCGCGGAAGTCGCGGACGCGCCCGCCTTCGGCCTCGGGCGGCGGCGGTGCAGCGCCCGCCGTCCCTGTGCCTGGCGCGGCCGCCGATCCGCGTTCGCCCAGCCGTCGCCGGAGTCGCACGGCCTCGTCGGCCGCGCGCGCCGCGGCGAGCAGCTCTTCCTCGAGGTGCAGGAGCTCGTCGACCGAGACGTCGCCGACGTCATCCGCCGGCGTGTCACACGCCTCGTCGAGGTGCTTGGCGAGCTCTGCCTGAGCTTTCTTGAGCGCGGGCTCCAGTGGGTCCCGCCGTACTTCCTCCGACATGCAGCCTCCCTTCGGCCTCCAGTCTCGGGGTAGGGGCAAGGGGCGCGCCGGCCGAGTACGTCGTGGCGCGAAAATTCCGCAACAGTCGTCGGGCTGGACGGGATGCGTAGCGCGCGGGGGGGAGAATGCCGCACCGTCAATTCACCGACTCGAAGCACACGACGTGGGAGGTTTGGGACGTCGAGCCGTCCCACGCCGAGCGAAGAAGGAAGAACGCCGATCGGCGGCGCGGACGCCGTACCTCGGGAGAGCGGCGGCAGGTCGAGGACCGGTCGCGCGTGCGAATCCAGACCGACCTTTCACACGGCTGGCTGGCCTTCGAGTCGAAGCACGACCGACGCCGGTTGGCGCCGATTCCGACTGGATGGGAAGGGCTGGACGCGTCGGCGCTCGAGCGGCTCTGCGAGCAGGCGAGGTCGATCGGGGGGCCGAGGAGACTGCTCGAGTAGCGGGCTGCGATACGACTGCGGACTCAGTCCGCCGCCGTAAAAGTGATGTCCGTGTCGATCGGCTTGCTGTGCCGCCACACGCCGACGCCGCCGCCGCGCGGAGGGGTCACCACTTCGAAGCGCACCTCCAGATGCTGCGGCGCGTCGGCGAAGGTCGGACGCAGGTTCTCGAGCACCTCGGTGTACGCCTCCTCGTGGTCATTGGCCGTCACGAGGCCGACGTGGATGGGGTGCGCGAAGCGCTGCATCTCCATCGCGCCCGGCATCTTCTCGGCAATGTAGTAGATGTAGGTGTGCATCTTTCAGTGTCGGCAATGTCGGCGCGGCACCCTGGGCGTGAAGTCGCGACGGCTAAAGGTGTCGCGGCCTCGACCGAAGGGCCAGTGGTTACGAAGCCATGCAGCGCGGTCTAGCCCGCTGACCGGCCTACAAGCGCGCCGAGACCAAGCGCGTCCATGATGATGTGCGCGACGATCACCGGCCATAGGCGGCGCGTCCGCACGTAGTAGAGCGTGAACACGATCGCCATGGGCAGAATGCCCACGAGGGCCATGGCGCCCTGGTACGCGTGGATCGCGGTGCGGAGCGCGACGCTCACGACGATTGCGGTGCGTAGTCCGAAGCGCTCGACGGCAGTGATCCCGTATCCGAGGAACAGGAACTCCTCGAAGAACGGATTGATGATCGCGCCGGCGATCGCCACGGGTGCGGAGACCGTCCCGGTGAAACGCAGCTCCGCCGCCTGCCGCGCCTTCATCGACTTCCATGCCCTGACGGTCGCGTAATTGGACGGAGTGCCGGTTTCGGCAGAGACACCGCCCGAGAGACGGCCGGGGACCGTGAGTCGTTACGAGGTCGGGGCCTCTCGCTCAGGGCCAGAGCCGCCGTATCAGCGCCGCGATCAGACTGAGAGCAACCGAGATGACCAGCATCGACGTGATCGGCGCGTAGAAGCGGGCGTTCGGACGCTCGACACGTATGTCACCGGGCAGGCGCCCGAACCAGGATAGTGCGCCCGACCACGCGAGCAGTCCGATGACGACGAGAATGACGCCGGCGGCGACGATTATCAGGCCGGTCGGGGAGCGTTGCATCAGCCCCTCCGCGTCGCCGTCACGGAACGCGGCTCAGCAGCTCGGTCAGCTCGTTCGGCGCCGAGCGCTCGGGGACGTGATTGGCGCGCAGCACGCGGTAAGTCCAGCCACGCGATCTGGCGCGCGCTCCGAACATGGCAAAATCATCCTCGGCCTCGGAACGGCCCCGATCGACGGTCAGGATGTACGTCGCCGGTAGACGGCGCGCCGCGGGATTTCGAAAGGACACCGGCTCGGTGAACGTCCGCACCGGCTGCCGGACGTCGGCGGGACGCGGTGCTCCCGGCCGCACCCACGACGGCACGACGAACCCGGCTTTGGCCGAGTCGACCGAGCGGCGGGCAAACGCCTCGAGCTTCGTGCCGCGCGAGGCGGTGAGGAGGCTCTCTCCATCTTCCGGTACGAACGCGTCGACGTAGACGAGGTGGCGGATGCGCTCCGGAACGCGGTCGGCGACGCCGGTGATGACCATGCCGCCGTAGCTGTGGCCGACGAGGACGACGTCGCGCAGGTCCTCGAACAGCAGCACGTTCACGATGTCGGTGACGTGGGTGCTGAGCCCGACCTCGGGCGTCGCGAGGTGCACGCGTTCGCCGAGTCCCGTGAGCGTCGGCCGGTAGACGCGGTGCCCGGCGGCGGTGAGCAGCGAATCGACCTTTCGAAACGCCCAGCCGCCGCCCCAGGCGCCATGGACGAGGACGTATGTGCGCGCGGGTTGCTGGGCGGCGAGCGGCGTCACCGCGAGAGCGAGGGCGGCGAGAGCAATGCACGTCTTCACGACGCCTCCGTGGTTGGGCGTGCCGGTGGTCATCCCCTCCCCACCTCGCTCAAGGTGCGGCGCGCCTTCGCTCGCCGGCGCAGGTACGCGCCGGCGACGAGAGTGTCAATCCCCACAATCAGCGTGCTGGGGACCGACGTGACGTATGCGCCCACTGCGACGCGCTCGGCGCGAAGGTCAGGCCCGAAGGTCGCGAGTGCCACGGCGACGAGGAAGAACGCGCCACAGAGCATGAGCACAGCGCCGGCGATGCGCATCGATGCCTCGGGTCAGAGACAGGGGGTGAATGACCTCAGCGCCGGACGTCGGCGAGGAACTCCGGGGTCAGCGCGCTGCACTTCGCGTGGGCGGTGCAGACGTAGCGAACGCTCTGGCGTGGGATGCGCTTCCAGAGCGCCTCGAGGTTACCGGCCGCGATTCGTGCGTCGTCGGAGTAGCCGCGACGAGCGGGCGCGAATCCGCCCCAACGCGTGTAGGTCGCCGCGTCTCCAAGAAAGAGAATCCCGCGGAACAGGTAGACGGTGCTCCCGTCGGTGTGGCCGGGAACGACGTAGGCGCGGAGCGTGTCGGCACCGAAGGAGAAGGTCGTGTCGCGCGAGAAGGTGCGGACGTCGACCTCGCCCTCACGCGGGAGGTCGCTTCGCTTCAGCCGCTCGGCAGCCCGCGGGATCCAGCCTCGATGCCGACGCTCTCCGACGAACGCCTGCCGCTCGGCGGTCGCGAGGTGGAATCGGCCTTCGCGGACGAGCCGCCAGGCGCCGACGTGGTCGCGGTGGCTGTGTGTGAGGAAGATGTCAGTCACGTCGCCGGGTGAGGCGCCGAGGTCGCGCAGCGCACGTCGCACGGACCGTTCGGCGCCCCACCACCCGAGATCGATCGCGACGACGCCGCCGGGGACCCGGGCCAGGTAAACCATACTGCTGTTCGGACCGCCGCTCAGCGCGACGACGGCGTCCGACGGGACGACGGGCCGCGTCGCGGGCCGCGCGCAGCCGGCGATCACCGCCGTCAGCACTGTTACCAGTCTGCCGATGGGCATTCGGAGCACAGGTTATTACGGCTGCCAGTCGGATGACCCAAAGACCGAAAGCGCGAGAGACAGACGCATGAGTCAGTCTTACTGGTTCGCCCGAAGTTCTGCCAGCGCCTCTTCGCACGCGCCGAGGCATTCCCCGAGCGTGTCGAGCGTGTGATCCCCCATGTGCCCGATGCGGAACGCGCGCTCACCGACCTTCCCGTAGCCACCGCCGATCGTGAACCCCCGCCTCGCGACGGCTCTCGTCATCGCGGCCGCGGTCATGCCCTCCGGCAGCGTGATCGTGCTCACCGTCGGCGATCGCGCACCCTCGGGCGCGAGCATCCGCAGCTCGACCCCGATCCGCACCGCGCACCTCTCTACCCACCGCTCCGTTGCTGCCCGCATCGCGTCGTGTCGCGCCCAGCGGCGCTCGATGCTTTCCACGACGACGGACTCGAGCTGTAATTGCAGTGCGTACAACAAGGATATTGCCGGAGTGTTCGGCGTCTGGTGCTTGGCGGCGAACTTCTCGAACTCGACGATGTCGAAATAGATGCCGCGGTCGGACACGCCCTTCGCGCGCTCGACGTACTCGGCCGATGCCGCGGCGAACGCGAGGCCCGGTGGGAGCGCGAGCGCCTTCTGCGATCCGGTGAGGACGAAGTCCATCCCCCACCCGTCGAACTCGAGCGGCACGCCGGCGACGCCGGTGACGCTGTCGACGAGGCACATGGCGCCGTAGCGATGGGCGAGATCGCTCACCGCGTGCACGTCGGTGAGCACGCCGGTCGAGGTCTCGGAGTGCACCACCGTCACCGCCGCGTAGTGCTTCTCGGCGAGCCGGGCCTCGACCTCGCCGAGGCGGAACGTCTGACCGAGCGGCACCTCGACGACGTCCGTCGCGCGCCCGCACGCGGCGGCGATGCGGGCGTACCGCTCCGAGAACGCGCCGTTGACGAGCGACAGAATCGGCCCCGGTGGGGCGCAGCGAACAGACGCCTCCATCAAGCCGGTGGCCGACGACGAGCTGACATACACCGGCCGCTTCGTGCGGAAGACGTGGCGCAAACCGGCTTGGATGCGCGCGAACATCTCCTCGAACGCCGCCCCGCGGTGGCCGATCATCGGGCGGGTCATGGCGGCCAGCACCTCCGGCCGGACGTCGGTAGGGCCGGGCAGGAAGAAGGTGCCGAAGGCGCGCGTCGCGGTCATGGGAGGACGAGGTCCGTCAACTGACGGAAGGAGGATACCACATAGTCCGCCGAGTGTACGACCCGCTCTCGCCGCACGAAGCCGGTGAAGGCCGCGAACGCGTCGGTCGCCTCGCGCATCGCCGCGTCGGTCGCGCCGTCGCCGACGGCGAGCACCGGACGCGGGAGGCCGAGCGCGGCGACGAGCGCCTTCTTGCCGCGCTGGTTCGTGAGCGGCGACTGTGTGTCGTACCCACAGTAGACGCCCTCATCGTCGAACGACACTGACACGGCGTGCAGACTGCCCTCGCTGAAGCCGAGCTCGCGCGCGAGGGGACGAATCGCTTGGCGGATCCCGCCGCTTACCAGCGCGAGTGCAACGCCCTCCCCGCGCATGCGGAAGATCGCCTCGCGCGCGCCCGGTGCGAGGGCCTCGACGTACGCGCGGCCGAGCTCCGCGACCTCCGCGGCCGCTGGCCGTACGAGCCCAAGCCTGCCGCCGTAGATGGAGTCGAGCGGGATCTCGCCGTTCATCGCGCGCTCGGTCAGCAACGCGATCTCCCGCGCCACGTGCGGGCCGCGGCGCGCGGCGAGCCAGTCGATCCCCTCGATCCCGCAGAGCGTCGAGTCGACGTCGATGACGACGGCGCGGAAGCGCGGGATGGTCATCAGGCAGGTCACTCGAAGATGTTGCCTGGCGCCAGGACGCCCAACGGATCCAGCTCGCGCTTCACGGCCCGCATGACTCCAAGCTGCGCGGGCGTCGCCTGAAGGGGGAGCCAGCGGCGCTTCAGCTTCCCGATCCCGTGTTCGGCGCTTACGGTTCCACCGAGCGTGACCACGTGCTGCAGTGTTGCCTCGATCACACGCTCGACCATCTCGAGCTCGGCGGCGTCGCGCGCGATGAAGTTCTGGTGGGGGTGGCCGCTGCCGGCGTGTCCATAGATGACCGGCTGTTCGATGCCGGCACGGTCCGCGAGCGCGCGCGCCGCGGCGATCGCTTCCGGAAGTCGCCGGTAGGGCACGGCCCAGTCGGTGGAGAGCTTTCTTCCGCCGGCGCCGCGGTACGAGGCGCCGCGCTCGTTCATGTGCGCGGGCACAGCGTGGCGGAATCGGCGCGCGTCGCGCAGCTCCGCCTCGCTCCCGAGCGCGAGCACCTCATCGGTGGGCGCGCCGTGTCGCTCGGCGAGCGCAAGCCAGTCCTCGAGGGGCGGGTCGACGTCGTCGTCCGCCGACTCCTCAGCGTAGACCGTCGCTTCGGCCCCGGCGAGCCAGCCCTCGTGCCCCTGAGAGCGGCGCGCGATCGCCAGCGCGGCGCGATCGAAGTACTCGAGGCAGCGCGGCCGCAACGACTTGGCCTGTCGGGCCGCAACGACGAAGCGCAGTGCGTCGCGCTCGGAGCAGAACGGGATCGCAAGTCCGGTGACGCGTGCGGGCTTAGGGAGGAGCGCCAGCTCGGCCTCGACGACGACGCCGAGCGTGCCTTCGCTACCGACGAACCAGTCGACTGGGTCCTGGGCGAGCGCGTAGCCGGCGGTGTTCTTCTCGAGCCCCGGACGTCGCACGTCGAGCAGGTCGCCGTTCGCGAGGACGACCCGCAGGCCGAGCACGTGCGCGCGCGTCGCACCGTAGCGCAGGCTCCGCGCCCCCGACGCATTGCAGGCGATCGCGCCGCCGATCGTGACGTCGTCTTCGCTCGTCGGGTCGGGCGCGAAGAGGAGCCCTTCGGCCGCTGCCGCGCGCTTGACCTCACCGAGGCTGACACCCGCTTCGACCCGCGCCCTGCGCGCTGCGGGGTCGATGTCGAGAATGCGGCCGAGGCCGCGTAGCGAGAGGATCAGGCCCCGGTCGGTGATCGAGGCTCCGGTGGTGCTCGTCTGACCGCCGGCCGCGGTCACAGGCGTTCGCTCGGCGGTTGCGCGGCGCAAGATCTCAGTCACCTCCTCGACCGACTCCGGTCGGGTGACGCCCTCCGGAATGAGCACGAGCCCGGACACGTCGGCCGCGAAGGACCGGCGGATCGCGTCGTCTCGTTCGATGGTGGTCGTCATTCAAGGCGGTTAGAAGTGCGGGACTGCAAGGGCGTTTCGGGGAAGAGCGCGCACGCGGACGAGCGCGGATCGATGAAGGGCGATTTCCGCGGATGGCCCCTCGACTGAACAAGACTCCCACCCGCCACGAGCCCCGACGACGCTTTGGCTACACCCCCGGGAGGCTACGGGACCCCGGCCTTTGTCATCCCGCCGGCTCGGAGGGCCTGTCGGGGATCTACTTCCATTCTGACGGCGCCGGCCACGGGGTAGTGCGACTAGACGACCCCTGACGCGGTCGCGGAGCCATCCGCGGCCATCGCAGTTCCTCCGCGTCATCCGCGTGCCCAACGAACAACGCCCTGTAGTTCCGCCCCGCTCCCACTGCTGTACGTCGGCCGCCTCAAACTCCTCTCCCACTATCCCGAAACGTCACGATCGTCGCCGAGAGCACGTCGGGAAGTCCCAGCAGTGCGCGGCGGACTTCGTCCGTTACCGGGTCGTCGACGGAGATCGCGGCGAGCGCTTCCCCGCCCTGCTTGAGGCGCGCCTGGTGGTATTCCGCGATGTTCACCCCCGAGTCGCCGAGCAGGGTGCCGACGCGTCCGATCACGCCCGGGACGTCGTTGTTGGTGAGGACAATGAGCGTTTGCCGCGGCGTGACGTCGACGTGGAAGCTGCCGATCCGCGTGAGGCGCGGCGCGCTGCCCGGCGGCGCCTCGCCGGCGACCGCGAGCTCCTGCATCCCGCCGGCGAGCGAGATCTCGACCGCGTTCGGGTGCCCGAGCTGGAGCGACTCGGCGACCGACAGCTCGAGCCCGCGGGCCTCGGCCAGCGCGCGGGCGTTGATCAGGTTGAGGCGATCGGTCTCGACCACGCCCTCGAGCACGCCGAGCGCCGCGGCCGAGAGCAGGGCACCGCTGCCGCCGACGACCGCCGGACCGCAGCGGAGCGCGAGCCGCCGCACGGCGCGCATGCCGCTGTCGGCGAGGATCGCGCGCGCGACGGCAGCCGCGCGCCGAGCGACGAGGATCGCCGGTTGAAGCTCCCGCCACTCGCCCGAACCGACAGCAGCAACGTTGATCGACCGCGAGATGTCGCCGCGTAAGAGCGCGTCGCGCACGGCGATGCACGCGTCGACGGCCACGTTCCGCTGCGCCTCGGCGGTCGATGCGCCGATGTGGGGCGTCAACACGACGTTGGGCGCGCGACGCAGCGGGTGATCCGCCGGCGGCGGCTCGGTCGCGAAGACGTCGAGTACCGCGCCGCGGACGTGCCCGGACTCGAGGGCGCCGACGAGCGCCTGGTCGTCGACGATGCCGCCGCGCGCGAGATTCGCGACGTAGGAGCCCGGACGTAGCCGCGCAAGCTCGCGGCGCCCGATCATGCCTGTGGTCTCCTCGGTCAGCGGCGTGTGCACCGTGAGTACGTCGGCGGCGTCGAGCACTTCGTCGAGGGAGGCGGCGCGTCGGATGCGGAGCGATGTGAAGCGGTCCTCCGACACGTACGGGTCGTAGCCGACGACGTCCATGCAGAACGCGCGTGCGCGCGTCGCGATCTCGCTCCCGATGCGCCCGACGCCGACGATCCCGAGCGCGCGGTCCTTTAGCTCGCTCCCCAGGAGCTTCGAGCGATCCCACCGCCCCTCGCGCATCGAGCCGACCGCCTGCGGCAGGTTGCGAAGGAGCGCGATCAGCGAGCCGAAGAAGAGCTCCGCGACGGCGATCGTATTGCCTGCGGGCGCGTTGATGACGGCGACGCCGAGCGCGGTCGCAGTGTCGAGCGCGATGTTGTCGACGCCGACGCCGGCCCGCCCGATCACGCGGAGTCGTCCGGCGCGCCGGAGCAGCTCCTCGGTGACGCGCGTCGCACTCCGCCCGACGAGCGCGTCATAGCCGCCGATCCGATCGAGAAGCTCCGTCTGCGGCAGCGTCGGCACGACGTCGACCTCGAGCTCCGGCTCACTCGTGAGGATCGCCACTCCGTCAGGGTCTACTTCGTCGGTTACGAGGACGCGATAGGGCACGAGGGCGGGGCGGCGGGCAGAAGGCGGCGGGTTGGCTCTCAAAGCTGCCAGCGCGGTGCAAGGCGATCAACTGCAAGGGCGGAAGGGAGGGCGTCTGGCGTCTTGAGTTTCGAGTTTCGGGTTTCGAGTTGTCTGTTGGGCACGCAGATGGTGCGGATCGGCGAAGAGCGCAAACGCGCGGATAGCTCCTAAGCGTCGTCCGGGCTCGTGGCGGCCAGGGGCCTCGGGTGCTGAGGGGCTATCCGCGCCATCGCCCTTCGTCGATCCGCCGACTCCGCGAGCGCGCTCTTCCCCGCTCCTCCCCGCTCTTCCCCGAAACGCCCTCGCCCTGCCGCCTTCCCTAACTCCCTTTCCGCGCCCCACGCCGCAACGCCCGTCCGGCAAGCGCGCCCGTGTACGCCCCAGCGTCTATCGCGACGATGCCGTTCACGACCACGTAGCGCATCCCGACAGCGAGTCGCGTCGGATCCTCGTACGTCGCGCGATCGGCTAGCCTCTGTGGATCGAAGACGATCACGTCGGCGTAAGATCCCTCCACCAGCTTTCCTCGCCCGTCGATCCCGAAGGTCTCCGCCGCGAGTGCGCTGCTCCGGTGGATGGCCTCGGGCAGCGTCAGCACCCGCCGGTTGTAGACGTACTCCCGCAGCTTCCGCGGGAACGTACCGTATTTGCGTGGGTGACCCGTCGAGCCGTCGGAGCCCGTCATCACGAAGTCCTGACGCATGAAGTTCTCGACGTCGCGCTCCGCCATGTTGAACGACGCGACCGCGGCGCCGCCGGCGAGTACGATGTCGATCGCGGCTTGGACCGGGGCCAGCCCGCGCTCGGCGGCGACGCGCTCCAACGTCTTCCCGACGAGTTGCGTGTCGGGCGACGCCGTGATCAGAAGCGAAGCGGGTCCGCCGCGGCGGACCAGGTTGCGCTCCATCTCGGCGACGATCCGCACGCGCGATAGCGGGTCGGCGAGCCGCGCGTGGAGCGAGTCGCGACCGCCCGCCTCCGCCCAGCGGGGCAGGAGCGATGCACTAACACTCGAGCCGGACGCGAGGTACGGATACTGGTCGGCGGTGACGGGAACGCCCGACGCCCGCGCAGCGCGAATGCGCGCGATAACGGAGTCGCTGAGCCCCCACACGTCGGCGCCCAGCGCCTTGACGTGCGAGATGTTCACCGGAATCGCGGCCTCGCGACCGATCCGGATCGCCTCGTCGACCGCGGCCAGCAGGCCGATCGTGTACGAGCTCTCGTCGCGCAGGTGGCTGTCGTAGACGCCGGCGGCCCGCGCCGCGACCTTCGCGAGCTCGATCACCTCCTCGGTGGAGGCGTAGCTGCCGGGCGCATAGTACAGCCCCGACGACAGCCCCAGCGCGCCGGCCTCCATCGCCCGCGCGACGAGTGCCCGCATCGAGTCGAGCTGCTGCGCCGACGGCGCCGCGTCGGCCATTCCGAGCACCCGTCGGCGCACGGCTCCGTGACCGACGAGGAGCGCGGCGTTGGTGCCGAGCTTCTGCCGCTCCCAGAGCGCGAGCGTCTCCGCGACGTCCGTGGGTCCGCCGCCGTCGTTCCCCGTCACGACGGTCGTCACGCCCTGCATCAGGTAGGGAACGTTCGCCCGCCGCTCGGCGCCCGACAGGTCCTCCAGCACGTGCGCGTGTGGGTCGATGAAGCCGGGCGCAACGATGAGTCCGGTCGCGTCGATCGTCCGCTTCGGCTGCGGCTCCCTGGGGTTCGCCCGGCCGACGAACACGATCCGGTCACCGACGATGCCGACGTCGGCGGCCCGGGCGGGCGCGCCGGTGCCGTCGATCAGCTGACCGTGTCGAATGAGAAGGTCGAACGGCTGCTGCGCGGTCCGTGGTGCGCCGTTCGCGGGAGCGCTGCCAGTCTGACTTGCTGCCGGAGCGGGTACGCCCGGAGCGAGCAGCAGGGCAAGCCACGCACCGCGCACCGCGGACCGCGGCCCGGCCCTACTCAATCTTCGCCCGCCCAATCGTCCCCGCGTCGGTCCCGAACCAGATCGACTTGGTCGGCGCATGGTACATCATGTGGCGCACCGTCAACCCACCGCTCTTCGCGATCGGCGTCACGCTGAACACCTCGCCCTTCTTCGGATCGAAGCCGACAAGTCTGTTCGGCTGAACACCCGTCTCGACGTACCAGATGCGGTCGCGGTCATCCACGACCATCGCGTACGGCATCGACTGCGCGCCGCTCGGGGCGGCCCACTCATCGACCTTCCCCGTCGCGGGGTCGAGCCGGCTGAGGAAGCCGCGGGTGTAGTCGACGTACCAGACCTTTCCGTCGGAGGTGAGCTCGACGCGGCGGCCGCGCGCGCGTTCGTGCGGCAGCGCGTACTCCTTCACCTCGAGCGTTTTCGGGTCGATCGATGCGATCCTGGGGACGCCGAACTCGTTGAACCACGGACGGCCCGTACGGTCGACGACGATGCCGTACGGAAGTGCGCGTGCCGTCGCGACCTTGACGAGGTCCACCTTGCCGGTGCGCGTGTCGAGGCGTCCGACGTAGTTCGACCGCTGCGCCGTGAACCAGATGTTGCCCGCCCGGTCGAAGACGAGCGTGTGCGGATCGCGCGCCGCCGGGTCGGGCATCGGGTACCGCGTGATCTTCCCGGTCGCCGGGTCGAGCTTACCGATCATCCCGTTGCGGTTGCCGGCGTACCAGACCATCCCCTGCTGGTCAACAATGAGGTTGTGCGGGTAGGTGCCGGAGTCGATCTCGAAGCGCTTGAACTGCCCGCTGTTGGGGTCGAGGACGGCGACGTAGTTCCCGGTCTGGCCGACGAAAAAGACACGGCCATCAGGGGCCACGTACGGATCGCGGGGGCGGGTCTTCTCCCACGGGACCGTCCACTCGGTGATCTCGACCCGCCGGTCGACGGCGCCGCCCGCGCTCTGCGTCACCTGGGCGGAGGTCACGCCCGACGGTGTCAATCCGGCGAGCAGGAGCGCCAACGAAAGAGCACGAGTACGCATGGCAATCACTCCGGTGTCTGGCCGATGTAGTATACGGTTCCGGGCCACGGATCGCTGACCGCATCCGGGCGGGACGGTCCGTGGCTTGCCCCACAAAACGGGGGATGGAAGAGCCCGGCCTGCTGGACAAGCTTCGCCAGGCGCTCGCGCCGCAGTACGACGTCGAGCGCGTGCTCGGCCACGGCGGTATGGGGATGGTCGTGCGCGGACGCGACCGCGCGCTCGACCGCCCGGTCGCGATCAAGGTCATCTCGCCGAATCTTGACGTCGCCCCGCGGCACCGACAGCGCTTTCTCCAGGAAGCGCGGATCGTCGCGAAGCTCCGGCACCCGAACATCGTCGCCGTCTACAGCGCAGGCGAGTCGGACGGGCTGCTGTACTTCGTAATGGAGTACGTGCCGGGCGAGAGCCTGCGCGACCTCTTGACCCGAGACCGCTGCTGCGACACGGGCCGCGCCGAGGCGATCCTGCGGGACCTCGCCGACGCGCTGGCGTATGCGCACGAGCAGGGCGTCGTGCACCGCGACATCAAGCCGGAGAACGTGCTCCTCGACCACGACTCCGGGCGGGCGATGCTCGCCGACTTCGGCGTCGCGCAGGCGCTCACGGCGAACGGCGGTGAACGCCTGACGGGACCGGGCGTGGTAGTCGGGTCGCCGGCGTACATGAGCCCCGAGCAGGCCGCGGGGGACCGCGCGCTGGACGGCCGCAGCGACATCTACGCCCTAGGACTGATCGGCTATGAGATGCTCGCCGGGGAGCCGGCCTTCTCGGGTCCGAGCGTCGTCTCGGTGCTCGCCAAGCAGCTGACCGAGCCGCCCCCGCCCCTCGCCCCCCGGGCGCCTGGCACGTCACCGGCCGTGATCGCCGCAATCACGCGCGCGCTCGAGAAGCAAGCGGAGGATCGGTGGCAGGACGCGTCCGAGTTTGCGCGCGCGCTCGCGGGCGACTCGCCAGCGGCGCCGCCGGCGCCCGCGCCCGAGCCTGTCGGTGCGGTACCGATGCCGGAGCCTGTCGCGCCGACGGCGCCTGCCCACCCTGCACCGCGGCCACTTCCGGAGCGTCCGCGGCCGTCGCCGTTCGTCGGCCCGGGGCGTCCCCCACCCCGCGCTGGTCGCGCGCGACGGCTCGCATCCTGGCTGACCGGCGTGAGCGCCGCGCTCCTCCTGGCCGCGCCACTGGCATGGTTCGCCTGGCCCCGCGGGGGGGTCTCGAGCGGGGCCGCCGACCTCCGGCCATCGCTTCTCGTGATGCCGTTCGACCTGCAGTCAGCCGACTCGGCGCTCGCGCCGCTGCGCGAGCAAAGCGCGCCGACGCTCGCGCTCAGCCTCGCGGAGTCGGGTGCTGTGGACGTCACCCGCCCGCAACAGACGGCGGACCTCATGCGCGGCGCGGGGCTAGATACGGTGCCGATGATCGCGCTCGTGGACGCGTTCGAGCTCGCACGTCGCGCCGGCGCGCGGCTGGTCGTGGTCGGACAGATCAGCGGCCGGCGCGACTCGGTCGCAGTCGTCGCGAGCACGTACGACGTCCGGACCGGCACGCTCGTCCGCCAGACGCAGCACACGGCCGCCGCCGGCACCGAGCCGCGCGTCCTCTTCGACCCGGTCGCGCGGGCGATTCTCGACGCCACGCGCGCGGCACCCGCGGCACCGGCTGTATCCAATGCTCCACAGTAGACGCACGAACGCCCGACACTGATTCATGACCCGCGGAGTACACATGCCCTCCCGCATTCCCGTCGCTTCACTCGCTATCGTGATCGGAACGGCTGCCCTCGCCGGTGCCTGCTTCCGCGGTGCCGTCCCGCCCCGCCCCGCGGCGACCGCGCAGGTCGTGCCGTTCACGGCCACCGATCGCGCGCGCTGGGAGCAGATGGCACAGACGGTCACGATCTACCGGGATCGGTACGGCATTCCCCACGTCTTCGCGCGCACCGACCCGGGCGCCGTCTTCGGCTTCGCGTACGCGCAGGCCGAGGACAACTTCCCGCGCATCGAGGAAAACTTCGTCCGCGCGATGGGACGCGCGGCGGAGGTGCACGGCGACCGCTCACTCGAGGAGGACCGGCTGAACCGTGCGCTCGAGATCCCGCGCCTGGCGTGGGAGGAGTATCACCGGCTCGACCGGACGACGCGCGCGCTCGTCGATGCGTTCGCCGACGGCGTCAACTACTACCTGGCTACACACCCGACCGTGCGGCCGCGGCTCCTGCAGCGCGTCGAGCCGTGGTACCCGCTGGCCTTCATCCGCTACAACTACTTCGAGAACGGCTTTGCCCGCGCGATGGGCATCACCCGCGGGGAGTTCCTCCCTGCGGGCCACGCCGACGCACGCCGGGGGCTGGACGACAACATCGGCTCGAACGGCTGGGTGATCGGCCCCTCACGCAGCGCCAGCGGGAACGCGCTGCTCTTCATCAACCCGCACCTCCCGTACTTCGGCCCCGGCCAGGTGTACGAGGGCCACGTCCACAGCGACGAGGGATGGAACTTCACGGGTTATACGCGCTTCGGCTTCCCGTTCCCTTACGTCGGCCACAACGAGACGCTCGGCTGGGTCGGTACCGACAACGCGGCCGATGTCGCCGATGCCTACCGCGAGACCTTCGACGACCCGAGGCGTCCGCTCGCCTACCGCTACGGCCGCGGCTACCGCATCGCGCGGGAGTGGCGCGACACGATCCGCGTCCGCACGCCGGGGGGCACCGTCGAACCGCGCGTGTTCACCTTCCGCGCGACGCATCACGGCCCGATCGTCGCGCTGCGCGGCGGAACCCCGCTCGCGATCCGACTGGCGAAGATCGAGGACGAGGGGTGGCTCGCCGAATGGTACGCGATGACCCGCGCGCGCAATATCGCGGAGCTCAAGCGGGCGATGCGGCCGCTCGACATGCTCTTCGGGAACATCATGGCCGCCGACCGCTGGGGACGCACGTGGTACCTGTACAACGCCGCGATTCCCCGGCGCGACCCGCGCTTCAACTGGTCGGTCCCCGTGGACGGTAAGGACCCACGGACGGAGTGGCGTGGTTACCACTCGATCAACGAGCTGCCGCAGCTCTCCGACCCGCCGAGCGGGTGGATGGAGAATTCGAACTCCTCGCCGTTCCGGATGACCGACCGCGGCAACATCGACGAGAGCCGATTCCCGCGTTACATGGTCCCGGAGTGGACTGCGCAGAACGCCCGCTCGCAGGCCGCGCACCGCCTGCTACGGCAGGCGACGCGCATCACGCTGGAGGATTTGGCGCGCATGGCGTTCGACACGCGCGCGAGCCGCGCCGACACACTGCTCCCGCGCCTCTTCGCCGGCTTCGAGGAGTCACGGGACCAGGCCCTTCGCGCGCGAGTCGCGCCGGCGATCGAGGAGCTCGAGCGCTGGGACCGCGTCGCCACGACGAGCTCCGTCGCGACGAGCATCTTCTACGCGTGGAGCTCGATGCTCTCGGGCGAGGGCCGGCCCCCCGTGCCGGTCGCGACGCACCTCAGCACACTCGCCGCGGCGCTCGATTCGATGGAGCGCCGCTGGGGCTCGTGGCGCGTGCCGTGGGGCGACGTCGCGCGTCTTCAGCGGGTGGACGAGTCCGCGGCGCAACCCGATCAGATCCCCTTCAACGACGACGCGCCAAGCCTCCCCGTCCCCGCCATCGATGGGCGGCTAGGGGCCATCTTCACCATGTACCCGGCCGCCTTCCCGGGACGCAAGCGCCTCTACGGCCTGGCCGGCGCATCGTACGTCAGTGTCGTCGAGTTCGGCCCGCAAGTCCGTTCGCTCGCCGTCCACACGTTCGGCGCGAGCGGCGACCCGTCCTCTCCGCACTTCTTCGATCAGGCGCCGCTGTTCGCGCGCGGAGAGATGCGGCCTGTCTGGTTCACGCGGGAAGAGATTCTGGCGAATCTCGAGAGCTCGTATCGACCCGGGGAGAATCCGTGAACGAACAGGCGAGAGGGGGGAGGACTGAGGGGGGAGCGTTGCGGATTCCACCCTCCAACCTCCGCCCTCCGCCCTCGTTAGCCCAGACCATCGACGTCGAGACGCCCGAGCTGGTCGTGCTCTCGTACACGGTCGCTGGGGTCGCGTCGCGCGCGTACGCCGCGCTCATCGACTACCTGATCTGCATTACCGGTTTCGTGGTCGTCGGCATCTTGGTCGGCGTCGTCGCCGAGGCCGCCGGTCGCGGCGTGGGCACGATCTCCGACGCGTGGGCCCTCGCCTTCTTCGTGTTTGTGCAGTTCGTCACACTCTGGGGCTATTACGTCCTCTTCGAGGGACTCGCCGACGGGCAAACGCCGGGCAAGCGGATGCTGCGCCTGCGCGTCGTGCGTGACGGCGGATACTCGGTGACGTTCGGTGCCTCCGCGGTGCGGAACCTCGTCCGCTTCGTCGACCTGCAACCGCTGTTCACGTACGCCGTGGGCGTCGTGAGCATCATGAGCTCGAAGTCGGGCAAGCGGTTGGGCGACGTCGTCGCGGGGACGATCGTCGTTCGCGAGGGGCTCATCCGCCACCCCGCGCTCGCGTCGTCCGCGCCCCCGGCGAGCCCCGCGCCGGTGCCGGCGGTGGCGCCACGCGACGCCGTGCTCACCGATGACGAATTCTCGGTTCTCGCACGCTTCATCGAGCGGCGCGCCTCGCTCGACGCGGTTCGCCGGGCGCAGCTCGCGGCGCAGCTCGCCGCCCGACTAGCGGCGGCGCTCCACGGCGTGGAGGGCAGCTCGGACATCTCGCGGCTCGTCCGGCTGTACGACGCCGAGCGTCAGGCCCGCGCGACGGGCGCCGCGGTGTTGCGGGCGACCGGCGCGGCGCGTGAGCGTCACGCCATCATCGCCACGCGATCACCGCGCTGGATCGGTTTCGCGGCGCGGCTCGCCCAAGCCCAGCGCCAGGGTCTGCGCTCGCTCGGCGAGACGGGCGTGCGCGACTTCGTGGCCGACTACCGGGACCTCACCGCGGACCTCGCTGGGCTTCGCACGGCGGCTCGCGGCGCCGAGAGCGAGGAGGTCTTCTATCTCAGCCGGCTCGTGGCCGGGGCGCACAACCTCCTCTATCGCGGCCGCTCGGTCACGGTGCTCGACGCCCTGCGGCTGCTGTTCGTCGACGCGCCGCGCGAGGTGCGCCGGTCGGCCGTCCCGATCGGGCTCGCCACGCTCCTCTTCTTTGGACCGGCCGCGATCGCGTACACGTCGATCGTCCGGCAGCCGCCGGTTGCGCGCCTGTTCATCCCGCCGCTCATGATCGACCGCGCGGAGGACGGCGTGCGGCGTGCGCGGAACGGCGAAGGTTACATCACCGACCCGCAGCTCTACCGCCCGGTGATGGCGAGCAACATCATCGCCAACAACATCCAGGTGTCATTCGCGGCGTTCGCGCTGGGTGTGACCGCCGGACTCGGGACGGCGCTTATCCTCGTTACGAACGGGATCATGATCGGCGGCGTGTTCGGTCTGTACGCCTCGAAGGACATTGCGACCCTGCTACTGAAGTTCGTGGCGCCGCACGGCGTCCTCGAGCTCGCGGCGATCTGCATCTGCGGCGGCGCGGGACTCCTGCTGGCCGCGGCACTGTTGCTTCCCGGTGCCCGCACGCGCCGCCGCGCGCTCGTCGAGAATGGCCGCCGCGCGATCCGGCTCGTCGCGGCGTCGGTCGTGCTGCTCATCGCGGCGGGCGTCCTCGAGGGCTTCGTGTCCCCGATCGAGTGGTGGCCCCTCGAGGTGAAGCTCGCGGTGTCCGGACTGACGGCGGTCGCGCTGTGGCTGTATCTGCGAGCTGGCGTCGCGAGCCCCCGGCCAGCCCCGCCGCCCACAGAGATCGACGGTCGGGCGGAGCTCCTGGGGTTGGGGAAACTCGGCTTGTGAGCTTGGGGCTTGGCTTGTGGGCTTGTGGGCTTGTGGGCTTGTGGGCTTGTGAGCCGGCGTTGCTAGGAACTGCCTCGGCATAAGGAACGGTCCCCGCCCTAGGGACCCTTCCTCACAAGCTCTCAAGCTCACAAGCCCACAAGCTTCTACAGCGCCCCCCGCGCCTTGATCTCCAGATACCGATTCACCACCGCCGCCGCCATCGCCTGCGGCGACACGTCGAGCACCGCCACCCCGGCGCGGCGCATCCGCTCCAACGCTTCCTCGCGGCCGTGGATCAGCTCCTCGGCGGCCGCAGCCTCGTAGAGCGGGAGCTCGCGGTCGGCGCGCGCGGCGGCGGCGGCGACAAGCTCGTCGTTGCGGAGGGCGACGACGACGACGAGGTGCCGCGCCGCACTGCGGCCGACGTAGGCGAGGAGCGCGCGTGACGCTCGAACGTCGATCACGTCGGTGAAGAAGACGACGAGCGCCCGTCGCCGCTGGCGCGTGGCGAGGAAGCGGAACGCGCCCGCGTAATCCGGCTCGACCATCGTTGCCGTCACCGGCACCAGCGCGCCGCGCAGCGCGCCGAGGGCCGCACGGCCGCGGTGCGGTGCGACGAACGCCCGCACTTCGTCGTCGAACACGAGCGCGCCGACCCGGTCGCCGGCCGTTGCCGCAACGTCGGCGAGCACGAGCGACGCCGACAGCGCGTGCTCGAACCGCGCGAAGGCTCCGGCGAGCTGGGTCATCGATCGCCCGGCGTCGATGAGCGCGACGACGGTCTGCGACTGCTCGACGTCGTACTCGCGGGCGGTGAGCCGGCTCCGCCGCGCGGTCGCCTTCCAGTCGACATGGCGCGGGTCGTCGCCCGGGACGTAGTCGCGCAGTCCGGCGAACGCGCGCCCCTCACCCCGACGCCGTAGCGCGCGGACGCCGGCGGTGTGCAGCCGGTACTGGAGCGCGAGCAACCGGAACCGCCGAACGTTGGCGACGGAGGGCGCGACGAGGAGCGTTCCACCGGGCGAGCTGAGGAAGCGCGCGGCGAGGAGGCCCAGTCGCGCGCGAGCGCGCAGCGAGACGCGTCCGAGGGCGAAGTTGCCGCGGGTGACGCCCGTGACCGTGATCGGGACGCGGGCCGTGCCACGCGCCGGCAGGCCGACCTCTCCGGGAAGCGCGTCGGCCTCCACGCCCGGCGGCAGCTCATGCGTCAAGCGCACCCAGACCGCGCGCCCCCAGCGCGACTCGACGACGAACGCGCCTTCCGCCCGGTCGCCGATGCCGACCGACGGCGGCAGCTCGCGCGTGACGCCGATGCCTCCGCGCGGCGGCAGTGACATCCAGTCGGCGACCACGAACGCCGCGATCGCGACGAGCGCCACCGAGCCCGCGACGACGCCCACGCCCCCGGGGAGGAGCCAGAGCGGCGCGGCCGCGGCGACAACGATGGCCAGCCGCCGCTCGGGAACGACGCGCAGCAGCGGGCGCGCGGCGGTGAGCGCTTCCCGAAGCCGCAAGTGGAGCGGACCCGCCCGGGCGCCGGAGCTCACGCCCGCTCCCGGCCTCCCATCACTGCGGCGCCCGCACCCGGGAGAGCACCAACCCGACGATGTCGTCGGCCGTCCGCCCCTCGACCTCGAGCTCGGGCGTGAGCACGACTCGGTGCCGCAGCACCGCGAGCGCCCGGCTCTTCACGTCGTCCGGCGTCACGTAGTCGCGACCCTCGAGCACGGCCGCGGCGCGTGCGGCGCGCATCAGGGCCACGGTGGCGCGCGGCGATGCGCCGAGACTGATCGCTGGCTCCGCGCGCGTCGCGCGGGTGATCGCGGCGACGTACGCCTGGAGCTCCGGCGCGACGCGGACGCGGTCGATCAGCGTCCGCAGCGCACGAACCTCGGCGACGCCCGCGACCGGAGCCGGCAGGTCACTGCGGCGTTCGGGGTCGAAGCCCGCCTCGTGGCGCGCCAGCATCTCGAGCTCTGCCGGCTCCGGCGGATACGACATCACCGTCTTGAGCAGAAAACGGTCGAGCTGCGCCTCAGGGAGTGGATACGTTCCCTCGTGCTCGACCGGGTTCTGCGTCGCCAGCACCGTGAACAGGGAGTCGAGTTGTCGTGACACTCCGTCGACGGTGACCTGCCGCTCCTCCATCGCCTCGAGCAGCGCCGCCTGAGTCTTCGCGGGCGCGCGATTGATCTCGTCGGCGAGCAGCAGGTCGGTGAAGACCGGTCCGGGCTGGAACTCGAAACCGCGCGCCGGGTCGCGGAACACGCTCACCCCGGTGACGTCCGAGGGCATGAGATCCGGCGTGAACTGGATGCGGGCGAAGCGCGCGCCGAGCGCGCTGGCGAGAGTGCGCGCGAGCAGCGTCTTCGCCGTTCCGGGGACCCCCTCGATCAGCACGTGTCCGCGCGCGACGACGGCGACGAGCGCGTCCTCGATCGCCGTGTCCTGTCCGATCACGCGCGCGGCGACGGCCTCGCGGACGCGGTCGAGCAGCTCGGCGCCCTGGTCGATGGTCAGCGCGGGCGCGTCGGGCGGTGTGACGACGTGACTCGTCATGCGCGGCGCGCGGAGAGGGAGGACTCCAGTCGGCGCAGCGCGCTACCCACCGCCTCGAGCTCGCGCCGCGAGATCGGCCCGCCGAGCGCCCGGCGGATCGCGCGGACGTCATCCGCGCGGTCCGGAGCCTGGGCGACCGCCCACTCCAGAAACGCGTTCGCGTCGCGCCCGGACGTCGCGCTGCCTCCGGCCCGCTCGACGCGGCGGCGCACGCCGCGCAGCAGGAGCGCCGCCGCCGTCCGTGTCGCGCTGGTTTGCACGTACGCGCGTGCGAGCGCGCTGACGTGCTCGAGGGGCGAGCGACGCTGCACGCGCTCCGCGTCGCGCGGCGGGATCCCGCGGGGGCCGAGTGCGAGCACGAGGACGAGCCCGGCGGCCGCGAGCTGCGCGACCGCGTGGCCGCCCGCCGTCTGCGTGAGAAATACGTTGACGGCTCTCGACATGCTGGGTTGGTCACCGTAACCCTGGTGATACTCGTCGAATACGACGCGCTTGCGGCGCGGCGCGCTGCCTCCCGGCGTCACTTCGCTCAGATACTCGAGCATCCGTACCGCGGTGACGTCGGCATCCCACGCGCACACGCGAAGCACGTCATTGCGGAGGAGGTCTGGATCGGCGGCGACTACGACCCGCCCCCGCCCGTACTCGAATCCGACGGCCGCTGGCGTGGCGGAGCCGGCGGAGTCCGTCCACGAGGGCTGGGTCGCCGCGAAGACGATGCGGCGCGTCGGCGGCGCACGGCGCCAACGAATGGCCCACAGACGGATCTGGCCGTCCGCCCACATCGGCGCCGCGCCGTTCTCACCGCGCCGGCAGCCGTGCGGATCCTCCCCCTCGTTGTCCTCGGCGCCCTCATCGTCCTCGTCGGCGTCGTCCGTCTCGTGCCTCGCGGCGCGCCCGGTAGTGCCGGGGGCGGGCACCGGGGTCAGGGCCACGTCGGGGTAGAGCACGGCGATGTTGCCGGCACCGCGCCGCACGTGCAGCGAGTCGTTCAGCGGCCCGGCACCGCTCATGACGTACAGCAGCGCGCCGCCGCGCCTCACGTGCTCGAGCAGCGCGTGCGTCTCCGTCGCGCTCGGCGGAGTCGGGGGGTCGAGGACGACGTGGATCGCATTGGGATCGCCGGGTAGGCTGCTTCGCTCCCGGCGCTCCACTCGCCAGCCTAGGCGGCGCGTGAGCTGGTAGAAGATGCTGGCGCCGTTGGCCGACGTGGAGCGCGTGGTCAGGCGCGGGTCACCGCTCCGGCCGTCGATCGGCTCGGGCGTGAGCACGGCGACGAGCGCGATGAAGAGCGCGACGGCCGGGAGCGCGACGCGCGGTCGGAGAGACCAGCCGCGCGCTGCCGCGCCGGCCGGGCCATCGGGCGGGAGACCCGTCATGCCGCGCGCCCACGCGGCTCGCCGCCGGCGGGACCGTGCGCCTCGAGCAGCGAACGCGCGTCGCCGAGCAGCGTCGCGTACGAGGCCGCATCGCAGGCCCCCCGCCCGAAGAGCACGCGGTCGTACCGGCGGCCAAAGCGGTGGAACGCCGTATAGGCCGGCGAGCCGGCCGCGCGCAGCTCACGCGCGTACTCGCCGCTCGTCTTCGACGGATGCAGGCCCAGTCGCTCGCGGGTCGACAGCCGGAGGAGCAGCGCGCGGTAAAGCGCGTGAGCAGCATCGGTGAAATGCCCCTCCGCCGCGAGCCGCTCCGCCTCGCCGAGGGGATCGACGATCGAGCCGCGACGTCCGGCCACGCGGCGCGCTCCCGGCCGATCCTCGTCGCTCCGCAGCTGGGCCGCGTACACGATGCGCGCGAGCGTCAGGACCGCCAGAACGACGGCGAGCGCCGTCGCGATCCGCCGCGCGCCGGGAACCTCGATCGCAGCGAAGACGCGCTCGATGGTCTCCCCCAGCCAGCGGAAGAAGAGGTCGGCCAGCGATTGGCGCAGAGACCGGTCGTAGCCTGGCTGCCGGACGATCGCGGCAACAGTGTCGTGGATGGCCGCGGCGGGCGTCCCCGCCGCCGCGCCAACGGCAATGGACTGCACCGATCTTTACGGCCTCGCCCGCACCGGATCGAGCGTCCCGGTCATGACCTCCACGTCGTACGCCTCGACTCGGATCCGGGCGTCGTAGTAGAGCAGCATCGAGCAGAGCCCGATCAGGGGAAAGGCGACGACGACGTACAGCGCCTCGAGCACCGTTGTCAGAACGCGGCTGCCGACAAGCTCGGCCAGCAGCATGATCCCGAAGCTCACGACGAAATAAATGACGAACACGAGGCCGATCGTACCGAGGATGTGCAGCTTCCGCCCGTTGGACAGCTCGCTCGAACGCCCGAGGGACGAGAAGGCGCCGCGTCCTTCGAGCACGATCACCTGCGTCGTCGCGAAGAACCGCGCGACGACGTAGAGGGCCGGGATGATGAGCAGCACGAAGCCGATGACGGCGAGGACGAACTGGACCAGCGAGGCCCCGATGATCGCGGGCAGGCGCGGCAGCACGTCGCGCGTCGCCGCACCGACGTTCAGCGGCCGCCCATGGTACGCATCGGAGCCGAGTCGCACGACCACGGCCGTCATCAGGGAAAACGCCAGGAACTCGCCGACGGTCGCCACGATCTCGAGGCCGCTCGGAACGACGCCCGGCGTGCCGGCCGGCGGGCCTCCGCGCGCCCCCAACGCGACGAGCCGGATGACGAGCCACGGCGCGTACGCGAGGCCCGTGATGAGGACGTACTGCGCGGCATCACGCCGGTAGAGCTGGAACGCCGCGTCGACGATCTCGGTGGCGGAGCGAGCACGTAAGGGGAGGTCAGCCACTGCCAGTCCGCGGTTGAGGGAGCGAGTACCAACATGCCGCGTGTGGGACGCGTGGGCCAGAGGACGAGTCACGAACCACTGTTAGACTGCCTCACTCACGCTCGTGAAGTTGAACTCCCGGACTTTGAGCGCGGGGAGCACGACATTTCCGCCCGACTCCGTCCCCGCGATCCTCACCGGCCGGCCGACCATCTCGACGTTGTTGAGCATGAAGAGCGGGCTCTCGTTGAAGCGCAGATTACGCACCGAGCGCGCGATCTTCCCGTCTTCGATTAGGAACGTCCCGTCGCGCGTCAGGCCGGTGAAGAGGAGCGTGCGCGGGTCGACGGGTCGGATATACCAGAAGCGCGTGACGAGGATGCCGCGGGGCGTCGAGCGGATCATGTCGTCCACGGACGCGTCGCCGCCGGCGAGCTTGAGCGCGCTCGCCGAGCCGGTGGGCGGGCCCCCCTGCTTGCGCGCCCAGAAGCGTGAGTAGGCGAGCGTCTTCAGCACGCCGTTCTCGATCCACACCTGCCGGCCGAGCGCCAGGCCCTGGTCGTCGAACGGCGCGCTGAGGAGCTGAGGGTCGGTCGGATCGGAGAGCAGCGTTACGCGCTCGTCGACAATTCGCTCGCCGATCCTGCTCCCACCTCCCCGCTTCGAGAAGGCGCTCCGACCCTCGTCGGCGGTGCGAGCGTTGAGCGCCTGCCCCATGCGCTGCACGAGGTCGCCGACCGCCTGCGGTTCGAGGATCACCGTGTACCGCCCGGGCTCGATCGCCTGCGGGTTACGTGAGAGCCGCGCCTTGCGGATGGCGGCGTCGGCAACGGCCGTGAAGTCAACTTGCGACCAGTCGGGGTGGTCGGCGCCGGCCCAGCCCGAGCCGGTGCCGTCCGCGGTGCGCACGGTGAGCGTGTAGTTGACGGACGTCGACGGATGGTACGCGAAGAGCCCCTGGTTGTTGCCGAGCGCGTCAATCCCGGCGCCGGCAGCGATGAAGCCCGCGGCCTTGAGCGCGCCGTCGGCCTTGGCGGCGGCGATCGCCGTGCGCGCGGGCTGCACCCGCGCCTGAGGCGTCAGCTCCGCCGTCGACTCGAAGAAGGCGCGCGTTTCGCGGTACTGCGTCGGGCCGAGCAGCGGCATCACCTCCGGGTCGTCGGGCGCGAGGCGCGCGAGCGCCTCCGACTGCCGCACGGCGCGCTCCAGCCCCGCGTCGCTCACGTCATTGGTGCTCGCCACGGCGTGCTTCGGCCCGAATGCGCTGTACACTCCGATCGTCAGGTCGCTCACGCCGCCGGACGTCGAGACGCGGTTGTCGGCAAACCGGACGTTCGTCTGGTGTCCGCCGGAGACGTTGACCTGGACATCGTCGGCCTTCGACATCTTGACCACGCGCTCGACCAGCGCGCGCGCGTCGTCGCGCGTCATGACGGGTGCGCCGCTCATCTCGACCGTCCCGTGTTGATGACCGTCTGGCCGCGGAATCGGCTCGGCACGCACCAGTGGCTGACCGCGTTCGCCTGGCCGGGCTCGCCCTTGCCGTCGCTGAACGTCGCGCCAGGCTCGTAGCTCTTTCGCCCGCCGATCATGTCCATCGAGTTCCAGAAGTCCGGCGTGCGCATCTGGTACGCGACGTCTTTCAGCATCCCGACGATCTTCCCACCGCGGATCTCGTAGAACACCTGCCCGCCGAACTGCGCGTTGTACCGCTGCTGGTCGATCGAGTACGACCCGCGTCCGACGATCGCGATGCCACGGTCGGTCGCGGCGACGATGTCGTCCCAGCCGATGTCCCGCTCGCCGGGGAGGAGCGAGACGTTCGGCATGCGCTGGAACTGGACGCTGCTCCAGCTGTCGGCGTGCGCGCAACCGTGTGACCTCGTCGGCTTCCCTTGCCGCTTGTACCACCAGTCGAGCCACGGCGCCTGCTCGCGGGTCGTCTGGTAGTCGTTGAAGATCCCGTTCTTGACGATGAGGAAGTCCTCCGGCCGCACGCCGTCGTCGTCGTAGCCGATCGTCGCGCAGCCGGCCTCCTGCGACCGGTCGCCGAGGATGTTCATGAGATCCGGGCCGAGCCGCGTGGTGCCGAGCTTTTCGCGCGGCGGCGCGAGGAAGCTCGTACCGGCGTAGTTCGCTTCGTGGCCCATGGCGCGGTCGAGCTCCGTCGGGTGCGCGATCGACTCGTGGATCGTGAGGAAGAGGTGCGACGGGTGAAGTACGAGGTCGTACCGGCCCGGCTCGACGGGCTTCGCCTTGAGCTTTTCCGCCGCCTCCTCGGCCCACCTCCGCGCGTTGCCGACGATGTCCTGCGCGAGGATGTACTCGTAGCCCCGGCCGGCCGGCTGCATCACGGCGTCGCGCGTTTGGAAGTCGGAGGAGTCGGGCGCGACGGCCGTCACGGCGAACGACGGGTTGCTGCGGATGATCGTCTGCGTGATGAGCGAGCCGTCGGTGTTGGCGTAGTGCTTCTCCTCCTTCACGAACGCCATCCCGCTCGTGACGAATCGCACGTTCGGCACCTTCGTTGCCTCGGCGTTCGCACGGAGCAGCAGCTCGGCCTTCGCCTCGATCGGGACGTCCCACGGGTCGGTGACGTAGGCGCTTTTCCAGGTCGCCTTCGGGTGCCGCTCACCCGGCGCGAGCACGACCGGCTCGGCGCCCGAGAGCCGGTTGGCGCGCGCGATCGCCAGCGCCTCACGCGCCGCCCGAGCGACCCCGTCGGTCGTCAGCTCGCGCGTCGCCGCGAACCCCCACGTGCCGCGGACGAGGACCCGAACGCCGATTCCCATCGTGTCGGCGTCGGCGACGTTGACGATCTGCTGCTCGCGGGTGCTGAGGAACTGCCGCCGATACCGCCCGATGCGCGCGTCCGCGAACGACGCCCCGCCGGCCCGCGCAGCGCCGAGGGCGTCCATGAGCAGTCGCTCGATCGGAACGGACTCGGGCTCGACGAGCGGGGGGAGGAGGTCGTGGGCAACGGCGGCGGTGGGACGGAGGAGCCGGGCGGCGGCGAGCGCGCCGGCAGTCGTGGCGGTGCGTCTGAGAAAATCGCGACGGTTCGGCATGGGCAGCGGGGGCGGCTGGACGTCGAGAAAAGTTCCCAGTTCCCAGGTCCAAGTTCCAAGTGAACGGCGTTCGCCCCGGAACTCGGAACTCGGAACTGGGAACTCCTCTCACATAACCCCAACCAACACCCTATACAAGTACTCCGCCGCCCAGCCCAGCGCCTCGATCGGTACCCTCTCGTTGTCGCCGTGCATCCGTAGCTCGTCCTCGAGCGGGAGCGGCATCGCGAGGATGCCGTAGGTCGGGATCCCCTTCGCGCGGAGGACGGCGCCGTCCGTCGCGCCGGTAGACATGAATGGAATGACCGTCGTGCGTGGCTCCATCGCCTTGGCGGCGGCCTCCATCGCGCGGAAGAGATCCGTCGTGACCGGGGACGTCGGCGGTGCGGGCTGTAGCGCGCCGGTCAGCCGGAAGGTGACTTGCCGTTCGCCACCGGTGCGCTGCATCTCGCGGATGATCTCGCGCACGTCGTCGTTGGGCAGGACGCGGACGTTGAACGTCGCCCGCCCCTCGGAAGGGATGACGTTGGAGCGGATGCCCCCCGCGACGAGGGTCAGCGACTGGCCGGTGCGCAGCGTGGCGTTGTAGAGCGGGTCGCGCGAGAGGATGTCGGCCGCCATGTCGATCTGCGCCGATGTCGCCCGCGGCACGGCGACCTGGTGCATCGCCTGGCGGACGGTCGAGTCCTTCTCGATCGTCGCGAGCCGCGCGAAATAGAGGCGCGTCGTCTCGTTGAGCTTGACCGGCGCCTTCCATTCATGCACTCGCGCCGCCGCGCGGGCCAATGCTGCGAGCGCGTTGTCGGGTAGAGGCACTGAGCCGTGCCCGCTCGGGCCGGTCGCCGTCGCGACGACGTTGTACGAGATCTTCTCCGTCGTCTGGATGTTCACCGTTCGGACGAAGCCGTCCTGAACGCGAATGCGCCCGCCCTCGTTGAGCGCGAACTCGGCGTCCTTGATCAGATCCAGGTGCTGGTCCGCGACGACGTCGATGCCGACGTCGCCCCCTTCCTCCGCGGCCGTCGCGAGGAAGATGACGTCGCGCGTCAGACGATCCCGCCGTCCCGCCAGCTGCTGCAGGACGGCGGCGGCGGCGGCCAACATGCCCTTGTCGTCGATCGCGCCGCGGCCGTACAGGTAGTCGCCCTTCACGGTTGGCACGAAGGGGTCCGTCTCCCACTTCGCCGTGTCGGCACCCACGACGTCCATGTGGCCCATGATGAGCACTGGGCGCTTGGAGGGCGTCGCCGCACGAAGGCGCGCGATGAAGTTGGCGCGGTTAGGAGCCGCGACGAGGACGTGGGTCTCCACGCCGGGGATCTGCTTGAAGACGGAGTCGAAGTACCTCGCTGCCAGCAGCTCGTTCCCGGGCGGGTTTTGCGTGTTCAACCGGATCAGGCGCTCGAGATGCTCGCGCGTGGCGCGTTGACCCCGCACGCGGTCGTAGCCGGCGGGCGCACGAGCGGCGACGTTGTACGGCGACTGCGCGTCGGCATGCGTTCCTGCGAGCGCGAAGAAAGCAGTGACGAAGAGGACGCGAGTTGGCATGTGGTCGGCTGGAATGACAAAGAGTGCGAGAAGCGGATGAATACACGCTTCCTCGCACCCTGTGCCACCCCCGTCACGAGTTCGCAGCTCGTAGCTGGTAGCTCTACCTGTCCCCGATCCTCTTCGTCAGCACGCCGTTCTCGTCGAGGAACTCGATCCCGGCGGCGCCGAGCGAGTCGACGACCAGCCGGAGCCGCGTCTTGCCCGCCCTGTCCGCGAGGTTGATCACCGCGTTCTTCGCCAGGTCGCGCCCGAGGAACGCGCGCTGGGCGAACAGCGGCTGGCCGTTGCAGGGCCCGACGAGCCGCTTCATCGCCTCGGTCTTCGCCGGCCCGTCCGGCATCCTGGTGATCGAGTCGCGTTCGGCGACCCAGTCGAAGATCGAGACGTCCGCGCGGTCGGCTACCGTGAGGCCCATCCGCCGCTGGCCGTTGTTGTCGATGTACTGCAGGTACACGACCTGATCCTGCTCGTACTGGTCGAACGACAGATGGCCGGACGACCGGAACGTGCCGTTCGCCTCCCGCTTCCCGGTGAACGTCAGCCCCCCGTTCTCAGTTCCCTCGTCGTTGAAGAAGATGATTCCCGGCCGCGTGCCGCCCGGATACCCGAACGGCTTGCCGCGGAAGATCGGGCCGATCGACCGCGCGCGGTTCGAGATCACCATGCGGTAGTTGCCGTCCGGCTCGAGGACGTTGATCCGCTCGACGTCGATCTCCGTGAACCGCGCTTTCTGCGGGCCTTGCGTGAAGGCGGACATCGCGAGGACGCCGAGGACGGCGGTGACGACGAAGGCGTGGGCCTTGAGGAAGCGCAGCTCCCGCTCGATGCGGTCCGTGTCCATCGTCTCACTCCTCCCGGAGCGCGGTGACAGGGTCGACGCGGGCCGCGCGGCGCGCCGGGACGTAGCACGCGACGAGCGCCGCGCCGGTGAGCGCGCCCACGCACAACAGCATGGTGGCCGGGTCCTGCGGGGCGACGCCGTAGAGGAGCGCGCGGAGTGCGCCTCCCAATCCCAGGAAGGCGACGGCGCCCGCGACGACGCCGACGCTGGCGAGCACGAGCCCGCCGCGGAGCACCATGCGCACGACCGCGCTCGGATCGGCGCCGAGCGCCACGCGGATGCCGAGCTCCTTGGTGCGCTGGCTCGTCGTGTAGCTCATGACGCCGTAGATGCCGAGCACCGCCAGAAGCAGCGATAAGCCGGCGAAGCCGGCGAGGACGGTGATCGCGAGGCGCCGCGCGGCAACCGACTCCGAGACCCGCTGGTCCATGGGCTTCATGTCATACACCGCGAGGGCGCTATCGAGCTGCCGCACCACGGCGCGCACGTGGCTCGCCACCGCGCCCGGCGGGAGTGAGCTGCGGACGAGCACGGCCATGAAGTTGATCCATGCGTAGTGCGGGTAGTAGTGGTAGACGAGCGCCTTCGGCGGCTCGCCCAGCTCGTTGTGCTGCACGCGACCCACGACGCCGACGATGGTCGCCGGCCCGGCCCCGTGGCGGATGACCTTCCCGATCGGATCGTCGCCGGGCGCGAAGTACTGCCGCGCGAGCTGCTCGTCGATGATCGCAACCGGCGCCCCGGGAGTGTTGTCGGTCGGCTGGAAGGCCCGCCCGCGAATGAGCGGGATCCCCATCGCGCGGAAGTAATCGCCGTGAACGATCTGCGTGTTGGCGTGCCGTTCCTCCTCGCCGGGGCGCTTTGGGACCCCGATGATCTCGAACGGACTGCTGTCGCCCCCGCCGCTGAACGGCGGATAGGCCGCGAGCCCGACCGCCTCCACGCCGGGAATCGCGCGCAGCCGCTCCAGCAGCGTGTTGAAGAAGGCCGTGCGCGCCGCGGCGTTCTGGTATCGCGAGCCCGGGAGCGACACGCGGCTCATCATGACCTGCTCGGGGCGGAAGCCGGGATCGGTCGCCAGAAGTCGCGCGAGGCTGCGGATCGTCAGCGTCGAGGCCATGAGGAGCATGACGGTGAGGGCCATCTGCAGCGCCACGCTCGCGCGAAGGAAGCGGTGACGGTCGGCGCCGCCGGTGCTGCCCCGGCCGACGCCCTTCAGCGCGTCCTGCACGTCGACGCGCGCGGCGCGCAGCGCCGGCGCGATCCCGAAGACGAGCCCCGCGACGATCGCGACGACCGCCGTCAACGCGAGCACGCGCCCGTCGAGCCGTACGTTCTCGAGCACGCGGTACTCGACGGAGCCCCACCGGGCGACGAGGCCGAGGAGCGCGCGCGCGACGAGGATGCCGAGCAGGCCCCCGGCCACGGAGAGTACCAGGCTCTCGATGAGCAGTTGCCTCGCGATCGCCCCCCGCCCCGCCCCGAGCGCCACGCGCACGGCGAGCTCCTTCGACCGCCCGATCGCCCGGACCAGTTGCAGGCTCGCGACGTTGGCGCATGCGATGAGCAGGACGAATGACACCGCGCCCATGAGGACGAGGAGGATCGCGCGCAGCTCCCCGGCCAGGTACTCGACGAACGGAGTCGCGAGGAGGCGGAAGCCCTCCGCGACGTAGCGACCCGGCCCGAACCGAGCGTCCCAGCGCTCGAGCTCCGCCCGCAGCTCGGCGGGGAGCTTCTCGCGCGTCATCCCCGGCGCGAGCCGGCCGACGAAGGTCATGTTCAGGGAGGCCCGCTGCTCCGGACTCCGCACGCGCTGTGTGTAAATGAATGGCGTGTACGCCTGCGACCCGAACGGGTACCGGAACGAGGGCGGCGTCACGCCGATGACCTCATAGCCCTGGCCGTCGAGCTCGATCGATCGGCCGACAAAACTCGGGTCGCCGCCGCTCAACTGCTGCCAGAGCGCGTGGCTCAGAACGATCACGGGCGCCGACCCTTCCTCCGAGTCTTCGGGGCGGTAGAACCGGCCGGCGTGCGGACGAACGCCGAAGACGGTGAAGAACTCGCCCGCCGTCCGCGTCGCCGAGACGCGCTGCGGCTCGCCGAGGCCAGTCAGGTTGCGACTCCCGCCGGCGAACGCGGTCGAGGCCTGGAAGAGGTCACGCCGCTTGAAGAGGTCCTCGGCCTCGCCGGCTGAGATGGGCGCGTCGAACAGCTTCAGCGGGATCAGGTCCTCGCGCACGACGACGAGCCGGTCGAGGCGCGGTGTCGACACCGGCCGCAACAGGACCGTATTGATCGTGCTGAAGATCGCCGTGTTGGCGCCGATCCCGAGGGCGAGCGTCGCGACGATGATCGCCGTGTAGCCGGGGCGCTGCGCCATGCCGCGCAGCGCGTAGCGTACGTCGCGCCCCACGGAGTGCAGCCACTCGCCGCGGTCGCGGCGCCGCTGCGTGGTCACGTCAATGCGCTCGAGCTCTTCGCCGATGCGGCCGATGTCGCCGAACCGCCGGCGCACCTCGGCCTCTGCCTGATTGCGTGAGAGTCCTTTGGTCATGAGCTCCTCGATGCGCTCTTCGATGTGGAACCAGAGCTCGTCGCTCACCGCGTCGCGTACGCGGCGCTGATTCGCCGGCAGGCGGAAGACGCGGCGGAGTCCCGGCCAGCTCGCGCCCGGCTCCGGCTCCCGGCTCATCAGGTGGCGCGGGCGGCGAGTACCATCCCGACGACCTCGGTGTACCGGGACCACCGCGACACTTCGGCGGCGAGCTGCCGCCGGCCCACGGGGGTGAGGCGGTAGAACTTCGCCTTCCGGTTTTTGTCGGTGTAACCCCAGGTCGCGTCGAGCCAGCCGCGCTGCTCCATGCGGTGGAGCGCCGGGTAGAGGGCGCCCTCCTCGATCTGGAGCCGGTCCTCCGTCGCGCGCTCGATCCAGCGCAGCACGCCGAGGCCATGCATCGGGCCCCAGGAGAGGGTCTTGAGGATGAGGAGGTCGAGCGTCCCCCGGAGGAGATCGAGGTCGTCGGCGGTCGCGGGCGCGGCGGTCGTAGGAGGCATGGCTCGGCTCACCTAAGATTCTTAGACCTAAGTACCTTAGGCTAACGCGGCGGCGGCGCGCAAGTCAAGCGGGGAGCGTCAGTGCACGGCGTTGACCGTTGGGGCCGCGAATTAGCGCCGATGACGCCGGCGCCCTGCTGTGCGGGCGCATCGCGGATCGTCCGGAGCCCGTCGGGGCTCCTCGCCCCCGGCACATGCAGAGCTTTCCTACACCCTCGGGACGCCACTTGCGCCCGAGCTAGCCTCCTCACTTAATGGCCTGCCGGGGTGCAGCCAAAGGACATCCGGCTCGTCCGGATCGGAGTCCTTACACCGTCCGGCGCGATCCGCGCTTTTCTGCGTCATCCGCGTCATCCGCGGCCCAACGAACAACTCGAAACGCCTTTCCTAACCGATTCAACAACGCCTCCCGATGCGACCCGCCCTCCACGCGATCCTCGCCACGCTCGTCGGCGCCCTTCCGGCCAACGCTCAGATGGCCGACCAGGCCGCCCCCCGAGACACGACCAAGAAAGTCCTCGTCGTCGCCGGCGAGCGCGCGGGGCCGAGCGTGTTCCCGCTCACGGAGTACGCCGAGGTCAAACCCGTCGCCGCCGGCCAAATCGATTGGAAGCACTACCACACATCCGCCGAGATCGAGGCCTTCATGCGGCAGTGGGCGGAGCGGCGCCCGGAGATCGTGGAGCTCTACGAGGTCGGGAAAAGCTTCGCCGGCCGCCCGATCTGGCAGCTCACGCTCACCAACAAGAAGACCGGCAAGGACACCGACAAGCCGGCCGCGTTCTTCGAGGGCGGACGGCACTCGGGGGAGATCACCGCTACCGAGTCCGCGTTCTACCTCGCGTGGTACCTCGTCGAGAACTACGGGAAGGACCCCAGCGTCACGCGGCTGCTCGACGAGAAGGCCGTCTACGTGAAGCCCGTCGTCAACCCCGACGGCAGCGACATGTACCGGCTCACCGCACAGTCGAATCGAAGCACGGTTCGCCCGCACGACACCGATCGCGACGGGCTGCTCGACGAGGATCCCGGGGAAGACCTGGACGGCGACGGCTTCATTCGCGACATGCGCCAGCGCGTCGGCGCCGGAAAAGGGGAGTTCGTCCTCGATCCCGACGACAAGAGCGGACGACTCATGAAGCGCGTCGGCGAGGGGAAAGGCGACTGGAAGGTGTACTCGGAGGGCATCGACAACGATCTCGACGGCCGATACAACGAGGACGGCGTCGGCGGGATCGACCTGCACCGGAACTACCCTGAGAACTGGCGGCCGGAGCCCGGCCGCGACGCGACCGGCCGCGGGTGGACACAGTTCGGCGCGGGTGAGTACCCACTCTCAGAGCCGGAGACGCGGGCCGTGGTGATGTGGGTGCTGTCGCATCCCAACATCGGCGTCGCGAACACGATGGACACGGCCGTGCCGATGCACCTCCGCCCGCCGTCGACGTGCGACGAGGCGGAGTGCATGTTCCCCGCCGACCGCGCGCTGTACCAGCATTTCGACTCGGTCGGACTGTCGCTCACGCGCTACCCGTGGGCGGGCGACGTGTACCGCACGTACAACACGCGGATCCCCGTGAACCCGGTCACTGGCGACAGCACGCGGCCGGAACCGCTCTTTGGCCACTCGCCCGACTTCGGCTACTTCTATGTCGGCGCGATCTGGTACGGCGACGAGCTGTGGAACGGCGGCCGCGAGCGCGACTACGACGCCGATGGCATCGTCGAGCCGTGGGAGGTGTTGCGATACTGCGACGAGCAGTTCGCGGGAAAGTGCTTCAAAGGCTGGACGAAGTTCCAGCACTCCGCACTCGGCGAGGTCGAGATCGGCGGATTCAACCCGAAGTTCTACATCCAGAACGGCCCGCCGGAAGTGATGGAGCGCTGGGCGCGCAACCAAGCGATGTTCAACCTGTACATGGCCCAATCGCTGCCGAAGCTGGAGATCGTCAGTGCATCGGTGGTCGCGCTCGCACCCGCGCCGCGCGATACGGCGGCGCCGACGCACGAAGCTCGCGTCACGGTTCGGAATGTGGGGCGGCTGCCGACGGCGCTGGAGCAGGCGAAGCGCGTAAAGATCGTGCGGCCCGATCAGGTAACGGCGCGGTTCGAAAAGGGGAGCACCGCAAGGGTAGTCGGACGGCCGCCGGAGTTCTGGCTGGCGGGAGGAGAGACGAGGACGGTGACGTTGCGGTTTCGGGCAGGCGCGGAGAGGGCGATGACAGTGCGCGCGGTGAGCACACGAGGTGGCATCGCGGAACGCGCCGTCAGGTGGTAGGGGCCCAGGGTCCTACCGTCGCAAATCCCGTAACTGACCGGCCGTCACCAACCACCGCATCACCCCGACCCCTGGCCCCGGCTGCCCCTCGAACTCGAGCAGCCCCGCCCCGCCCTTCTTCAACTCGATCCGCGACTCGGGCAGCCCGCTCATCAGCCACGTCACGAGCTGCCCGAGATGCGGCTCGTGTCCGACGATCGCTACGACCTTCGTCGCCGCCCGCCGCTCGACCCACGACACGAATCGCTGCAGCGGCGCCTCCGGCACGAGCGCATCGATACCCTTGATGTTGGCGGCACTGACGCCGTAGGCCGCGGCGACGATCTGCGCCGTTTGCATCGCGCGCGTGTACGGGCTCGCCGCGAGCAGGTCGATCCGCGGCACGAGGCGACGCAGTCCATCGACGGCCTGCTCCATCTTCTCCCGTCCTTCCGCCGTTAATGGGCGCTCGCTGTCGTCGCGTCCGCTGGGCGCGAATGCCTCGCGGTCCTCGGCGATCGCGTGTCGTATGACGAGCAGCTGCATCCCTAACGTTACGCGAGCCGGTGTCCCTTGTCCGGCTGCCGCGCCGTCGGCATCCTTCAAAACGACTGCGCTGGCACCCGCCGTAGCGGCGTGGGCCGACTGCGGACCACAACCGTCGGGACACTCCCAGTCGCAGTCCTCAATCCGTAATCCGCCGCCCACGTGTCCGCGTTACGCACTGCCAGCTGCTCGATCGTCGCGCTCGCTCTCCTTGCGGGTACGGCTTGCCGCCTGGAGCACTATGACGCAGGCGACAGTGGACCGCCGCTCTTCGCATCGATCGACATCATCTCCAGCCCGGCCGGGCCGGGCAGCGCGGAGCCGAATCTCACCGTCGGCCCCGGCCGT
Source organism: Gemmatimonadaceae bacterium (assembly GCA_046263215.1). Lineage (GTDB taxonomy): Bacteria > Gemmatimonadota > Gemmatimonadetes > Gemmatimonadales > Gemmatimonadaceae > JBHELH01. Next base: position 21,702 of record JBHELH010000064.1, on the reverse strand, counting down.
CGCGTCTACCTGAGCTGGCTCGAGCCTAGTCGCGACTCGACCTACGCGTTCAAGCTCGCCGTGCGCTCGGGCAACACCTGGTCGGAGCCGCGCACAATCGCCCGCGAGAAGAACTTCTTCGTCAACTGGGCGGACTTCCCTTCCGTAGTTGCGCTGCCCGACGGCCGGCTGGCGGCCCACTGGCTCCAGCGCAGCGGACCGGGGCGGTATTCGTACGGCGTCCGCATCGCACAATCGTCGGACGGCGGCGTCACGTGGAGCCGACCAATTACCCCACACCGCGCACGAGTCGAGACGGAGCACGGCTTCGCGTCGCTCTGGCCGGCGGCCGGCCGCCTCGGCGCCGTCTGGCTCGACGGACGCAAGTACAGGCCGACCGGTCAGGCCGCGCCGAACGAGATGATGCTCGTGACGACCACTGTCACGCCTGACGGCACGGTGGGACCTGAGGTTGGCGTGGACGACCGCGTCTGCGACTGCTGTCAGACCGCAGTCGCGATGGCCTCGAGCGGACCGGTGGTCGTCTACCGCGACCGGTCGGCGGACGAGATACGCGACATCTATGTCGTTCGCTACATCGACCGACGATGGACGACGCCGAAGCCGGTCCACGCCGACGGCTGGCGCATCGCCGCCTGCCCGGTCAATGGGCCCGCGATCGCCGCCGACGGCGACCGCGTCGTCGTCGCGTGGTTCACGAGTGCGGGCGACACGGCGCGAGTCCGCGTCGCCTTCTCGGATGACGCCGGCGAGACCTTCAGCACTCCGACGCGCGTCGATCAGGGGAACCCCGCCGGCCGAGTCGACGTCGTGCTCCAGGCTGACGGGAGTGCCCTCGTGAGCTGGCTCGAGCGCACCGCGGGCGTTGGGGCGCAGGGGGGCGGCGAGGGCGCTGAGGTGCGGGTTCGGCGCGTGCGGTCCGATGGTAGCCTCGCCCAGTGGGCAACCGTGGCGAGATCGAGCGCGGCGCGGGCGAGCGGCTTCCCACAGATGGTCGCGACCGCCCGGGGCGAGGTCTTTTTCGCCTGGACCGCTCCCGAGAACCCATCGACGGTTCGGGTCGCGCGCGCGGTGGTGCGTCGGTCGCCGGAAGGTGGGGCCTGACGTAGTCGTGCGCGGTGCGGATCGACGCCCTCTCGTATTGCTCTGCCTGAGCACCAGCATCGCCCTCGCCTGCAGCGACGCCCCCGACGGCCGCCGATTCGGCGCCCCCGCGCCGGTCGAGGTCGGCCGGCCGGCGCCGGCGTACAGAGCAGTATCGGCCAACGGCGACTCGGTGTCGTTGGATGCCCTGCGTGGGAAGCCGATCCTCCTCAACGTGTGGGCGACCTGGTGCCACCCGTGCCGCGACGAGATCCCGGAGCTTCAGCGGATCTACGAGCGCTACCGCGGGCGCGGACTCGAGCTCGTCGGCGTGAGCGTCGACGCCGCCGGGGAGGATGACGCGATCCGCGCGTTCATGCGTCGCTACGGCATGACGTACCCCGTCTGGCGCGACCCGGCTGAAAACGTCTCGGCCGCTTTCCTCGTCGTCGGCGTTCCCGCGACATTCCTCATCGACCGCAGCGGCGTTCTTCGCTGGAAGAAGACGGGGCCGATTGGGGACGGCGATTCGACCCTGACCGCGGCGATCGAGGCGGCGCTAAATAGCGGCAGCTAGGCGGCCGTACTAAATCGCCGATCTGGCGGCCCGTTCGCCGAGAGGCCGCTACCACGTCGAGCGCGGACGCCTCATAGGTCGTCCCCTCGGTCGTTCCGACGTGACACGCCGGCTACCACACGCGGTTTTTCCGTGAGGCCGGTTCGCCCTTGCCGGCTACCCGCCCGCAGCGTATTAGCTACCTCCGGTGTCAGCGCCCCGGTTCGCCTTCCCCTCGCCGCAGGACAGCGATATGAGACCACCCACTCCCGAGTTTCCGGCCAGCGCCGTTGCGCGTTGGTTCGCTCGCGCCCGATCCGTATCCAGGCTTGCCGCACTCGCGCTAGCCGCCAGCTTGGCGTATGCAGCGCCCGCGCAGGCGCAGGCGGGGGAAATCGCCGGAACCGTCACCGCCGTCGGCACCGGCGAGTTGCTCGCAGGCGCGCAGATCACAGTGGAAGGCACTACACAGCGCGCGGTGACGGACGACCGCGGCCGCTTCCGCATTACCGGTCTCACGGGCACCGCCGTCACGCTCGAGGTACGGCGTATAGGGTACCGGCTCGAGCGTGTACCGGCGCGAGTCGGCCAGACCAACCTCGGAATTGCCCTCATGGTGAGCCCGGCGAGCCTCGAGGCCGTGGTAGTAACCGGGACCGCCGGAGCCACGGAGCGCCGCGCCATTGGCAACGCGGTGACCACGATCCAGGCTTCCGAAGTCGCCGCCACGCAGCCCGTCCGTTCTTTTCAGGACCTGCTCACAGGCCGCGCGACGGGCGTGAGCGTCGTAGCCAGCTCGGGCCAGGTCGGGACCGGCTCACGCATTCGCGTTCGCGGCGCCTCGAGCCTGTCGCTGATCAACGACCCGCTCATCTACGTCGACGGCGTTCGCGTGGATAACACGCAAGGCTCCGGGCCGACGAACCAAGCGTTCGGCTCACGGTCGGTGTCGCGATGGAACGACTTCGATCCGGACGACATCGAGAGCATCGAGGTCATCAAGGGGCCGGCGGCGGCGACCCTCTATGGCACCGAGGCCAGCAACGGCGTGATCCAGATACTCACGAAGCGCGGCGTTGTTGGTCAGCCCGTCTGGACCTTCACCGCTCGAATGGGGGCGAACTGGATCCCCAACTGGAGAGACGGTCTCTACACGAATTACGGCACCGTACCGCGCGTCGGGGGCCCCGCCGGGGCCCGTGACACTGTGACGCTAAGTGTCCGGCAGCTCAACGATTCGCTCCGCGCCAACTTCGGACACGACATCTTCCGGACCGGTCGGTTGCAGGACCTCCAAGTCGCAGTCAGCGGAGGTACGACGGCCTTCCGCTATTATGTCGCCGGCAACCGCGAGGACAACCAGGGCGTCGAGCGCGAGAACAGTGTCCGCCGCACGAACGTCCGCGGGAGCTTCACGGTCGCGCCATTCGAGCGATGGGACGTGGAAGCATCCGTCGGGTACACGACCGGTCGGACGGTTCTTCCCTGGGAATCGGGTGGCGGCGGCGCCACGTGGGGGACCTACTTCTCGTCCCCTACCTTCCTCGGCGTGAACGGCTCGCCGCAACTCGGATTCCGCAGCGGCCCACCGGACATCTACTACCAGGCTATCGACAGCTATCAGGACGTTGATCGCTTCACCGGCGGTCTCACGCTTAACCACCGACCCGCACCCTGGTTCACTCAGCGGGTCGTGGTCGGTCGCGACCGGCTGATCGAGGACAATCAGGAGCGTGCGCCCCGTAACGACATCCTCGGTTCGAGGTATGCGGCCTTCTCGTACCTGACCGGGGCCACGTCGGGGTACATCGTCACGGAAACGCGCGAGGTCGTGACCAACACCGTCGACTACGCGGCGAACGTGCCGTTGAACGTTGGCAGGACGTGGCGGAGCATTACATCGGCCGGAGCCCAATACTACGGTCGTCAGATCCGCCCGCGGGCTTTCTACGCGGACTCGTTCGCGGTCGGCGGCGTCGCCACGCTCAGCCTCGGCGGCCGGACGCGGCGCATCGACCTCGACGACCTGATCGAGAACAACACGATCGGCGGCTACGTCCAGGAGCAGCTCATCTGGAACAACCGCCTTTACATTACCGGCGCCATTCGGGCCGACGACAACTCGTCGTTCGGCGCGAACTTCGACGTAGTCACGTATCCGAAGCTCAGCGTGTCATACGTCCTCAGCGAGGAGCCGCGGATTTCGCTGCCCTCCGCCATCAACACGTTGCGTCTGCGGGCGGCGTACGGCGGCAGCGGATTGCAGCCGGGCGCCTTTGACGCCATCCGCACCTACTCGCTTACCGGCACCGGCGGCACCGTCACACCCTTCTCGCCGGGGAATCCGGATCTTGGCCCGGAACGCAGCACCGAGATCGAGCTCGGGTTGGATGCCGGCCTGTTGAACGACCGCTTCGGTGCGGAGATCACTTACTTCGACGGCACCACGCGCGATGCCATCCTCGCGCGGCTCGCGCCCCCGTCCAACGGCTTTCCCGACTTTCAATTCTTCAACGCCGGTCGCGTGGACCGCCGTGGATTAGAGTGGCTCCTGCGCGCGCAGGCTCTGTCCACGGACGTGGCGGTCCTCGACCTCACGCTCAGCGGGAGCACCAACAAGTACGTCATCAAGTCCTTGGGCGGGACCACGGATCGCGTCTCGCTTTCGAGCGTGGTTCAACACGTCGTCGGGTACTCTCCCGGCGCGTGGTGGGACCGGCGGGTAGTCTCGGCTGAGAAGGACGCGAATAACGTTGTCATCGCCAGCTCACTGATGTGCGACGACGGCGCCGGCGGCACGGTCGCCTGCGCGCAGGCACCGCGCGTCTTCCTCGGCAACTCCGTGCCGACGTACGAAGGGTCTTTCAACGCCGGACTCACGCTGTGGAGAGACATCCGCATCGGCGCGTTCTTCGATTGGCGCGGCGGCTACAAGAAGCTCGACGGCAACAGGCGGGTTCGCTGCAACCTCTTCTCGCTCTGCCGGGAGAACTGGTATCCCGCGGAGTTCGACGCCGTGACCCTCGCCGAGGTGCAGGGCGGGACAGCGTTCACGTACAATCTGATCCGTGACGCCAGCTTCAGGCGCTTCCGTGAACTGGCAGTGACCTACACGCTCCCTCAGCGGCTCACGCAACAGCTCGGCGCCTCGCGAGCATCGGTGACGCTCGCCGGCCGCAACCTCGCGCTCTGGACGAACTATCCCGGCCTCGAGCCGGAGGCGTCGTTCAACTCCGGCACCCGCGGTGGCGCGTTCGGCCAGTGGGAGCAGAACGTACTGCCACAGCCGCGCCAGTTCGTCACGACCCTCAACCTGAGCTTCTGACTATGACGCGCTTTCCTCCGATGCTCTCCACCGTCGCGACGGCCGCCCGTGGGCGGTCCGTCGCACGACGCGGTGCGCGGCGCGCCATCGGTCCCGACCGGCGGAGCCGCCCCTTCGCGTTGGGGTTGTTGGCTCTAACCGCACTCACTACTGTCGCATGCGACATCGACAGGCTGCTTCGTATCGAGACGCCGAGCCGTGTCGCCGAGGAGCGGCTTCTCGTACCCGAAAACGCGTCGCTGATCGCAAGCAGCGCGGTCGCTGATTTCGAATGCGCGCTCGGGACCTACATCGTCGCTAGCGGCCTGGCGGCCGGTGAGTTCGTCGAGGGCACGCAAACCGCTTCGCGCTGGGCCTACGATCGGCGAAACGTGCTACAGACAGACGCGCACTACGCCACGTTCGATTGCGTGAACCTCGGTGTCTACACTCCGATCAACACCGCCCGCTATACCAACGACCAGGCGGCGCGTGCGCTCTCCGGATGGACCGACCAGCAAGTAACCAACCGACAGCGATTGATCGCGACGACCTCCGCGCTCGCCGGCTATAGCGCCCTCCTCCTGGGCGAAGGCTTTTGCTCGGGCGCGATCAACGTGGGGCCGGAGTTGACTTCGGCACAACTTTTCGACTCGGCGGAGGTCCGGTTGACCGCGGCGATCACGACGGCGCAGGCGGCGAATGACCAGGCGGCGTTAAACCTTGCCCGAGTCGGCCGCGCGCGCGCACGTCGCGATAAAGGAGACGTCGCCGGAGCGGGCGCGGACGCGGCGGCTGTACCCGTAGACTTCGTGTATAACGCCACGGCCAGCACGAACGCAGGACGCCGCAACAACCGCATCGCGGCTCAGAATGGGACGGCGGTCACCGTCGCACCCGCGTACCGCAGCATGACCGTCGCCGGCCAGCCGGACCCTCGCGTGCGGGCAACGGACGCCGGCCGAAACAGCAGCGACCAGGTCAACCGCCTTTGGGTCCAGCAGAAATACGCGTCGGTCACGGCGCCGACGCCAATCGCCACCGGAATCGAGGCACAGCTGATCCTCGCCGAAGCGCGCGGCGCTGGGGAGGGCGTGCTCATTCTCGATCAGCTTCGGGCGCGTGTCGGCCTTCCTCCGCTGACGGCGACCGAGGCGGCAGACTTCGCGAACACCCTCGTCGAGGAGCGAAACCGGTGGCTCTGGCTGCAGGGTAACCGCTGGTACGACGTACGCCTTCGCAATCTGCCGCTCGTGCCGGCACCAGGGACGGCGTACTCGAAGGGTGGCACGTACGGCGACCAACGCTGTTGGCCGCTGCCCGATGTCGAGCGGCTGAGCAATCCGAACCTCTAGGCTCTGCGGCCTGGGGCGAACCGAAGCGGGCCCGCGCTACGCGCGGGCCGGCTTTTTTTTCGTGTTCACCGGGCTCAGCGAGCGTACGTCTCTCGACCTTACTGCTTCGCGGGCGACTTCGACCCGTCAAGGCTAGTCGGTAGCGTGGCCACATTCGGCGCCGGCCCGTCGCAACACTCGCGGACCTTGCGGATGAAATCCTCCGGCATGAACGGCTTGCCGATGAAGCCGATCCCGGGGCCGTGCGGCGCGTGCTTCATGACGTCGTCGCCCATGTAGCCGGACATGAACAGCACGCGGAGATCGGGGCGCGTCTCCCAGAGCCGCGTCGCGAGCTCGCGGCCGCCGACCTCGGGCATCACGAGGTCGCTGATCAGGAGGTGGATCGGGCCACGCTGGTGCTTGCTGACCTCGAGCCCTTCGCCGCCGTGCGAGGCGACGAGTACCGTGTAGCCAGCGCCTTTGAGGATGACCTGGATCAGCTCGCGGAGCGGCTGGTTGTCCTCCACGAGGAGAACCGTCTCGATGCCGCCGATGACGTTGACCGGCATCGACGGCCGGTGCGGGATCGCCGGCCGGCTGGCCGAGGGGGTCGCCGTCTCCGCTGGCAGGTAAATGCGGAAGCGCGCGCCGGCGCCGGGCGCGCTCTCGACTTCGACGTGGCCGCCGCAAAGGTGAATGATGCTGTAAACGGTGGCGAGGCCGAGGCCCGCGCCCTCACCCTGTCGCTTCGTCGTGAAGAACGGCTCGAAGAGGTGCGACTTCGTCTCCTCGTCCATCCCGACGCCGGTGTCGGCGACGGTGAGCAGCACGTGGAACCCGGGACGCAGGCCGGGCACGCCGCGCTCGAGCACCTCATTCGGCGTGAGCTCGGCCGTCTCGATCGTCAGCGTGCCCCCGTCCGGCATCGCGTCGCGCGCGTTGAGCGCGAGGTTGAGAATCACCTGGTCGATCTGCGCGGGATCGGCCTTCACCCATCGCGCGTCGTCACCGAGCCGCAGCTCGATCTTGATCCGCTCGTCAATGAGACGCCGGATCATGTGCTCGACGCCCCGCACCGACGCGTTCAAGTCGACGACCCGCTCCTGCGCCCCGGGCTGCCCGCGCCCGAAAGCGAGGAGGCGATTCGTCAGCTCGGCGGCACGCTTGACGGCGGCGCGGATCTCGTCGACGTCTTCCTTGCGCGCGGTCCCCTTCTCGATCCCCTTCGCCAGGAACTGGCTGTAGGAGTTGATGATGGTGAGGAGGTTGTTGAAGTCGTGAGCCACGCCGCCGGCGAGACGCCCGAGCGCGTCCATCTTGTGCGTCTGGCGCGCGCGCTCCTCGACGCGCCGCCGCGTCTCCTCGTCGTGCTTCCGCGCCGTCACGTCGCGGGCGACGACGAGGACGGTGCGGCTGAGCTGCCCGTCGTCGTCCCGGACCGGGTTGCAGCCGCAGAGGAACCACCCGATCGCGCCGTCGGCGCCGATGAGGCGCTGCTCGATCTGACGGCTCTCGCCGTCGGCGGCGGCGCGGATCTGCTCGGCGAGGGCGGCCCGTTCGGCCACCGGCGCGCGGTCGACGAGCGATCTGCCGACGAGGCGGGAATGGCCGGTAAAAAGCGCGGCGGCGTGGTTGGCATACAGGATCCGCCCGTCCCGCGTCGTCGTGAGGACGAGGTCGGGGGTCGTCTGGACGAGCAGCCGGTAGTGATCCCGCGACCGGCGCACGAGTCGCGCGAACGCGCTCTGGAGAACGGCGGAGGCGAAGGGGAAGACGCGCTTCAACGGCATGGGGCCTCGCAGCCGGCGCACGGTGTTGACATCCGCGCCCGGGGGATCGATCTTTTATCCGTCCATCCGGATGGTACGATCACTGATGGCTGCCCCCGTCGCCCGCGCCCGCGCCAACATCTTCGACCACCTGACCGCTCTCGCCGACTCGACGCGGAGCCGCGTCCTGCTCCTCCTCGACCGGCACGAGCTGACGGTCGGTGAGTTGTGCGCGGCCCTGCAACTCCCGCAATCGACGGTCAGCCGGCACCTCAAGATCCTGGCCGATGAGGGCTGGCTGTTGTCCCGGGCCCAGGGAACGAGCCGTCGGTACAGCATGCAGACGAGTAAGCTCGACCCTTCGGCACGTCGGCTGTGGCAGGTGGTGCGGGCCCAGGTGGCCGATTCGGCGGCGGCCGGCCAGGACGCGCATCGCCTCGCGGGGGTGCTCGCCCAGCGGCGGAGCGCTCAGGTGGCTTTCTTCGACAGCGCCCCGGCGAGCTGGGACCGCATGCGTGCCGAGCTCATCGGGCAACGGACGGACCTCCTCGCACTGCTCGAGCTGCTCGACGACCGATGGGTCGTCGGGGACCTGGGCTGCGGGACGGGGCATGTCGCCGAGGCAATCGCGCCCTGCGTCGGCCGCGTGATCGCGGTCGACGAGTCGGGTCCCATGTTGACCGCCGCCCGCAAGCGGCTGGCGCCGCTCGTGAACGTCGAGCTTCGAAACGGCCGGCTCGAGGAGATTCCGGTCGAGGACGGGGCGCTCGATGCGGCGGTCATGTTTCTGGTCGCGCACTACGTACCCGAGCCGGCGCCGGTGATGCTCGAGGCCGCGCGTACACTCAAGCCCGGGGCACGGCTCGTAATCGTGGACTTCATGCCGCACGAGCGCGACGAATACGCGCTGCAGATGGGCCACCTATGGCAAGGATTCGAGGAAGGGCAGATGCGAGACTGGCTCGAGGGAGCCGAGCTCACCGGCCTCCGATATCGGCCCTTGCCCGCCGATCCGCAAGCCAAGGGGCCGGGCTTGTTCGTGGCATCGGCGAGAAGGGCGGCTTGATGGCTTGCGGGCTTGCGGGCTTGCGAGGAACTGCCGGCGCTGCGGTAGCCGACCGAGGGTGTCCGCGGCACGGCTGCGGCCTCACAAGCTCTCAAGCGTACAGGCCTACAAGCTCTGTCTCATCGCAATCGTCGAACAACAACGGAGTTCCCAATGCCAACAGCAAGCCTGACTGATCGCCGGCCCTCGACCACGACCGCCGAGAATCGCCCGCCTTTCAAGGTCCGCGACCTCGCGCTCGCCGAGTTCGGTCGCAAGGAGATCCGCCTCGCGGAGCAGGAGATGCCGGGACTGATGGCGATCCGGGCGGAGTACAAGGGGAGGCAGCCCCTGGGCGGCGCGAAGATCATGGGGTCGCTGCACATGACGGTGCAGACGGCCGTGCTGATCGAGACGCTGCTCGACCTCGGCGCCGATGTGCGGTGGGTCTCGTGCAACATCTTCTCGACCCAGGATCATGCGGCGGCGGCGGTCGTCGTCGGCCGGAATGGAACGCCGGAGAATCCCAAGGGCGTGCCGGTTTACGCGTGGAAGGGCGAGACGCTCGAGGAGTACTGGTGGTGCACCGAGCAGGCGCTGTACTGGCCTGACGGCTCGGGGCCGAACATGCTCCTCGACGACGGCGGCGACGCGACGCTCCTCGTGCACAAGGGCGCGGAGTTCGAGCGCGCGGGTCGCGTGCCGGAGTTCAATGCCGAGCAGGATCCGGAGGAGTGGGGCGTCATCCTCGACCTGCTGCGCAGCGAGCAGCGGAAGAACCCGGGCCGGTGGACGACGGTCGCGGCGTCGATCAAGGGCGTGACCGAGGAGACGACGACGGGCGTGCACCGGCTCTACGAGATGATGAAGGCCGGTACCCTGCTCTTCCCCGCGATCAACGTGAACGACTCGGTCACGAAGTCGAAGTTCGACAACATCTACGGGTGCCGGCACTCGGTGATCGACGGCCTCAATCGCGCGACCGACGTCATGATCGCGGGGAAGGTCGCCGTAGTCTGCGGCTACGGCGAGGTCGGCAAGGGGTGCGCGCAGGCGCTGCGTGGCCAGGGCGCTCGCGTCATCGTCACGGAGGTCGACCCCATCTGCGCGCTTCAGGCGGCGATGGAGGGCTACGAGGTCAAGACCGTCGACGACGTGGTGTCGTCCGCGGACATCTTCATCACGGCGACGGGCAACTTCAGCGTCATCACCGTCGACCACATGCGGCGGATGAAGGACAAGGCGATCGTCGGCAACATCGGCCACTTCGACAACGAGATCGACATGGCCGGCCTGAAGAAGGAACCCAACATCCAGCGCATCAACATCAAGCCGCAGTACGACGAGTGGCGCTTCGCCGACGGCCACTCGGTCATGGTGCTCGCCGAGGGACGCCTGCTGAACCTCGGTTGCGCGACCGGTCATCCGAGCTTTGTGATGTCGTCGAGCTTCACGAACCAGGTGATGGCGCAGATCGAGCTGTTCGGCAACGCGGAGCGGTACGAGAAGAAGGTGTACGTGTTGCCCAAGCACCTCGATGAAAAGGTGGCGCGGCTGCACCTGGAGAAGCTTGGCGTCAAGCTGACGAAGCTGACGGCGGAGCAGGCGTCGTACATCGGGGTGAAGCCGGACGGGCCGTACAAGCCCGAGCATTACCGCTATTAGCCGGCGTTCACGCCACGTCGATCGTCGAGACGCTACACGACAGGGCGGACAGGGCCGCGCTCCATTCCTCCGGGGTCACTGCCTTCCGCGCGCGGAAGTTGATGCCGACGGTGCCGAATTTCGCGGCGCTGCCGGCTTGGGGGGCACCGCTGAAGACGTCGGCGCGCCAGGTGACCTCGAACCCTACGAATCCCGCAGCCACGACCGTGGCCTGGAGCTCTGCCTCCAGCAGAGCGCCGGCGATTCAACCCTTCCAGAGGTCAATGTTCCGCCTAGCCCCTTCGGGCACGGGCTTCTGAACGAGGATGTCGCCGATCTGCAGGCGACCGCCCGGCTTGAGCACGCGCGCCATCTCGCGCAGGCCGGCCGACTTATCGGGGAAGAGGTTCATCACCCCGTTGGATATCACAACGTCGGCCCACCCGTCCGGCACGGGTAGCTCTTCGGCATAACCCTGCCGGAACTCGACGTTTTGGGCGCCCGTCGCCGCCGCGCTCGCGCGGGCCCTCTCGAGCATCTCGGGCGTCATGTCCACCCCGACCACGCGTCCGCTCGGGCCGACCATCTTCGACGCGATCAGACTGTCGATCCCGGCGCCGCTGCCGACGTCGACGACGCACTCGCCGTCTCGGAGCCGCCCCAGGCTGAAGGGATTTCCTGTTCCGGCGAAGGAGGCGATCGACGGCTCCGGGACGCCCTCGAGCCACTCGTCCTCGTAGCCGAGCATGCGGGCGAGTGGGCGCCCGGTGTGGAAGTGGAACCCCCGGTCGGGGTCCGCAGCGACCGCGGCGTACTCCTCCCGGATCGCGCGGCGGAGCCCCTCGACGTCCAATCCGGCGATCGGACCGCCGGCGCCTTGGATGGCGTCGCGCGCGGGTTGCGTCAGTCCGGTCATGGTGCCTCCACGCCCTGTGTCAGGCTGGATCCGATGGGCGAGGCTACGGCCTGGCGTTGCGCGGGTCGTCGCCGGGATTCACATAAGTGAGCTTCCACGGGCCGACGGCGTGGATCTGAATCACCGTTTCGCCGCGCGTCCACGCGTAATGCCGCGTCCCCGCCGGCATCACCGCGAACCCACCCTCGGGGAGCGCGGTGCCGCGCGACTCGTCGAACGTCTCGCCCACGCTCATGAGGAAGGTGCCGGTGATGACCGTGACGTGCTCGTCGGCCGCGTGGTAGTGCGGCCTTACGCGGTAGCCGTCGGGGAGGCGGAGCCGCATGGTGAACAGCCCCGGCTTCGACGGGTCACCCTCGATGACGGTCATGTGCGCGCCTGGCGGGAGCGATGGCGGTCCAGGGCGCCACTCGGTGCGGTCCGGTAGCGCGAAAATGTGGTGAGTAAGCGTCGAGCCGAGGGCGGGGGCGACTGCCGGCGGGGCGGCCGTTCGTGCCGCTCCGGTTTCGGTCGCGGGCAGCTGCGGCGTGGTAGCGCAGGAGGCGCCAAGGACGGTCACGGTGGCGAGCAGCGGCCGATGCTTCATGGGAACTCCTCCGGCTCTGATATCCTGGTGCTCGCGTGAAAGTGGCCCCGCACGGCGGTGTTGACAAGGGCACGGCCGGGGCGAACTACCCCTCGGTCGCGACAGCTAGACCTTGAATCCGGCGACGAGCGCCTCGAGCCTCGCCGCATTGGCCGCGAGCTGCTGCGCCGTCGCCGCCACCTGCTCGGCGCTCGACGCGGTCTGTTCGGCCGCCGCGGCGGCTTGTTCGCTCGCCGCCACTTGTGTCTCAGCCTGCTCGGCGGCCGCCGACAGCCGCTGCACGAGCTGAGTCACCGCGTTCTCGTGCGCGTCGGCCGCGCTGCCGACCGAGGCGGCGACCTCGCTGACGCCAGTGACGGCGGCGTCGACTGCGTCGAGGGCCGCGGCCGCCGTGCGCGACACGGCATCGACGTCGCCGAGGCCACTCACTCCCTGTGAGAACGCTTTGGTCGTGCTCGCGACGCGCTCACGAACCTCGCGGACGGTCGCGCTCACCTCGTTGGCGGCACGCGCACTCTGCTCGGCCAGCCGGCGGACCTCCTCGGCGACCACGGCGAACCCTTGGCCGTGCTCGCCCGCGCGGGCGGCCTCGATCGCGGCGTTGAGCGCCAGCAGGTTGGTCTGGCGCGCGACGCCCTGAATCATCTCCACGAAGCGGCCGACCTCGGCGAACGCGCCCTCGAGGCGGTCGACCTCGCCCTTGGAGGCGCCGATCACCTCGCGGGCGCGCTGCAGGACCTCCACCGCTTGCGCGATGCCGGCGCGCGTGCGGAGGGAGGTCGAGCGGATCTCGTCGCCGAGCTCACGCGAGCGCTGTGCGATGCCGCCGAGCGTGCGCGCGGAGCCGCCGACGTCGGAGAGGATCGCCTCGGAGGAGGCGAAGTGCTGGCGCTGCGCCTCTGCGTCGTGGGCGACACCGGTGAGCGCCTCGCTGATCTGCCCGGTCGACGTCGCCGCCTGCTGCGAGGCGTCGGTGAGCTGCTCGGCGGCGCGCGCGATGTCGCGGGCCTCGCGCTGGATGTCGGTGACGACGGCGCGCAGCCGGTCGGCCATCTGGCCGAACGCCGCGGCAAGCACGAGGTATTCCGCGTCGAAGCCGTGCGCGGGCACGGCGGCGGTCAAGTCGCCGGCGCCGAGCGAGCGCGCCGCCGTGGTGAGCCGGTCGAGCGGACGCGTGACGGCACGCCAGGTCCAGAGGCCGAAGATGAGTGCGAGCACGAAACCCGCGGCGAGTACGCCGACGAGCGCGCGGCGGCGAACCGCGACGAGCTGCTCGATGCGGACGACCACCGCGCGAGTGCGCCGCTCCTGCGCGGCGGCGAGCTGCGCGGCGTGGCCGAAGAGGGTATCGAGCGTCGCCGCGCCGATGGCTGTCTGTCGCGCCGCGGCGGCCGGCTGACCGACGTCGCGGTAGGCACGGGCGACGGCGAGCCGGACCTCCAGACGCCCCTGGAGCGCGCCGATGCCCTCGAGCATCGCTCGGTCGGCGGTCTGCAGCCCGATGTCGCGGAGGAGCGTGCGGCGGAGCGAGTCCGCGGCGGCGCTCAGGCTGTCCGCCTGTGCGGAATGGTCGTGGCGGTCGCCGACGAGCGCGGATTGCGCCAACGCCACGCGCCGCAGCATCGCGTCGTGCACCCGGAAGAGTGTCGAAGAGAGCCGCGACGACGCGTCCATCGTCGAGCGCATCTCGCCGTAGAGCCGGTCGAGCGACTGCATGCTCAGGAACCCGGTGACGGCAAGGGCACCGATAGTCGTTCCGAAGCCCAGGAGCAGACGCCGGCGCATCGTGCGGTGGCCCCAGTGCCCCGACGCCGCCGGGATGGGCATCGTCTCCGTCGTCACCGCGCGATCCTTCCGACGAGGACGACTTTGTTGATCGCGTCGCCGTGCTGGTCGAAGCGGATGACGCCTGTAACGCCGGCGTGTGCGGGTGCGCCGCGGCCGACGTCGGCGAGCCAGTCGCGGACCTTGCGGCGGTTTCCCCCGACGGCGTGCGTGGCGCGACCGATGAGCATCGCGGCGTCGTACGACAGCGCGGATTGGTGGTCGGGTGCACCGCCGAACCGGCGGCGGTAGTCGTCGACGAAGACGCGCTGTTGGGGCGCGGTCGCGCGCTCCGCATCGAAGAAGGCGGCGAACCGCACGTCGCTGAACTCCCCCGGCGCGCCGGCGTCGCGGACGTCGGCGACGGCGTCTGTGCCGAGCACGGCGGGGTTGGCGCCGGCCGTGCGGAGGGCGCGGATCATCTCCGCGGCGTCGGGGCCGCTCCCGGCGAAGACGAGCGCGTCGACGCCGCGGCGGGCGATCCGTTGCGCGTACGCCGCGTACTCGGTGATGCCGGCGAGGTACGGATCGCGCTCGACCACGGTAACCCCGCGGCGGGCCAGCTCCGGCGCGATGACGCGGGTGAAGCCGCGGCCGAACAGGTCGTTGCGATAGATCACCGCGACCCGCTTCGCGCCCACGGAATCGGCGGCGAAGCGCGCCAGCGCGCGGGCGGCATCGTCGTCGGTTGGGCAGACGCGGAACACCCACTCGCCGGCGCGAGTCACCGCCGGATTGGTGGCCGTCGGGGTGACCGCAACCAGCGCGCGGCGCCCGCGCTGCTCGACGTCGCTGTAGATCGGCGCCGCCTCGAGCGTCTGCCCGCTCCCCGTATGCCCCACGACGCCGATGACCGCCGGGTCATCCCGGAAGGCCGCGGCAACGGCGACCTGACTCGGCTGCGAGTCCGGCGGCATGCGCAGCGCGAGCGGCCACGCAGTCGCGGGACGCTCCGCGTTCAAGCGGTCGATCGCCAACTGTACGCCGCGGAAGTACTCGGCGCTGCCACGAACAGCGGCGACGCCGATGTAGAGGGAGTCGGAGCGCGAGGCCTCTACCGACGCCAGGTCACCGCTACCGGCACATGCCGTAGCGGCGGCGGCGCACGCAATGGCGAACGCCCTCCGACTCGCCCGGAGCGGGGCGGTGTTGGTTGGTGTCAGATCCCGTTCTCGCGACGGTTCCACGGAGGAGGACGGTCGTGAGCGCGGACGGGCAACGGCGGACGGGGCGTTGCCGAGGGAAGGGCGGAGAGGCGAGGGCGTTGACTGTCGGGCACGCGGATGGCACGGATCGATGAAGGGCAATGGCCGCAGATCGCTCCTCTGCGCTACAAGACCCCTCACCGCCACGAGCCCGGACGATGTTTTGGCTACACCCGCTTGGGACGCTCCTCTCGCCCCCGTTGTCATCTCGCAGGAGCGAGCGAAGCGAGCGAGTGTCGGGATCTACTGTCCGCACCTCGTGGGTAGCCACAGAGCAGGTTAAGTAGATCCCGACCGGCCCTTCGGGCCTGCGGGATGACAGACGGGGGGCCGCCCGGAGCTCACCGGGGGTGTAGCCAAGCTCTTGTCTCGGGCCGGTGCGGGGAGGGCCCGGAAGCCGAAGGGCTATCCGCGCGTTTTCTCCCTTCGGCGATCCGCGCTCGTCCGCGTGCGCGCTCTTCCCGCTCTTCCCCGAAACGCTCCTCCCGAAACGCCCTTCCCCGAAACGCCCCGCCCTTCCGCCTTGCCCCGACCACCGCGCTACGGCAGCGGATTACACCCCGCCTGCGTCGACACTCGATCCGAGGGTCCATTGCGCGACACGCCGGGGCGCGATCCGCGAATCGAGTAGCCGGCGCCCGGTCTGCCGGCAGAGCGGATCGTGATCGTCCCGTTCTGATCGGTGCGGTGCCACGGCTTGCCCGCGCGCGTGTAGGCCGCCTTTGCCTGCGCGTGCACGTGGCCGTACTCGTTCACCGCCCCGAGCGAGATCACGACCCAATCGGGGTCCGTCAACCGGAGATAGCGCGACGTGACGCCGTTGCAGCTCCCGTGATGGTCGGCCTTCAGCACGTGCACGCGCATGCCCGGCCGAGTGTCGTAGTCGGCGCCTGTGTCGAACCAGCGGACCGCGTCGTGCTCGGCGTCGCCGGCGAGCCACATCGTGAATGAGGCCGAGTCGGGGCCGATCAGCTTGAGTGGGACCGAGCGATTGTTCGCGTCCGCGGCCCGCGGCGCGGGACGCATGACATGTAGCTTGGCGCCGCCGCGCATCGTGATCGTGCAGACCGGCCGGCCGTCAGAACACGGGTCGTCCGCGTCGCGGTACACCAGCTCGCCGCGCGTGGCGCGCGACGCGATCGAGTCGCGCAGCTCGGAGAGCGCCGCGTTGGGGTACGCATCCTGGTTCTCGAAGAAGAAGCGCACGCGGATGCGGCGCGAGGTGCGGAACAGCTCGCGCAGGCCGCTATGGTGGTCGTAATGCTGGTGCGAGAGGACGACGACGTCGATGGTCCCGTTGTCGAGCCCGAGCGAGTCGAGCAGGTGGCCGAGACGCGCCGGATCGGGACCGCCGTCGACGAGCACCTTGCTCGCGCCGTTGGAAATGTAGATGGCGTCCCCCTGCCCCACGTCGAGAACCCGCACGACGAGCTCCGACGCGGCGCGGTCCGAGCCCGGGTCGACGGTCGTGCCGCCGGCTGAATCGGCGGCCGCCGAGGGAGTGGCGGCCGCGCCTGGAGGCGCGCGAGGCGCGTACCCGTCGTTGGGCCGACCCGGCGTGCCGCGGTCGCCCGACCCGTACGAGGATGTCGCGCGTAGCCAGTTACCGTCGACGACCGCGGCATGCGCGGCCTGAGGGTCGCGAACGCCCCACGACGCGCCCGTCGGCACGCCGCGCCAGGCCACGGAGTCTATGGTAGTGCCCGACGGGTCGCGCAATGCGATCCAGTCGCGGCCGTTGGCGAGGCTGATCGACGCGCCGTACGCGTAGTTCGCGGTCACCCCGCCATTCGCCCACGGTGTGCCGTCGCGCGCGAGCACGGCGTATCCGCCCGGCGGGACGACGATGGATCGCGTGATCACGTGCAGCCGGTCATTCGCCGATGCGATCCGATGACCGCGGAGGTCGACGGGGCGCGGTCCGAGGTTGTGGACCTCGAACCACTCGCCACGCTCGTCCGCCACCGCCGCGGGATCGGCCATGACCTCGCTGATGACGAGGCGCGTGATCGTCCCCCGCGCCTGGGCGCTCGTTTGCGTACTCGCGCCGACGGCAAGGAGCGACAGGAGCGACAGCCGCGTGAAGGCCATGGGATAAAAAAAGCCCGGGGCACCCAATCGGGCACCCCGGACCTGGAGTTACGACTCTGTTACCAGCCCCAGCGGCCGTTGCGCTTGTTCTTGTTCTTCCGACCGTCGCTGTCGGAGTCGCGGTCGTTCCGACCGTTGCGGTCGTAGACACGCCCGCGGCTGTCGCGCCATACGCCGCGGCTGTCCCGATGAATGACGCGACCGCGGCTGTCGCGGTACACGCCATCCCGACGATAAACGACGTTGCCGTTGCGATCGTAAACGCGCCCGTCGCGGTCGTACACGCTGCCGTTGTCGTCGCAGATGCGCTGGCGGATGACGCGACCCGCGAGCACGCGATCGACGTACCGGCAGCTTGTGCCGTTACGACCGTACACCGAGCCGTTGCCACTGCGGTTGTCGTACCGCCCGTTCGAGCGATCACCGTAGATCACGCGGGCGTTCCGGCCATACCGCTGCTCATAATAGGGCCGCTGCCGCTCCGCGGTGCGGCAGTCAGTCTGGCGCGGCTGTTGGCCCGGTGGCACGCCGTCGATCCAGACGCGGCACATACCGCGCGAGGGCATGTGCCCGGCCGGGACGCGGTCCGAGCTGCGCCCGCCGAAGATCCCCCACTGCGCGGACAGCGGAGCAGCCGACAGGGTCAGCGCCGCGGCCGCCGAGAGTACAACGTTCATTCTACGCATCATCCTGCGACTCCTCCGATTGGGTACGCCCTTGTGGCGCGCTCAGGAGAAATGCAGGGAGGGTGCCGAGCTGTGGAACCGAAGCAGAGTCCCGTAACAATATGCTATGTCGCCAGATACGAGCGCCTGTGCGATAGCGCACGAGTCTGTTTCTGTCCTTCGTATGGACAACAATTGTCCCCGGTGTGGCACAGGTCGCTTGGGAGCGGCTGCGCCGTTCGCAGTTCTCGCCCTACTCCGCCCCCCGCAGCGCCACTAGCGGATCCACCTTTGTCGCCCGACGGGCCGGGATGTAGCTCGCGAGTCCGGCGACGGCCGCGAGCACTAATGCGACCGTCGCATAGGTCGCGACATCCGTCGTCTCGACGCCGTACAACAATGCGCGCAGATACCGCGTCAGCCAGAACGCGCCGACGACCCCGAGCGCGATGCCGAGGGCCGCGAGGAGCGTTCCGTCGCGGAGGATCATCGCCATGATGTCGCGCCGTTGGGCACCGAGCGCGATGCGGACGCCGAGCTCGCGCATGCGCTGCGTGACCGAGTAGGAGATCACGCCGTAGATCCCGACGATCGAGAGGACGAGTGCCACGATCCCAAACCCGGCGACCAGGAACATCGAGTAGCGGCGCATGAAGACGCCGCGCGAGTTGGCGATCTGACGCTCCATGGTCGAGACCAGCGCGAGCGGGAGGTCAGGGTCGAGGTCGCGAACGACGCCGCGAATCGCCGACGCCACCGCCGTCGGATCCCCAGGCCCGTTTTCGCCGGCCGCCCGCGTTCGAACGGCGAGGAACATTCCCCACAAGGCAGTCTGGAGGTGTGGCCGGTAGATGGTCGGCGTCGGCCTCTCGCCGAGTTGGTCGATCGGGACGTCCTCGACCACGCCGACGATCGTGCGATAGGGCGGCCCGCCCTTGGGCCCGAACGCGAGGCGTTGGCCGAGCGGCGACCGGGTCCCGAACTGCTGCACGGCGAGCGCGCGGTTGACGACGATGACCGACGGCGCCTTCCAGCCGTCCTGCGCGGTGAAGTCGCGCCCCTGGAGACGGCGGATCCCCATCGCGCGGAAGTAGCCGGTGCTGACGTCGCGAATCGACGCCAACGGGCGCTCCCCGGGCGGCGGCGTTGGACGCGACGCGACGACGTAGGTTCCGCTATTCCCCCAGTCGAGCGGCAGCTTGCTTGTGAGTCCGACCGCCGCCACTCCCGGCAGCGCCTCGACGCGTGCGACCAACTCGCGGAAGAACGCCACGACCTTCGTCGAGTCCGCGTACTTCCCCGGCGGGAGGAGGATCCCGGCCGTCATGACGCGCTCCGGCCGGAAACCGGGGTCGACTCGCAGCAGACGCACGAGGCTCTGCGTGAGAAGGCCGGCGCCGACGAGGAGTACGAGCGTGAGGGCAACCTCGGCGACGACAAGCGTGTTGCGGATCGTTCGCCGGCCCCCTGAGGCCGTGCGCCCGCCGGTGGCGAGCGTTGGTGCGAGCGAATGACGCGACGCCTGCAAAGCCGGAATGAAACCGAACGCGATCCCGGTCGCCAACGCGACAAGCAGCGCGTAGCCGAGCACGCGAAGGTCGATCCCGGCGTGCTCGAGGTACGGCATTAACGCCCGCTGCTCTTCCGGTAGCGCCGCGACGAGCGCTCGCACGCCGACGCGTGCGACCACGAGTCCGAGTAGCCCGCCGAGCCCGCCGAGCACGACGCTTTCTGTCAGCAGCTGTCGCGCGATACGACCGCGACCGGCACCGAGGGCCGCGCGCACCGCCAGCTCCTGCTGCCGGGCTGTCGCGCGGGCAAGGAGGAGACCGGCAACGTTGGCGCACGCGATCAGCAGTACGATGCTCACCGCGCTGAGGAGGACTACGAGTAGCGGCCGCATGTTGCCGACGAACTCCTCGCGCAGCCCAACGACGGATGCCGAGCGACCGGTGTGGTTGTCCGGGTGCTGAGCGGCAATTCGCGTGACGACGGCCGACAGGTCGGCGACCGCTTGCTCCCTGGTCACGCCGTCCTTGAGACGGCCGATGACGTTGAGCCAGTGCACGCCGCGGAGACGCTGGTACGACCGCGACAGGTCGGCTATCGCCCAGAGGCCACTCCCCTCGGCTCGCGCGAAGTGGAACTGCGAAGGGAGAACGCCGAGGACGACGTACGGGTTCCCGCCGAGCGTGATCGTCCGACCAACGAGGCTGCGGTCGCCGCCGAACTCGCGCTGCCAGAGGCCGTGACTGAGCACGACGACCCGGTCCCCAATTCTGTCTTGCCCTTCGTGGAAGGTGCGGCCGACGACTGCCCTCGTGCCCAGCACGTCGAAGAAGCCGGGCGTCACGTGAGTGACGAGGAGCATCAGCGGGACGTCGCGTCCCGTCAGCGTGATGGCGTTGGTCTGATAGCCGGCGATGCCGGCGAGCGTTGTCAGCCCTGCCTTCCAGTCCTCGAAGTCGGGGTACGACGCCTCGGAGCGCTCGGAGCGGTGGTCCGGCGCACTCTCCCACAGATGCACCAGCCGCTCGGGGTCCTCATACGGCAGGCCGCGGAAGAGCGCGGCGTCGACGACGGTGAAGATCGCGGTGTTGGCGCCGATGCCGATGGCGAGCGTCAGTAGCACGACGGCGGAGAAGCCGGGGCGCTTGCGAAGTCCGCGCGCGGCGTACCGGACGTCGTGAAGCACGCCGTGCCACCACTCCGAGCGGCCGGCTCTCGCGTTGCGCCGCCGGTCGATCGCGGCGAGCTCGCTGCGGGCCGACGCGATGTCCCCGAATTCACGCAGCGCCTGGGCGCGGGCGTCGTCTGGCGGCATCCCGCGGCCCGCGAGCTCCTCGGCGCGCGTGTCGAGGTGAAACTGGAGCTCGTCGTCGACCTCCAGCTGCACGGTGTGCCGGCTCGACGGGAGGCGGAAGAATCGGCGGATGCCCGGGAAGCGCTCCATGTGCTCAGTCGCCCGCCCTGAGGGCGACCATCGGATCGACGCGCGCCGCGCGGCGCGCGGGAACGTAGCTCGCGGCGATCGCGATCCCGCCGAGCAGTGTGGCGACGGCCGCGTAGGTCGGCGGGTCTGTCGCACGCACGCCGTAGAGGAGCGACCCGAGCAGTCGCGTAGCCCACAGGGCGGCGAGGAGCCCAACGCTCACTCCCACCGCGGCGAGCAGCGCGCCGTCGCGCACGACGAGCGCGAGGATGTTGCGACGCTGCGCGCCAAGCGCGATACGGATCCCGAGCTCCTGCGTGCGCTGGGCGACGGTATACGCGACCAGCCCGTAGATCCCGACGACCGCCAGCGCGAGCGCGGTGCCCGCGAACGCGCCGACCAATCGCAGCGGCAGCCTGCGCGCGAGGACGGCGGGTGACCGCGCGATCTGCTGCTCCATCGTAAACACGTGGTAGACCGGCACCGTCGGGTCGAGCGCGCGCGCCTCGCGCCGCACGGCGCCGACGAGCGCCGCCGGGTCAACCGACGCGCCGTCGCGGCTGCCCCGCGTGCGGACGACGATCGACATCCGGTTCTCCGCGCCTTGGAGGTGGTTGCGACGACCGGACGCCCGTTGAGCGCCCTGCAGGTCGAGCATGCGCGCCCGGCGCCGTCGGGCGTGCGGGTCTTCGCACTGGAGCGGCCGCGCGACGAACTGCGGGACCGGATCGACCGCCGGGTGACG
>JBHELH010000063.1:0-3147 GCA_046263215.1 Gemmatimonadaceae bacterium | reverse complement strand
ACGAAAAGCCCTTGAGCCGGGCCGCAACCAGGCCGCCCGTGGTCGCGGGCAGGCTTCGGCACTGGCTTGGCTAAGGAACCGTGACAGACGACATCAGCGACATCATATCCTTCTACGACCGGCAGGTCGCGGAGGAGGACGCCCGGCTGGAGAGGCACCAGCTCGAGCACGACCTCACCTGGTGCTTTCTGACCCGGTACCTGCCGCCCACTGGCTCCATCCTCGAGATAGGGGCGGCGACGGGCAGGTACACGCTCCCGCTCTGCAGGCTGGGCGACTCCGTCACGGCGGTCGATCTGTCCGCGGCCCTGCTCGAGCGATGCCAGCGGCGGCTCGCCGCAGAGCAGCTACAGAGCCGGGCGCAGCTCGTCGTCGCTGACGCGCGAGACCTCCACACAGTGCCGAGCACGGGATTCGATGCGGTTCTGCTCATGGGGCCTCTGTACCATCTCGTGTTCGAGGCAGATCGCGTGCAAGCAGTTCGGCAGGCGATCGAGCGTCTCCGCAGCGGTGGTCTGCTGTTCTCTGTGTTCCTCAGCCGGCTGGGCGTCCTCGGCGACTTGATGAGGAAAATGCCCGAGTGGATCGAGCGTCGAGAGGAGGTAGGCTGGCTGCTCGAGAGAGGGAGGCGTCCGGACGATCAGCCCAGAGGCGGCTTCCGGGGCTACTTTGCCCGGGTCTCGGAGATCAGACCGCTGCACGAGGCGCTGGGGATCGAGACGATAGCGCTTGCCGCCGTCGAACCGGCCATCTCAGCAGACGACGAGAGCTACAACAGGCTCCAGGGAACTCAACGTGATCTGTGGCTCGACCTGCTGTTCGAGGTGAGCTCCGATCAGACGACAGTCGGTGCGTCGAGACATCTCCTGTACGTCGGCCGAAAGGGCGACGGGTAAGTAAAAAAGTGCGGCCGGCGGCATCCACCGCCGGCCGCTCGTTATAGAAGTGCGCTCAGCGCAGGTCGGTCCCGGGCACCCGGATCACGCGCACCGGGTTGTATCTGATGCCGAGCGTGTACCGATACAACGTCATGGTGTAGCTACGCTCACCCCGATCCGCGCCCACGAGCGTGCGCGTCGTCATGCGATTCCTCATCGCCGACGCCGCCGTCGTGAGCGAGAGCGTCCGAGTCAGAGCGTACTCCATACCGACGCCGCCGACACCGCCGAACCCGCTGCTATAGTGGAAACCGCCCCCATCTGGCATCGTCGGCGAGCCGTACTCCCCCCAGGTCGCGTCGAAGTAGCTGCTGCCGTGCGAGCGAACGTAGCCGACACGGACGTCGACAAACCGATACAACGTGCGTTCCGAGCGCTCGGAACCCAGGCGTGTGCCGAGTTCCGCCGTGTGCACGTCCGCCGGGCCGCCTACGAACGACGACGTGAGGTCGAGCGTGACCGAAACATGTCGAGCGACGCGGTAGTCGGCTCGTGTTCCCGTGCCAAAGCTCGTCCAGTCCGAGATGGTGAACTCTGGGGACCGGACGTAGCTGATCAGCGGATAGCTTTCGACCGAGAGGCGCAGCCTCTTGTACGCGAGGTTCCTGGCGATCGGTTCCGGCTGCGGCGGAAGCGGCGCCGGTCGCGCCGGGCCCCGCCTCCCCGTGCCTGGCAGTGGGAGCCGCTGCGCGCTCAATCCGGTCGGGAGCAATAGGGCGACCAGCGCGAGTACGGTACGAACACGCACCACGGTCATATGTCCTCCGATGCCTCCTTCGGACTCTATAGTTTCACTCCACGCGCCCGGGTCGCAAGGACGTGGGGCAATGGCAGAGGTGATCATCCGCCGCGACTGGCGCCGCCCGGACTGGCGGCCGTATCGTGAGCGGAGCGCTTGGGCCCATCGGCCGCGGTGACGCCGGCGAGGTCGTCGGCAGCGCGATCAGTCCACCAGCCAGGAAGCCTCCCCCATGACCGTGAGACGCGCTGTCCTTCCGTCACTCCTTCTCGCGTGCGCCGGTCTGCAGCCCGCCGTCGTGCGCGCGCAGGCCGCGCCCGACACGGCGTGCTCCTACAGTCGGTGCGCGTTGCGGGTCGAGCACCGCTTTCTGAGCACGCGGCTGGTGCGCGGCGCCTCCGGCGAGTCGGTCTCACGCCTCGGTTGGTTCGGTCGCGGCGTGGACGTGTTGCTCGCCGGACCCGGCTCGGCGGCCTATCACGCCCGGCAATACAGAAGCAGGCGGACAACCTCCGACGCTCTCGACTTCGTGGCCGCCGCGCTCGCAGTCGTGGCGGCGACGCAGACCGACGATTTCGTCGAGAGCGGTCCGTTCCTTCTCACCGCCACGGCCCTCGAGCTCATCTCCCTCCCGTTCTGGCTGGGCGCCCGACGGAGTCTCGATCGCTCCGTATGGTGGTACAACCGGGAGCTGCCGCGGCCCTGACGGACGCCCATGCCTCGCCTCCCCGCCCTCGCGCGCGCCCTCGCCGCGCTCCTCGCGCTCTCGACCCCTGCCCTGGCGCAGCAGCAGCCCCAGGGCCTCAAGGTCTTCATCTCCGTCGACATGGAAGGCCTCGCCGGGGTCGTCGCCGGCCCTGACGTCACCCCGAACGGGCCGGACTACGCGCACTTCCGGGCCATCATGGCCGGGGAGACGAACGCGGCGATCGAGGGGGCGTTCCGCGCCGGCGCGACGGAGGTGCTCGTCCGCGATTCGCACGGCGACAAGCGGAACCTGCTTCCCGCCGACGTCGACCCACGCGCCCGACTCCTCCGGGGCGCGAGCTTGGGACCCAAGAACATGATGGAGGGGATCGACTCGACGTTCGACGCCGTGGTCTTCATCGGCTACCACGCGAAGGCCGGCACGCCGGGGGCGATTCTCGAGCACACGTCGATGGGCAACGTCGTCGACTTCTCCATCAACGGCGTCTCGCTCCCCGAGGCGGGATACAACGCGCTCACCGCGGGTCTCTACGGCGTGCCGGTGGTCTTCATCGCCGGCGACCGCGCTGTCGTCGACCAGGTGCGCGCCCTGCTCGGCCCTATCGGCGCGGTCGCGGTAAAGGAGGAGATCGGCGGCGACGCCGCGCTCGGCATGTCACCGAAGCGCGCGCAGGAGGAGATCCGTCGCGGCGTGGAGCAGGCGATCCGCGACCGCGCGCGGGCGCGGCCGTACCGGCTCTCCGCGCCCTACACGATGGTACT
>JBHELH010000062.1:0-3541 GCA_046263215.1 Gemmatimonadaceae bacterium | reverse complement strand
CGACCGCCTACTCCCGCCTCCGCATCCGTCTCTCCGGCGCGCAGAACGTGAATCGCGAGCAACTCCACGATTTCTGGCGCGCGGGGACGGGAGCGGGGATCGGCGTCACCACGCCGTTCTACGTCGGGTCGGTCGGCGTCGGCGCGACGCTCATCCCGTTCCGGGCGCGCGAGAGCGGGCGCCCGAATTTCCGCGCCCTGATGCTCGGCCTCGACTGGGGCGCGGACATCCCGGTGCCGGGACCGCTTCAGGCTCGCGCGGCGGCGCGCGTCGGGGATTTCGTGATGCTGATCGAGAATCCCGACCTCTGGCTCGACAGCGAGAGCGAGTTGTTCATCGGTGGCGAGCTCTCGGCCGGACTCGCGGTGCGCAGAGATCTCGCCGTCACCGTCGCCGGCTCGTACGCGCGCGTGCACACGCGGCCCTCGTTCGACCTCGCGCTGGTGACCGTCGGCCTCGAGTTCGCCGCGCGCACGCCGGGGTGGCTTCGGGCAATTCTCGAGTGAGGACGCGCGGCGCGCCACCGCGTCGCGCGCGCGTCGGCCGATTCGCCTGGCGTCTCGCGGCCGCGTTACTCGTAACGGGGGGATCTCGCGCGTACGCGCAGGATCCGACGCGGGTCATCATCAAGCGCGCCGAGATCGAGGCCGCGGGCTGGTTCAACCTCGGCGAGGTTCTGACCGGTGCGACCGGCTGGCACCGCGCGACGCTCGACGGCGTCTCGTTCTTCGCCTCCGCCGACGGCCTTCCCGCCGGCGCCGTCGCGCCCGGCGAGCCGGAATGGCTCGTGCTCGTCGACGGACAGCGCGTCACGAGCGATCTGCTCGGCGCCAAGCTGCTCGAGCTGCTGCCGATCTCGCCCGCGGAGGTCGACAGCGTGACCGTGACGCGCGTGCCGCGACTTGTCGCCGGGACGATCGCCGGGCGCGGCGTCGTCGACTTTCACACTGGGCGGACGCGCGGTCGAGGACCGGCGATCGCCGCGGCGTGGCATACCGGGAACGTGATCGGCGACCCGGGACCGTACCAGTTCACACCACTCGCTACCGAGAACGTCGACCGACTCGGGCCGTACAATCACGCGTTCGCGAGCTTCGCCGGCGGCGGACGGGAAGTGAGCGCCGGCGTCCGCCAGGGGTCAAGCCACATCACGCACCGAGGGATCCGTGAGCGCTTCGACCCGGCGCTCTACGAGCAGCTCGGAGTGCACAAGTGGGCCCCGTATGACGTCGTCCACGCGCGCGTCGGCACGTCGCTGCTCGGCGGACGGCACGACGTCGTCGCCGGGCGCGGGTGGGTCAACGGCCCGCTCTTCCTTCCGCTCGCGGGAGGCGAACAGTGGCTGCGCGGCGCGTTCGATCACATCGGCGGGTCCGGTTCCCTCGTCTCGGGCGCCACGACGCTCGCGTACCAGCTCACGCGTTCCGCGCTGGATGTCGATGAGCTGCCGTCGCCCTTCCCGTTCGTCGTCGGTCACTCGCGTCAGCGCACTGCGGGCGTCCTCGAGGTCCGCGTCAGAGACGACGGCGGTCGATACGCCACGCTCGCGGCAGCAGCGACGCGGTGGGCCATGGAGCGGGGCGGAACGTCCGCCGCGCGCACCGACGTAACGCTGGTTGGCAACCTCACGGCCGCAATCGGCCGCTCGGTCAGCGAGCTCTCCGCCGCGCTCGCGCGCTCATCCGGCGGCCCGATCGTCGCCAAGGGCGTGCTCGCGACACGCGTCGCGGGCGACTCACTGACGACGCTCTCCGCAGCACTGAGCTACGTACAGCACGCCACCGGCGATGACGGCACCTGGATCGATCGCGCGCTGCTCGGGCTCGACACGCTAGCGCGCGAGCGAGATGCGCGCGCTTGGGTGGACGTGGGAGCGGCGCGCCGGGCCCGCAGCGGGTGGCTCGCGGAGCTTGGCGCGCGCGTCGGAGTCGTGGATGACGTCCGCCTGCTCGCCGTCGACGGGCTGCCGGCCGGCGGACCGGTAGACGGTGCAGTGGCCGAGCTCCGCGCGGGGCTTGCGCTCCCACTTCGCCCGCGGCTGCCCGTCGCCCGCGTCGCCTATCGCTACGGCACGCCGGTCGGTGGGGGTGCCGGCCTCCGCGCGGCATTGCGCGCGACACCAGCGCACACGCTCGAAGCGAGCGTCGTTGCCGCGCCCGCGAGCGACCTTCGGCTCGGTGCGTTCGTCAACGTCGCGTCACGCGCCCGCTGGGCCGCCCTCCGCGGCGGACCGGCGGCGCCCGTCACGCTCCCCGCGAGGACGCGCCTCGACGTGTCCGCCGAGAAGTGGTTCTGGCGCCATCACGTTCGCACACAGCTTCTCTTCCGCAACCTCCTCAACCAGTCCGAGCGCTACCACCCACTCGGCGCGGACTTTCCACTGCGGGTGCATTTCACGGTGGCGCTCGCGCTCCCGCCGTTAGCGGCCGCGTTCGGGGACGGGCCGGCGGGATCCAAGTAGTGAGTTATCAGGGCGACAGTAGTCAGCCGGGCCAGTTACTGAGATGCTGCTAACCGACTAGCTGATAACTCAAGACTTGGATCCCCCTGGCCCGGAAGAGGGACCGACCATCTGCGCTTCACGCTTCGTGTCACGGAACGAAACGGGCACGCCGGGCTGGATGCGCTTGGAGAGGAAAAGCGCGTCCCAGTTGGTGAGCCGCACGCAGCCGGCGGAGCTCGTGTAGCCGATCGTCTCCGGCGCGTTCGTGCCGTGCACGGCTTCCTCGCCACCTCGTAGATCGCGTCGCCCTTGAGCGGCGGCAGGTCGACGAACGGCCCCGCGAAGTCACCAGGGTGAGCTGATGCTGGCGAACGATCTCCTGCGGGTTCCCGGGCGGGTACGGCCCGGACCGGCCACTATGACGAGGGTTGTCCGGATGCGGCGGATTAAGCAGATCATGCGGGTCGCTCCGCGAGCCGGACCAGCCTCCTCGCGCCGGGCCATGAAATACCTTTGCGACGCCCTCGGGAGGCCACTCGCGCCAGTCGTCATCCCGCACGAGCGAGCGAAGCGAGCGAGTGCGGGGTACCCGCGCAGCGGGTCGGCTACTTTCACTTCGGTGGGAGTAGTCACGGTGCAGGGACAGTAGATCCCGACAGGCGCTGCGCGCCTGCGGGATGACAATTCGGGGCGGGCCGATGCTGCCCGGGGGCGTAGCCAACGACATCGGCCGGGCTCGTTGGGGGCGGAGCGCCGGGCCGTAGAGGAGCGATCTGCCTCATCCGGATCATCCGCCTCATCCGGCCGAACCCTCCGTCATAGATGCCCGCCCGAGCGGCCTTAACTCGCCGCGACTAACACGGCTGCCCCCCGCATCTTACCGCTCCGAAGGTCTTCCAGCGCCTCATTCGCTCCCTCGAGCGGGTAGCGTCGCACGGTCGTGTGCACCGGGACCTTCGGCGCGAGCGCGAGGAACTCCTCGCCGTCGCGCCGCGTCAGGTTCGTGACCGAGCGCACGACGCGTTCGCCGCGGAGCAGCTCGTAGGGGAGGCTCGGCACGTCGCTCATGTGAATGCCGGCGCAGACCACCGTGCCGCC
>JBHELH010000061.1:0-3767 GCA_046263215.1 Gemmatimonadaceae bacterium | reverse complement strand
TCTCGTGGGTGCGCTCTACCGGCGCTGGAAGCTCACGCCACCCGTCGAGCCGGTGGAGGTCGAGATGGCCAGCCACTTCTGGTACGTCGACGCGTCGAAGGCACGGCGCGAGCTCGGCTTCAGTCCCCGCGACCCCGCCGAGACGCTGCACGACACGGTGGCGTACGTGCGCCGCGCCTTCCTGGACACGACGGTCCTCGCGTGATGTTCCGCCCTCACGGGCCGCGCACTCGTAGCGCGACCGGCATGACCTCGAAGGTCGCCGGCAGCCGGCCGACGTAGTCGCCATCCACCTCGAGGGGCACGACGTCGTCCTCGCGCGCGGGCTCCGCGGCCACCCGCACCGCGCGCGTGTGCTGCACCTGGCGCATCCCGAGGTGCGTGCCGAAGTACACGCGATGGGCGTTCGTGAGGAGCGTCAGGCCGCCGAGGTCCTCGATGGCGACCACGTCGAGGCGACCGTCGTCCACGAGCGCCGTCGGGGCGATCTTCATCCCGCCGCCGAAGTAGCGTCCATTGGCCACGCATACGCTCATGACCGTTAGGCGGGCCTCGGCCGCGCCGTCCAACCGCAGCCGGACCAGGGGCGCCGCGAAGCCACGCCACGCGCGTACGGCAGCAGCGGCGTAGGCGAGCGTGCCGCCGAGTCGGCCCGCGACCTGCTCGCCTACCTGGCGCGCGACGACGCCGGATAGCCCGAACGAGGCGACGTTGACGAAGAGGCGCGACTCCGTCGTCCCGGCGTGCCCCACGTACTCGACACGCCCGGCGTCGATACGCCACGTCCGTCCGTTGCGGAGTACCGACGCCGCATCCGCGGCGCGCGCCGGGATGCCGAGCGTCCGCCGGAAGTCTCCTCCCGTACCGCTCGGAAGCACTCCGAGCTCGGCGTCTATTCCCGAGCGCAGAATGTCCCAGGCGACCTCGGAGATCGTGCCGTCACCGCCGCAGGCCACGATGAGACGCGCACCCGCTCTCGCCTCGCGCTCGGCGATGGCCGCGCCGTCGCCGGGCGCCTTGGTCATGGCGTGTCGGAAGGGACCGGAGTGGGCACGCAAGGCGCTCGCCAGGGCCGGCCACCGCGCGGCCGTCGCGCCTCCCGCAGCCGCGGGGTTCACGATCACCAGAGGCAACGCCTCGGTCAGGAGGCGCGCTCCGCCGAGGAGGTCTCGCCGCCAGGGACCGTCCGGGCGTCCCCCGAGCGGGCGACGCCCGACGACCCGTACATCGCACGATCCTGATCGCCGAGCTCCGCAATCTTCCGCATGACGAGGTCGGTGATCTCCCGGTACGTGCGCGCGTGCGGCTCTTTCCCGGAAAACAGCGCGGGGTCGATCTGCTCGCCGAAGTGGATTCGGATGGACTCACCGCCCCGCCAATTCGCCGCGATCTCCTTCACCAGGCTGTTGCCCAGCCCGACGATGAATACGGGGATGACCTGCGGCGCGGCGTCATGAATGAGTCGGCCCACTCCCGACTGGGCGCGGAGGTAGGAGTACGGGTCCGCTCCCCGGTTGCGCGCACCCTCGGGGTGGACGCCGATGACGTGGCCGCGGCCGGCGCGGCAGAGCGCCGCGAGCAGGCGCATAGAGTAGTGATTGAACGCGCGCTTGCTCCCCTCGTGGAATATCGGCGGAAACATCGCCCATCCCGCGAAGGCGTTGAGCAGCAACGCGAGCGGAGAGCTGTAAAAGAACCGACCGCGCACGGGGAAGAACAGGTGCCGGTCTCCTGGCGCCCTCAGAAGGAGGACACTGGAGACCACGTACATGTCAAAGAACGAGCGGTGATTGGCGACGAGCAGCACGGGGCGATCGAGTGATGCCGCGGCCGCGTGGCCGATGCCGTACACGCACAGCCGTCTCCGAGTGACCAGCGAAACCAGCCGCGCGGAGACGGCGCGCTGGTACCACCCCCAGAAGGCCTTCGCGCGGCCGCGGTTCATCCACCACGCGACCCGGAAGACCAACCGTTCCATGCCTGAGAGCGCAGCCAGCTCGTCCGGGGTGGGGTCCGGCCAGCGGTCGAGGCGACTCGGCCGGGCGCCGATAGTGAGGGATGCCATGCGATGCTGAAGGAAGCTCGAGCGGCTCAGGGAGCCGGCGGCGACGCCGGGGTGCCGAACCGCAGCGTACAGACGTGCACCTCCGGATCAGCGCCCTTGCGCATCGGCAGCGAGCCGCAGCCGATGCCACGGCTGACTAAAAGTACGCCCCCGGGCCCGGGCGCCAGGTGGAAGATGCCGCCGCGGAGGTATTTGCGGCTGAGCGGGCCCGAGAAGTTCACCAGTGGGCGACCGCGGACCCAGAACTGGCCACCGTGCGTGTGGCCGCAGAACGCGGCGGCGAACGTCCGGTCGCCCACCGAGCGGAGTCCGTCGGGTGAGTGCATGAGGAGCAGGCGGATGCCGTCAGTGCCGGCGAACGCAGGTTCCGCATCGGGCGATCCCTCCTCGGTGTTATCGAGACCGCAGACCCAGACGTCGTCGTGCGGGGCGGGGAGCCGTGCGTTCTCGTTGACGAGCACTCGCACGCCCGCGTCCGCGAGCCGCCCGACGATGTAGGCGTCGTCGCCGAGCAGGTCGTGGTTGCCGAGCACCGCGAACTTGCCGAGCGGGGCGTCGACTGCGGCGAGCAGCGGAATGAGACGGTCGACGTGGCGCGCGTGGAAGGACACGTAGTCGCCGCCGAGCAAGAGGAGATCCGGCTTGGCGTCGGCGAGTGCGCGGCACGCGTCGGCGACGAGTCGGGGATGTGTCGTCGGGCCCGCGTGGAGGTCGGAGGCGAAGGCGACGCGGACCGGCGGCGCGCTCCGCCGTCCGGAAACTGGCAGGGTGTGCTTCGCCACGCCCAAATGCCCCTGCAGCCCGATCGGCCGCGCGACGCGCGCCGGCCACCCACCGCGGAAGACGACGTCGTACCAGACCTCCGTGACCTTACGACGCGGTGTGAGATGGCGGGCGCGGCCGAACCAGCGAGGTGGGCGGGACATGCACTGCTTGTGGCTTCCAGGCTCACAACCTCACAAGCCGGCGCGACGGAGGAGGGTTCACCAGCGCCGACGCTAGCGCCACGTGTGTTATCGCTACGCGCCTACGGTTTCTCGGGACGCTCATATTGACCTCCTTTGCAAACGCAACGCGCGTACACTTGCGCACTCGACCCGGCGCGGCTACATTCGCCCCTCCCGGCTCCTCTCACAAGGGTTCAGTCATGCGGATCTCCTCGTACTTCACGCCTACGGTCGCAGTCGCCCGCCCGTCCATGGGCGCCGTCGACGCCGTCCGGGCGCCGAGGATACGAGTGCACTGATCGCAGGCTGGCCGGGTTGTGCAAGGGGCGGCACCGCGACGGTGCCGCCCTTCTTCTTTTCCCGCCGCGCGCGGCTGCTCGATACTGCCATGAGTAATCCGCTCTTCCAAACCGGTGAAAACATGATCGTCACCGGCGAGACCATGATCGCCGGGCCGGCCGCGACGGCGCCCCGCGCGGACGGCTTCTGGTCGGCCATCCGCGAGGCGATCCGCGGCTCGCGCCGCGACTACACCGAAGGGCCGATCGGCCGCGGCATCTTCGTCCTCGCCGTCCCGATGGTGCTCGAGATGGTGATGGAGAGCGTCTTCGTGATCTGCGACGTCTTCTTCGTCTCCAAGCTCGGGCCGGACGCGGTCGCGACGGTCGGTCTGACGGAGTCGATGCTCGCCATCGTGTACACCCTGGCCATCGGCTTGAGCATCGGGGCCACGGCGATGGTCGCGCGCCGGATCG
>JBHELH010000060.1:0-7336 GCA_046263215.1 Gemmatimonadaceae bacterium | reverse complement strand
GCCGATCTTCTCGGCGGCGTTCACGTCTACTTCGATCCGTTGCCCGCGAGCGCCTTCCTTGACCCGACGCGATTCTCTCCGCGC
Source organism: Gemmatimonadaceae bacterium (assembly GCA_046263215.1). Taxonomy (GTDB): domain Bacteria; phylum Gemmatimonadota; class Gemmatimonadetes; order Gemmatimonadales; family Gemmatimonadaceae; genus JBHELH01. Next base: position 7,252 of record JBHELH010000060.1, on the reverse strand, counting down.
TCGGCTAGCCGCGTTGCGGGAGCTTGTCGGCAGCGCCAGTGGTGATTTGGACCTCGGTCGGCTTGGGCAGCGCAGTCTTCGGGATGGAGACTGCGAGCACGCCCTGCTCGAATTCGGCCGTGATCATCTCGTTGTCGACGCCTGGGGGCAGCTGAAAGCGACGCATGAACGGGCCGTAATTGCTCCAGGAGATGGTACTCCAGCCCCTCTCCTTCATGGCGCTCGGCGGGCGTGCGATGGCGGCGGCGTGGCTGGCTTCATGCGCGGCCTGCGGCCTCATCGAGATGGCCCGCGCCGGGGTTGCAATGAGCGACAAGCAGAGCGCCGAGTTCAGGTCGGACCGCCCGCGATCCGGACGGGGGATGGCCGCTCATCCTACGCGATCGTCGGCTCCCGTTTGTCTCATCCCGTCGTCGTCCGCTCGGTCCTGCTCCGCGGCCGCGGCCGCACGACGCTCGCGGCGTGGCCGTGAAGTTTGTGCGCTGTACCCGGTGAGCTCGTCCACATGCACACGGTAGATCGCCGTCCGAAACGGCGCGCCGCTTCCTGGAGGGGACATTTCGGGGATCTGACTGCGGAGATGCGCGATCCCATCCACGATCGCGTCGTCGGCCGTCGATCCGCCCTCTGTCGTCGAGTAGCAGGCGCCGCGCACCACGACGCTCTGCCAGTCCGATACGCTCTTCACCTCGGCCACCTCCACCGCGACCCAGCGGTTGTGCCGGATCGCCGCGCGCATTGCGGCGTCGGCCCGTGCGTATAGCCAGCCGTCGACGAAGACGTAGAGCATGGGCGCGATGTTCACATGCCCGCGGTGCGCAAAGGCGACGCGGCCGACCATGTTGCGGGCGAGCAGCGCTTCGCACTCGCGCACTGAAAGGGCTCGCAGCACTGGCGAGGGCAATCGCTCGCCACGATCAGCCGGCCTGTCGGCCTTCTCCATCGGCGGTCTCGCTCCGGTCTTTCGCACATCCGGCATGCAGCCTCCCGTTTGGCCGCGCACAGTCGGCGTTCCATCAGTCCACAGCGCGCCCCGCTGGACTGCTAGGATGCTGCACCGGATGTGCCGCGACTCGGCAGTCCAGCCGGGCCACGGCCGCTCCGGCAGCTGGAGGCGCTGGAGGCGCTGGCCCTAAGGATAAGCTCGCGGGACGTGCTTGGCTCCGCGCGCACTCTTTGCATGCGCGGCTAGGTACAAGACTGAATACGAGACAGCACGACCGTTAGGACGCGGCTTGGCCTCGTGGCCCTCGGGTTCGTGGTGGGCGTACTCGTCACTCTCCTCGTCCTGTTCATGTTCAACCTTAGAAGGTAGGGTCCGAAGAGGTACCTAGCGCTGAATGCGCTGCGCTTAGACTCCCGCGGTTCTAGGCTGGAGTCGGCGCGAGTCGTTCAATCAGGCCCTGGACCGCCGCGAGGTACGCCCCGGTGTCGAAGTGCTGCCCCCACGCGCATGGCCGGCACCGTGAAGTGGTTCAACGAGCCGAAGGGCTTCGGCTTCATCGCTCGCGATGACGGCGAGCCGGACTGCCTCGTCCACCGCTTCGACTTCCGCGGCGGAGAGTTCACCACGCTGGCCGCAGGTGACCGCGTCGAGTTCGCCGTCGTCGAGCGGCGGAAGGGCCCGTGGGCGGATGACGTCACGAGGCTCCCCCCAAGGGTGTGGTGAGCCAGGTGCGCTGAGGACATGCTCGTCAGGTGTCATCATGGACCGTGGAGAGCAGAAGACACGGTAGGCCGGCGCTGGTGACGACCTGGCTCGGCGCGCTGCCATGCTCGATGCAGTTCGCGTACATTTCCGGATGGCAAATCGAGAGGACGAATCCCCCAGCTCTCCGGACCGCCGGACTCACCCCAACCGGCGCAATGCCGAGCTCCGCGACGACCTCGCGCGCGTTCTCGCGGAGTGGGAGGCGGTGAGCCGCGAGGAGCCGTGGCACGTCCACCCGGAGCGCTACGGGATCGACAGCCTCCACGAGGTCGTGCGGGCGGTGCTCGACGTGGCGCTCGGCGACGGCGGCGACGAGGAGGCGTCCGAGCGGCTCGTCCGCGCGGCCGCGGCGCACGGCGACCAGCGGCGCGTCCAGGCGGTGGGCGACGACTGCCTGCTGCGCGAGTACCACGCGCTGCGCGCCGCGCTCTGGCGCTACCTGCGGCGCGTGCGGATGCCGGCGGGCGAGGCGCTCACCGCGATCTTGCGTGTGGATGCGGTGATCACCGTCGCCACGACGGCCGCCCTCCGCGGGTACCACCGGAGTGACATGCCGGCGACCCCCGAGTGGGCTGCCGAGCTGCTGCGGCACATCGCGACCGGCTCGCGCGAGATCGTGGACATGTTCGGACGCAAGGGGAGGGGACCCAACACTACGGGCGGGCGTTCCAGACCGTAGGACCTCCTCGGCGCCGGAGAGACTCCTCGGTGCGCTGTGCTGAGCGGTGTCCTTTCCCTCAGGATCCCGGCGAGCGCGCGCGGCAACCGGGCGTGAGCGGAGGCTACCTGCGGCTGAACATGAAAATGACAAGGAGAGTCACGAGCACCCCGACCACGAACCCGAGGGCGACTAGACCAAGCCGCGTGGTGCGAGCCCCGCTCGCGGAGGTCGAACGGTCGTTACGCATATTTCCTGCTGCCCGGTGATTCAGTGGAGGTGTGCTGCTGCCTCGTATCCACTCGCTCGCCGATTCTGCAGCCGACCTGAGCGAGATGCAAGCTCGGCATGTGCAAGGAGTGCGCGCGACCGGCGCACGCACGGATGAGCGACCCGCCCTCTCACCAGCGTCGTGGGCCGTGCGGCCCGGACTCTGCGCGCACGTTGTCGCCCTTTGCGACCCTGGCGCGGGCCAGCTCGAGAAGGCCGCACACGGCGAGTGAAGCAAGCCACGCCGCCGCCATCGCGCGCCCGCCGACCGCCATCATGGCGACGCTGGAGGCGGCGCACACCAGCGTCGTCAGCCCGGGCCAACCCACGACGCCGTCGGTGAGGTTTCCCGCTCGGCGCACGCGCGTTCGGAGGCCCGGGGCCAGCCAGAGCACAGTCGGCAGGAGGATGAACAGACCGGTCGGCCCGAACGCGACGAATGGCAGGCTGGCCGCAAGGATGCACGCGACCGTGTAAGCGACGCCCAGTGCCGTGCGCGCGTCCGCGCGCGACGCGCGCGGACGCGCGGAATCAGCCTGCCGGCGCGCCTGGCGGTGGCGCTTAACCTTGCGACCGGCCGTTGGAGACATCGAAGCGTGCGCCTACGCGCGCGTCCGAGATCTCGCGGTCCTCGGCGAGGTCTGACGCGATACGGCGGGCGAGCATTGGCCACTCCGCCGTCGCGATGTTGCCGTCCGGCTGCCACGCGCGATTCCGCGCGTCGATCCACCCGTCCCAGAAGCTCAGGGCGATGCGGAGCTTTGTCAGCTCCGGCGGCCCCACGCGCGGTAGCTCCATGCGATCGGAGCGCCGGCCAATCTCGTCGAAGTGCCCCGCGTCGTGCGCCGCGGCGTCCTTGAGAAGCTCGCCGACCAGCGCGTCACGTGCGGCTCCGTAACTCCGGAAGCTGACCGTGTCTCCTCGCAGACGCGCCGCATGTGGCGGACGCACGGTTGTCTTCTCGGCATGGGGCGCCCGGGAGGCCAGGGGCCCGGCATTCGTACGGTCCAACTCCCCCGCGGGCGGGGCCGCCTGGGCTTTGGCCTCGGCGAGCGCGGCGTCCCACAGTGCCACGTCGCGCGCCGCCTGCCACACCCGGCGCGCCTCGGCGTACTCGGCGCCGCCGTCCTGCTTCGTCTCGTGCGGATGCAGCATCGTCACTCCTCGGTTGCGGCGCGGTGCGGCGGCGTGGCGCATCTGCCCCACGCCGCTCGCTTATCCCGCAATCACATGTTACGCGGTGGTCGTACCACCGACGCTCACTTCACCAAGCCTGTCTTGGCCACCGGCATCGGTGAGTCCTGGCGGCTCTCGCCACGACCAATGGCGGGCTTGGTGGAATTGCTGGTGGCGGCGCGCGCTTTCACGAGGATCTTCTTCGGCTGCGGTAGCGCCGACTTCGGGATGCGCACCTGAAGAAGCCCGTTCTCGACCTCGGCCTCGATCTTGTCGATATCGACGCCGTCTGGAAGCTGGAAGCGGCGGATGAACGACCCGTAGCCGCGCTCCAGTAGATGATACCGTCCCTCATCCTTCCACTCCTCGGTCCGCTCGCCGCGGACCGTCAGGACGCCGTTCTCGGTCGTCACCTCGACGTCACCCGACTCGCTTCCAGCAATCTCGATCGCGAACGTCAGCTCCTGGTCGGTCTCGCGGATGTCGACCGCGGGTGCCCACTCGCTCCGGCCCGCTTGGCCGCGACCGAGCGCATCCTCGAAGAGCCGAACGATGTCCCGCCGGAAGCCGAAGCCGGGTGTGGTCATGGCAGGTGCGTACAGCATGTTGCCTCTATGTCGTTTAGGGCCCTTCTTGCAGATTCGCTGGAGAACCGGGCCCCGATGGTTCCCAGCTCCGCCAGCGCAACGTAGTCGCACGGGACACAGTTGTCAACGTCCTGACCAAGACAACCCATTGACAAATGGCAGGCGTCGGCGGCTGGACAGGTCTTGTTAATGGTCTGTCCATGTGCATGACTTGACACGCGCTGGACGGCCTCTCATTCTGTTGCGATGACTCTTCAAGCCGAACCCGATGTCGCCAGGCACCCGATCGGCGTCGTTGCGGAGCGGACCGGACTGTCGCCAGACCTGCTGCGAGTGTGGGAGCGGCGCTACCGAGCTGTCGAGCCGTCCCGATCCCTCGATGGGCAACGCGCATACTCGGATGCCGACGTCGAGCGGCTGCGGCTCCTCCGGTTGGCGACCATGGCTGGGCGCAGCATCCGGCAGGTGGCCCGGCTGACGACTGACGAGCTGGCGCGGTTGGTTCGGGAGGACGAGGTCGCCAGGCAGGAGGTGAGCCGCCGCGCAGAGACGGCCGTGCTCGCGTCGGCGGAAGAGGACGTGGAGCGGGCCCTCGAGCTCACGCGCGCCGTAAACGCGCCGGGGCTCGAGAGCTTCCTGCGCCGCGGTGCTGCAGCGTTCGGCGTGCCGCTATTCCTCGACGGATTGGCGGCGCCGCTTCTGCGCCGGATGGGCGAGGAATGGCAGGCTGGGCGCCTGACGCCGGCCCAGGAGCACGTGGCGACGGCGATCATTCAACGTGTCCTCGAGGGAGTGATTCAGTTCCTCATCGCCCCTCACGACGCGCCAAACCTGCTGCTGGCGACACCAGTTGGTGAGCAGCACAAAATGGGATCGGTGCTCGCCGCGGCCGCCGCGGCCGCCGAAGGTTGGCGCGTCACTTATCTGGGTCCCGATCTGCCGGCCGGTGAGATCGCGGCCGCCGCCGTGGCGGTGGAAGCCCGCGTCGTCGGGGTGAGCATCATCTACCCAGGCGAGCGCGATCGTGTCCTCGCGGAGCTGCGGACGCTCCGGTCGCGGCTCTCAGCGTCAGTGCCGCTCGTGGCCGGCGGCGCGGCCGCGGTCGCTTTAGCGCCGGAGTTGCGCGGCGCCGGGATTCACGTGGTGCAAGACCTATCGGAGCTCCGTGCCGCGTTGCGAGCCGCACTGCTGAACGGCAACGGAACCGTCCGTAGGTAAGCTCGGCGTCCCGCTGCCTATGTGCCGTCATCGACAGCGCTTAGACATGGTTGCACGAGCGCCGCGCGGAGCGTCTGTCGCAGTTTTGTCCTAGTCAAATCATTGACAAAGCCCGGCGCTGCCCCCATCATTAGATACATGCGGGGCGGTGTTGGAGCCTGTCGTCCGGCAGCCATCCATTCCACAGGCTTCCTGCCGGAGAAGACAAGATGCAACCGAAACCCAAGCGTGCCGACAAGGTCCTCCTGAGCGCGATGCCCGCACCGCCCGTCCAGGCCGCCACGCCAACGACTGAGACGACTGATCGGACGGGGAACGGCTCGTCCCCCTACCGCACACCGCGCGATGCCAGCCCTCAGGTCGCGCCGGAACGCCCGCCCCGCTGGCAGCCGAAGGAGAACATTCTCCAGGTGGCCGCCGCAACGGGACGGTTCGAGACGCTGGGGCAAGCCATCGCGGCCGCCGGTCTCACGGCCACGCTGAGCGAGACGGGCCCGTTCACGCTGTTCGCGCCGACCGACAAGGCGTTCGCCAAGATGCCGAGCGCCGACCTGCGTGCGCTGCTCGAGGACAAGGCGAGACTGCTTCAGCTGCTCAGCTACCACGTGGTGCCGTCCAAGGTGAGAGCCCCACGCAGGCAGGCTCCCTCGTCGGTGACGACACTCGACGGGAAAGCGCTGGAGATCGCCCTCGTCCCCGAGGACGGCGGCTACCGGATCGGCGAAGCCCGGATCGTGAAGACCAACATGCGCGCCTCGAACGGCGTCGTTCACGCGGTCGACACGGTCCTGACGCCTCGTTAAGGCCACGCGCCGCAAGCGAGCAAACCCGCCGTGAGGGGAACGATCACGGACTTCCCGTGGGCGGCCGATCCCGGATCCGACCAGGACACATCAATCAGGAGTAACAACGCGATGCGCACCACCGGTACCGTGAAGTGGTTCAACGACACGAAGGGTTTCGGCTTCATCACTCCCGAAGGCGGGGCGAAGGATTGCTTCGTGCACCATTCGGCGATTCAAGCGAACGGTTTCAGGTCCCTGGTCGAAGGTGACCGCGTCGAATTCGACGTCGTGCAAGGTCAGAAGGGCCCGGCGGCGGAGAACGTCACGAAACTCGGCAGCTGACCAGAATGGTCGCGCGCCCTCACAAGGCGCGGGGCTCTTGTGTTAGAAGCGGCCGGTTCGACGCGCGTCGAACCGGCCGCTTCTCCTTACAGCCGCGCGATCAGACGCGCATGCAGGCCATTGCGCGCGCGCACTCTTGCATCATCGGCTATCGGCGGTACCAACCGGCAGACGATGTTGTCCCTAGCCGCTGCTCGAGGGCCAGAAGTCAGCCTCGTCGGGACCCGTGTCGCTGCCGGTGCCGAAGCCCCGCTGCGAGAGCCGGTATTCGCCCGGTGCGACGAAGCGGCTCGCGTAGATCCGGACGTCCTCGCTGCCGAAACGGTCGTTGAAGGCCTCGAGGTCGAAGGCGGCGCGTGTCGAGGGGTGCATCTCCACCATCCAGCGTGCGCCGGGCCGCTCGCGCAGCCGCACGCCGAGCGCCACGTAGAGGTCGGCCGGCGAGCCGAGTACATCGGCTCCGCCCTCGTGTCGCGAGCTATCCACGCCCGTCACCCCGGATGAC
>JBHELH010000059.1:0-6628 GCA_046263215.1 Gemmatimonadaceae bacterium | reverse complement strand
GAGGGCATGAAGAAGCCCCTCGGCGCAAGGCCGCTAAGTCGTTGTCATTTCAGCGGACGGGGCGGGATTCGAACCCGCGATACGGGGTTACCGTATACACGCTTTCCAGGCGTGCGCCTTCAACCACTCGGCCACCCGTCCTACGGTGTTGCAACGTAACAACTTGCGGCGCTCTGCTCAACCGACAAAGCGGGCGGTGTGCTTGTAAGTGTGCATGTTACTTCGCCTCTCGCAGTTCCGCGCCCGGCGAGATTCGTTGTCGGAGCGGCTGTTGGTAAATCCTCAGCGTAGTGGTGCCCGTCTCCACGCGGCCGAATGCGACCCGACCTCGTCAACGATGTCAGAGGAGGGATCTAAGCCGGCAGCTAGAGCGAGCTGACGCGCCGAACAGGGGCGCCGTCGACTGCCGGCGGACAGCGATATGCACGTCAGCGTTGACCGCCCGTCGCGGCGCCCGTACCTTCGGCGCCGGCTACGTCGAGCCGCTGACAGCAGTCGCGGTGTATCTCTAATCCATGAGGGCCCGGCGACGCGAGCTCAAGGAGCCATACTCGGCGCCACTCTCATCCTGCTCGCTGCCGCGCGCCTGTCTGGCGCCCAGTGTATGGGCGCCCGTGCCGGCCCCAGCGGGCCGCGACTGGCGGCGGCCATCGCACGCGTTCCGGTGGGGACGGACATTCGTATCGCCTGTGCCGGGCAGCGAATCGTCGGCCGATTTGGCAGTGCTGCGCACGACACTCTCCGAGTCACCGACGGCGGCTCCGCCTGGCGTGTCCCGCTCGGCGCGGTAGACACGATGTGGGTGTTGCAACGAGGATCTCGACGTGGGGCACAGATCGGCGCCGTGGTAGGTGCCGTCGGCTTGGGCGTGTTGGGCGGGTACGCCGGCTATGCCGTCGGCGGCTCGTCAGACGTCTCGGAGCGAAGCGACATGATTCAGGGCGCCGCGGTGGGCGCGGTCGTGGGTGGCGCGATTGGCGCCCTAGGCGGTGGTGTGGGGGGAATGGGCCTGGGGAGTCTCCAACGCTACTGGGGCCGCCGGTACCCCTGAAATTCACAACGTTGCTGGTGGTTTGTGTGACCGTCCGGTCGAACGGGACTCCGTAAAACGACGAGAGGCGACTATGCATCTCGGGGTGCACAAAGGGTGCGAAACGGCAGCTCAGCCGCTCGCACCTTTTCTTCGTAACCCGGTCTTGCTACTACAGTTCTGCTAGACCACCTCTAGGTCCTGGCACACTTTTCCGACGCGTGCCCTTCAAGCCCTCGGCCGCCCGCCGAGGAAGCATCGGCGACTGCCGGTGCCCATACAACAAAGCGGCGCGCCGGCCTCTGGTGCCGCCGCGCCGATGGGTCGTTCGTCGAGCGGACAGGGTGAGATTCGAACTCACGATACGGGGTTACCGTATACCGGTTTTCGAGACCGGCGCCTTCAGCCGCTCGGCCACCTGTCCTTTGAAGCACAATAACTTAGCCGCTCTGGAGGGGGGTGTCAACGCGACCGCGTCGCTCGCGAAAAAACTCGCGCAATACCTCGCTGCACTCCTCCGCCAACACCCCCGCGAGCACCTGCGGCTGGTGGTTCAGTCGTGGGTGACGCAGGATGTCCCCCGCCGAGCCCGCCATCCCGGCCGCCTCGTCCCAGGCGCCGAAGACCACCCTGTCGAGCCGACCGAGGACGATCGCGCCAGCGCACATGGCACAGGGCTCGAGCGTCACGTAGAGGGTGCACCCCGACAATCGCCACGACCCGAGCGCCGCCGCCGCTTGGCGGATCGCGAGCATCTCGGCGTGCGCGCTCGGATCCTGGTCACGAATCGTGCGGTTGCCCGCGCGCCCGATCACGCCCGTCTCGTGCACGACGACGGCGCCCACGGGGACCTCTCCGTGGGCGTCGGCCGTCCGCGCTTCCGCGAGCGCGGCTTCCATCCACCGGATGTCGTCGCGGGTGGGTTTCACGATGCGAGGAGTGTCCTTGTCATCCGGCACGCGGGAAGCGAAGCGAGCGAGTGTGGTGATCTACTGCGCGTACCGCGTGGCCGGCCCCAAGGGAGTGGAAGTAGATCCCGACACTCGCTCGCTTCGCTCGCTCCTGCGGGATGACAACGACGGCGAGAGGAGCCTCGAACGCTCGCGGAGCGATCCGCGAGCGTGCGCGCGGATAGCGCGCGCGCGAAGTCGTCCGTGCGTTTCCGCGTCATCCGCGGCCCCCTACGAAGAACGCGGTCGCCCTTCCGCCCTTCCCGCTATCCCCTCGCCGCTGCCGGCTCCGCCGTCCCCGCGCGCTCGAAGCGCAGCTGCCCGTCCGACCCCGCGTCGACCACGATGTGATCGCCCTCCGCGAACCGGCCCTCTAGCACCTGCATCGCGAGCGGGTCCTGTATGAGGCGCTGAATCGAGCGCTTGAGCGGGCGAGCGCCGAACGCCGGGTCGTATCCCTCCGTCGCCAGCGCGCGCTTGGCGGCCGGCGTCACCTCGATCGACATCTTCCGGTCCGCGAGCAGCCGCCGCAGCCGCTGGAGCTGAAGGTCGACGATCTGCTCGATCTGCTCCTCGCGCAGCGGTCGGAACACGATGACGTCGTCGACACGGTTCAGGAACTCCGGCCGGAACTGCCGCCGCAGCTCCGCCATCACCTGCTGCTCCACCAGCGCCCACTCGGTCTTGCCGAAGCTCTCGAGGATGAAATGGCTTCCGATGTTCGACGTCATGATGATGACGGTGTTGCGGAAGTCTACCGTCCGCCCCTGCGAGTCGGTGAGCCGGCCGTCGTCGAGGATCTGCAACAAAACGTTGAAGACGTCCTGGTGCGCCTTCTCGATCTCGTCGAAGAGCACGACCGAGTACGGGCGCCGCCGCACGGCCTCCGTCAGCTGACCGCCCTCGTCGTAGCCGACGTAGCCCGGCGGCGCGCCGATGAGCCGTGAGACGGCGTGCTTCTCCATGTACTCTGACATGTCGATGCGCACCATCGCGTGCTCATCGTCGAACAGGAACTCGGCGAGCGCGCGCGCCGTCTCCGTTTTGCCGACGCCCGTGGGGCCGAGAAAGATGAACGACCCGATCGGGCGGTTCGGGTCCTGCAGGCCGGCGCGCGAGCGACGCACGGCGTTGGCGACCGCGCGCACGGCCTCGTCCTGCCCGACGACGCGCTTCGCGAGCTCGCGATCGAGCTTCGTGAGTCGCTCGCGCTCGCTCTCGAGCATCCGCGTTACCGGGATGCCCGTCCACCGTGCTACGACCTCGGCGATGTCCTCCGCCGTCACTTCCTCCTTGAGGAAGCGCGGCCGACCATCCGTCTGGGCGAGCTGGCGCTCGACGGCCTGCAGCTCCTGCTCGAGCTTCGGGATTGTGCCATACGTGATCTCGGCAGCCTTGCCGAGGTCGCCGATCCGCGTTGCCTGGTCGGCTTGTACGCGCGCTTCGTCGATCTGCTGCTTGAGCTTCCCGACCTTGCCGAGCGTCTCCTTCTCGCGCTGCCACTCGGCTTTCATCCCGCTCGATTTTTCGCGGAGCTCGGACAGCTCGCGCTCGATCGCCTGCCGGCGCTCGACGGCCGACGCGTCCTTCTCCTTCTGGAGTGCCGTGCGCTCGATCTCGAGCTGCATGATGCGCCGCTCGATCTCGTCGATCTCCTGCGGCATCGAGTCGATCTCGATACGAAGCCGCGACGCGGCTTCGTCCAGTAGATCAATTGCCTTGTCCGGCAGGAACCGGTCGCCGATGTAGCGGTGCGACAGCGTCGCCGCGGCGATGATCGCGTCGTCGGTGATGCGCACGCCGTGGTGCGCCTCGTACCGCTCCTTGAGCCCGCGCAGGATGGCGATCGTGCTCTCGACGCTCGGCTCGCCGACGAAGACGGGCTGGAACCGCCGCTCGAGGGCAGCGTCCTTCTCGACGTGCTTGCGGTACTCGTCGAGCGTCGTCGCGCCGACCACACGCAGCTCGCCGCGCGCCAGCATCGGCTTGAGCATGTTGCCGGCGTCCATCGCGCCCTCCGCCTTGCCGGCGCCAACGAGCGTGTGCAGCTCGTCGATGAACGTGATGAACCGCCCTTCCCCCTCAGTGATCTCCTTGAGGACCGCCTTGAGCCGCTCCTCGAACTCGCCGCGGTACTTCGCGCCGGCGATCAGCGCGCCGAGATCGAGCTGAATGAGTCGCTTGTTCTTGAGCCCTTCGGGGACGTCGCCGTTCACGATGCGCTGCGCGAGCCCTTCGACGATCGCCGTCTTGCCGACGCCGGGCTCGCCGATCAGCACGGGGTTGTTCTTCGTGCGACGCGAGAGCACCTGGACGACGCGCCGGATCTCCTCGTCGCGGCCGATGACGGGATCGAGCTTGCCGCGGCGCGCCATCTCGGTGAGGTCGCGAGTGTACTTCTGCAGCGCCTGATACTGGTTCTCCGGGCTCTGGTCGGTGACGCGGTGTGAGCCCCGCACGGCCGTCAGTGCCTCAGCGATCGCGTCGCGCGTCGCGCCGGCCGCGTTGAGGATATTCTTGCTCTCGGTGCCGCGGGTGTCGGCGAGCGCGAGGAGGAGATGCTCTGTCGAGACGTAATCGTCCCCGAGTGACTTGGCGTCGGCTTCGGCCTTGTCGAAGACCTGATTCAGCTCGCGCGACAGCGAGGGCTGCGCGTCGCTCTGCTTCGCGAGGCGCCGCATCTCGCGCTGCACGCTTGCACGAAGCGCCGTGACGCTGACGCCGAGCTTCTGGAGGATCGGGACGACAATGCCCTCGTCCTGCTCGAGTAAGGCGGCGAGCAGGTGAAGATCGTACACCAGTGGGTTGCCGTTGCGGCGCGCCAGCGCGAGCGCCTCGTTCAGCGCTTCGGCGGACTTAACTGTTAGGCGATCGGGGTTGATCATGACACACCCTTGGATTCGGCGGCCGGCGCACGCGGCCGCCCGAGACGAGGGCAACCTCGATGCCTGCGAGCCGTGCCGGGATGGCGGAAGAATGAGCCACGCCGGCACTTCACGCCACTCCACGGCGCTGCCGATGCGGCGGGTTCAGCGCTCCAGCGTGATCTTACGAGTGAGCCGCTGCCCATCGATGAAGAGGTCGTAGAGGTAGACGCCGGGGGCGAGCCGGCGCCCCGTACTCACATGCCGGCCGTTCCATATCGCGGCGTAGCGACCGCACGGGAGCATCAGCTTGTTGAGCGCGCGACCTTCGGCGCCGGCAGGTATGGGATCGGACTCAGGGTGAGCGACGAGCGCCGGGATTCCGACCGGTTGGGCAAGCACGTTGTAGATGCGCATCGTCACCGCGTAGACGCGCGTGCGGTCGGTGCAACCGGCGGGACCCACCGTGAACTGGATAACGATATCCCGGCTCGCGGCCGCTCGCCCGCCCTGTGGGCTCGACTGAGCGACGATGCGAGTCACCCCGAAGACAGCGATCGCTGCGACGGCAGTTGTCACTGCGCCCCGCGTTACCCGGCGCCGACGCGGTGGCACGACGCTCAGTGTCCGCTCCACACGCGGCCCTGCGACTCGCGCCGCGTCACGCCGATTCGGTCGCAGTACTCGAGGAACGGAATCAGATACTTCCTCGAGGACCCCAGGATGTCGCGAATCTCGGCCGGCGCGTAAACCTTCCCGGCCTCCATGCGACCGCGGAGCGTGTCCACCAGGTCGGTCAGCGCGGCGCGGAGGTAGTATCGGCCGTCGGCGATCTGCACCACGTCGCCGCGCCGCTCGAGAAAGCGGAGCAGCTCGGGCGCGCGCGGCCCGAAGCGCGCGGACAACTCTGCGGCGCTGGGCGGCTCGTGCCAGGCGCGACGCAGCTCGGCGAGTATCTCCTCGGCCAACGCGCCCTGCGCGCCGAGCGACGGGGCCCATCCGACCGCGCGCACCACGGAGGCGGCGACCTCCAGCTCGCCGGCAGCCGACCGCTCGCGCAGCACGCGATCGATGAGCTCCGGGGGCGCGCGATGGCGCGAGCGCAAAAGCTGAACGGGCATTCCAGGCTCGAGAGGGTGCGTCCGGTGGAACTCGAGCAGATCCGCGACCAAGCGATCGCCGAGCTCTCGGACCACTGGGTATGCATACGCCCGGCCAGCCTCACGAAGAGGCGGCGTCGCGAGGGAGTGGATGACGGTCTCGACGGCCGAAGGCGCGAGCCCCAGGCGGATTGGCAGGCTTGCGAGGTTGACCCCCTCGAGCGCCGCCTCGCCCAGGGCGAGCTCCAGGCGCTCGGCGACAGAGCGGCCCGGGGACCAGCGCCGCCCGCGGCGTGGCGCGAAAGGATCGGTCACCGTACCGCCGCCGACCGTCCCGAGCGGCGCGCCCGCACGCAGCACGAACCGGTCGCCCGCGCGCGCAACGATCGGCGCGTCGAGGATGATTCGGGCCGCCTTGAGCCCACTTGCCGAGAGCGCCCCGACGTCGGCCACTATCCGCGCGCCGACGTCGGAGGTGCCGAGATGGAATCGAACGGCCGTCCGCGCGCCGATCGTCTGCGGAACGTCGTCGAGGAGCGTGACGTCGGCGCGGATCGTTGTCGTTGTTCTCCAGCCGTCGCCAGTGACGAGCACCGCGCCACGCCGCACCTCGTCGACCTCGACACCCGCCAAGCCAACGGCGACCCGTTGGCCCGGCCCGACAGCGTCGACCGCGCTCCCGTG
>JBHELH010000058.1:0-83822 GCA_046263215.1 Gemmatimonadaceae bacterium | reverse complement strand
TTGCTTGGCACTCCCTGCGCGTTGAAGAACCTGAGTGACGCGCGGATTTGCTGGTCCTTGGTTGCCTTGACGATTCCGGCGCTCTCCGTGACGTACGCGATCTCCATCACGCGTCCCGATGGGCCGCGTTGGAGGACAATGATCGCCTTCACCGCACCAACTGATTGGCCCGCGAAAGCGGAGATGACCGTCGTCATCTCCGGCATAGTCCATTCGAACGTCCAGCGGTGGAACCGCGACCAGTCGGACTCGAAGTCACCCTCCTTCGCGGCCCGCAGCGACATCGGGTTCGCGTGGGCGTTGAACACCTCGAGCGTCGGGACGTGCTCCAGCGCGCGCCCGCGCTCGGCATCGGGTACGCCGCGCAGGTAGGCGGCGGGCGCGCCGGTGAACGCCTCCTCGCTGTCCGCCGTGTGTCCGCCGGAGGTCGAGTGATACAGGGCGGAAATGAGCTGTCCGTTGTACGTCGCGACGAGACCCTTCGTGTCGTCGACAGCGGCAGTGGATACTTGGTGCTCGGCAGCGTAGCCGCCGTAGACCTGGTCGTCGGTCGTCGCGCGCAGGTCGTACCCATCAGGGCCTCGGCGGCCGAATCCGGCTATTGCGAAGGTGCGGGCGGCGACGGCCTGCGCCTTCTGTGCCTCGATCTGGGGAAAGGCGACCGGACCGAGCTCTCGCGGGACGACGCCGTAGAGATACTGCTCGACCGGGAGCTCGTTAATGCCGGCGAGCGTGCCGCTGCTGTTCAAGCGCGCTTCGCCCATGTCCCGATATGTCGCTCCGTTGATCGACACGAAGCCTGTGGACGACGTAACCACCACGGGACTGACGTTCTGGCGCACGGTCGACCCGCGCGCCACGAGGTATAGGACGTTACCGATGGTCACCTGTCGGTAGAACGAGTCGGCGCCTGCGAGGCCGGCTGCAATGAGCTGATTTCGGTAGGCGTTGCGGGTGGCGAACGGCACCGAGAGTGCGAATTCTCCGATGTAGAGGCGCGTGCAGTTCGCGCTAGAGACGAACTCCGTGAGAGTGACGTGCCCCGCTGCTTCCGCCGCCGCCTTCCGCACGGTGACTGCGGCCGTCCTCGCACACATCACCTGCAGGCGCAAGAACGTCGGCGGTTTCTCGAGGATGGCGACGGTGGCCGGCCCCGACGCTAAGTCCCCGCTCATGAGTTCGACGTTCGTGGCCTTGTCGCGGATCGTGTAAAGACCGTCGCCCCCGGCGATTCCCAGCGTCACGGTACTGGCGGATTGGACGACGCCGATGCGGATCCGGGGCCCGAGGGTTTGTGTGCTGAGTGTGCCGATGGCGACGTGGTCCGCAGCCAACGCCGGCCCCTCGTAGGGGTAGATGGTCACGGCTCCCGAGTCCGGGACCTCGCCGGACGCGCTGGTCTCGAGGCTCGCGGCGAGTCTCCAGTCGTCGGTTGGCGCGACTGGCCCAGGCTCCGCGCAGGCCGCGGTGAGCAGGGCGGCGAACAACAAAACGCCGACTGACGAGGCTGACTTGCGCACGGTAATCGGCCTCCGGACCGAGTTGTGAGCGCGCCGCGCGGCCGCGGGCGGCACGGCGCGTCCGCTCACGGCGAGAGCGCTGATCATCACCCAGCCACGCCGCCGGCGCAAGGCGGCGTGGCCTAGGCTAGCGCGTTCGGCGCGGTGACCCCTCCTCGGTAGCCCGGTGATCGCGTCCGCGGCCACGGGCCCGGCGTCCGTCCGGCGCCGTGCGTGTCGGGCCAGTGCGGTACGGGTCGAGCAACGCCGCGAGATCTCGACGCACCCAGTCGAGGGAGGAGCCTTCGCGGAGGATCGACCAGGCGAGGAGTGACCCCGGGACGAGCGAAT
Organism: Gemmatimonadaceae bacterium; assembly: GCA_046263215.1. GTDB lineage: Bacteria > Gemmatimonadota > Gemmatimonadetes > Gemmatimonadales > Gemmatimonadaceae > JBHELH01. Next base: position 81,972 of record JBHELH010000058.1, on the reverse strand, counting down.
TCACGGCGTGAGCGAGGCGGTCGGTGTCGCAGGGACCGAGGTCGCCGGCGGCCACGGCGTCGTCGAGCAGGGCGCGGTAGCCGGCCACCGTGCGCCGGGTGTTGTCGAAGAGGTGTCGGTGGAAGTCGGGGTCGCTGATCTCGATCTGGAGATAGGCGAGGTGGTTCGCCATCTCCTGCGGCGTCGTCGTGTGCTGGGTCATGAACGTTGCCGCGGCGAGGAGCGCGTCAAGCGGCGCCGGGTGCGCGGCGCGGACCATCGCAAAGCATTCGTCCACGAACTCGGCGGCGCCCGACGCGAGGGCGAGCAGTAGTCCGCGCTTGGAGCCGAAGCGCTGGACGAGCGTGGCCGGGGCGAGGCCGGCCTCGCGCGCGATCTCAGCGAGCGTGAGGTGGGTAGGCCCGACGCGGGACACCGCCCGGTAGGCGGCCGCCAGGATGTCGGCGTCGGCCACGGTTCGGGGGCGGGGGGTCACAGCTTGACAGTTTATGAATGGGCGTTCATTATTGCAATGTAAATGGGGGTTCATTTATTCGCGGGGGTCGACCACCGGAGGGCAGCATGACCAAGGGCAGGGAAACGACCGACCGAAAGACCGTTCGCGGGGCTGCCGCCGCGAGCGGAGCGACCCGGCGCCTCGCGGGACGCGTCGCCGTCGTCGCCGGCGCCACGCGCGGCGCCGGACGCGGCATCGCCCGCGCGCTCGGCGAGGCCGGCGCCACCGTCTACTGCACCGGCCGCAGCGTGCGCGGCAACCCCTCGCACTACGCGCGGCCGGAGACGATCGAGGAGACCGCAGAGTTGGTGAGCGCCGCTGGGGGCGTCGGCATCGCCGTTCGCGTCGACCACTCCGTCGAGACCGAGGTGAAAGCGCTCTTCGAGCGCGTGCAGACCGACCAGGGACGCCTCGACGTCCTCGCGAACAGTGTCGCCGGCGAGGACCCGATGATGGGCGGCTGGGGCTCGTTCTGGGAGAGCGACTTGTCGAGGGGCGCCGAGGTGCTGCGCGCTGGTGTGCTGTCGCACCTAATCACCGCGAAGTACGCCGCGTCGATCATGATCAAGCAGCGGCGAGGGCTCATCGTCGAGGTCACGGAGAGCGACCTCCTGATCGGCGGCGGCGGCGGGAACCTGCTGCACAACGTCGTGAAGCACGCGAACAAGGGGCTCGCCCTCATGATGGCCGACGAGCTTCGCGCGCACCGCGTCGCCGCGATCGCGATCACGCCGGGCTTCCTGCGCTCGGAGTCGATGCTCCAGCACTTCGGCGTCAGCGAGGAGACGTGGCACGAGGCGGGGAAGAAGGACCCACACTTCCTGCAATCGGAGTCGCCCCTCTACGTCGGCCGCGCCGTCGCGGCGCTGGCCGCGGATCCGAAGGTCCTCGCTCGCTCGGGCGACGTCACCTGCTCCTGGGATGTCGCGCGAGAGTTCGGGTTCACCGACGCCGACGGCAGCCGTCCTGATTGGGGGAAGTACGCTCAGGAGACCGTCATCCCGTCGATAAAGTGGGTGAAGGATGGATTGCGCCGCTATGTCGACCTGCTCGAGCGCCACGCGGGACGCGCGCGAGGGTACTTGGGCGACAACCGCGGGCGTAGGGAGTCTCGTGCCGAGCGGCGCACGCACCATCCCGCTGCCGATGAGCGAGCCCTCTGATTGCCACGCATGTTCCCGCCTCTCCGGTCCGCAGTCGGCAGGTGCCATCGCGGTCATATCAGTCGTCTATTGACTGACCGTTTTCCGGGGCATCCGATGCAGCAGTTGCAGTGTCCGAAATGCAAGGCGCCGATGGAGCAGGTGCAGGTCGAGACGACACAAGTCGATCGCTGCACGTCGTGCCGCGGGCTCTGGTTCGACGCGCTCGAGGACCAGGACATTCGCGGGACGGAGGGCGCGGAGACGCTCGATGCCGCCGCGGCGCCCCCGGCCGCACCGCCCAAAGGGGAGAAACGCTCGATCGACTGTCCGCGTTGCAAGTCGCCGATGATTCGTATGGTCGACCGGATGGGAAAGCGCATCCAGTACGAGTCGTGTCCGCGCTGCCACGGCAAATTCCTCGACGCGGGCGAGTTCCGCGCGCTGGAGCCGCGCAGCGTGAAGGACACGATGCGGCGGCTCCTCAAGGGGAAGCAGGGTAAGCGCTGAGCTCGCTTAGGCCGGGGACCTTTTCGCGGCGCGGGCGGGTGATAAATCTCACTCGCCACCCGAGGAGATCACCCATGTACGCTCCCCGACGTTGTCCCCTCGCTCTCTTCCTCGGTGCCGTGCTCCTGTCGGCCGCCGCATGCAGTGACGCGACGGCGCCAAACGGCGACCTGACTCCTGAGGAGGCGCGCGAGCTCGCCGCCCAGATAGGCATTCACCTCTCCGCTGCAATCGCCGAAGGCACGTCCTCGGCGAGCGCTGGTAGCGCGAGTCTCAACGCGATCCCCACGCCGTTCAGCTTCTCGGCCGACGTCACCGTGCGTTGCCCGCGGGGTGGGACAGCGCGTCTGATGGGGACGATCAGCGCCATCGTCGACAAGGCAACGCGGTCGATCACCGCGGACGTCACCGGTACGCACCGGCCGAACGACTGTGGCTTTCCGGTTCACGGAAAGACTTTCCGCACGACCGGTTCGCTATCCGGGACCGCGCACTTTGAGGCCGAAAACGGCCTCCCGGTCGGTACGCACACGGCGACCCTGTCGGGTGAGTTCAGCTGGCGCGCGAGCGACGGTCGCCGCGGTACGTGCACCGTCAATTACACCGCCTCTGCGAACTACACGACCAACGTCGCCGTGGTGAACGGCAGCTTCTGCGGCTCGACCATCCAGTTCACCGGACCATTGACGAGCTGAGCTCCACCGGAGGACCGTAGCGTCCGGACCGATGCCGAGCGCCCGCCTGATTCCGCCCGGCCGGGCGACGGCCGCCGGCGCGTACGTCGAGCACGCACCGCCGGCCGCGCTAGCGCCGCATGTGGACTGCTTCTGGTCGCGCACCGCAGCGGCAGACGAGACTAGCGACCACCCGCGATACCACCGTGTCCTCCCGGACGGGTGCGTCGACATCGTTCTCACCTTCGCCGCACCGGCGTGGTCGTCGCCCGCCGAGGGCGCTGCCGCCGAGGGCACTGCTCCTGACGTCGCGCTGGCGGTCGGCGTCATGACGCGGCCGATCGTGATCCGCGACTCCCCGGACGCGACTTACCTCGGCGTGCGCTTTCGGCCGGGCGTCGCGGGCGTCCTCTTCGGCGTGCCGGCGTCCGAGATGACCGACGAGCGCGTCGTGCTGGCAGACGTATGGGCGGACTGCGAGGCTCTGCTCGACTCGCTCGCGCGTGCGCCGGACGCTGTCGCTCGCATCCGGACGATCTCGACGGCGATCGCCCGACGGTTGCTCGCGGCCCCAGCGGGCCCACCGGCGTCGGTGACCGCGACGGCCGCGCGGATCGTCGCCGCGCGAGGGGCCGTCTCGATTGGCAGGCTGGCCGCGGAGCTCGGTGTGACGCGGCAGTATCTCGCCCGCGCGTTCGCGCACCACGTCGGAGTCTCGCCGAAGACGCTCGCCCGAATCGTCCGCGCGCGCAGTGTGCTCGAGCGCGCGCGTCGCGGCACCGATGCCGACTGGAGCGCGATCGCGCTCGACGCGGGCTACTACGATCAGTCGCACCTCATCGCCGAGCTCAAAGAGCTGACCGGGTTGCCGCCCAGCGCGTGGGCCGCGGGCCGCTCGTAGGAGACGCGCACCGGCCGGGCGTTGCTGGTTCCTTTTTTCCAAGACAATCCGGACAGTTGTTGTTACACTCCGTCGATCGATCGATGCGCCGGAGAGAGCGCGAACATGGTCCACCCACAGGAGAAGCGCGCGATGAGTGCCACCACCGCTGCCGCGACGAGCACGATGAAGAAGCTGACCCCCGTCCTCGTCGTCGACGAGATCGAGCCGTGTTTGCCGTTCTGGGTCGAGCGGCTCGGCTTCGAGAAAACGGTCGAGATCCCGGAAGGTTCTCGCCTCGGCTTCGTCATCCTGAAGAAGGATGGCGTCGAGGTGATGTACCAGAGCCGCGAGAGCGTCGAGAAGGACGTGCCGGCGCTGCTCCCCGAACGCGGCGGCGGGCACCCGATCGGGCTCTTCGTCGAGGTCAGCGACGTCGCCGCCGTCGAGCGGGCGCTGGCAGGGTTCGAGGTGTTTCTGGCGCGAAGGAAAACCTTCTACGGGATGGACGAGGTGGGGGTGAGGGAGCCGGGAGGGAATGCGGTGATCTTCGCGCAGCCGGTGAAGTGAGAGTCCGAGTTCCCGGTTCCGAGTTCCTGGTTCCAAGAGTATCTCATTGAGGACTTGGAACTCGGAACCGGGAACTCCATCATGCGCCCTCTGGCTTTCGCCCTGCTTGCTGCGGTCGCCTGTACGACTGTTGTGCCCGGGCCACGGCCCGCGAGTGCCCCGGCTGATGCCGACCCCCTCCTCGCCCGCGCCCGCGCGATCCATGACCGCGTCGTCACGATCGACACGCACGACGACATCCCGTTCAACTTTGCGACCCCCGAGGTCGATCCCGGCCTTCGGGGACGGCGGCAGGTGGACATCCCGAAGATGGTGGAGGGCGGGCTCGACGTCGCGTTCTTCATCGTCTTCGTCGGCCAAGGCCCGCGCACGCCTGAAGGGTACGAGCGGGCGAAAGAGCAGGCGCTGACGAAGTTCAGCGCGATTCACCGGATGGCGGAGGAGATGCATCCGGACAAGATCGCAATCGCCTACCGGCCGGATCACGTGACCCGGATCCTGCGCAGCGGCCGCCGCGTGGCGGCGATCGGGATCGAGAACGGCTACGTCATCGGGCGCGACCTGACGCTCATCAGGCGGTACCACGAGCTCGGCGCGCGCTACATGACGTTGACGCACGGTGGGCATAACGACATCGGCGACTCGGCGACGCCGCGGCCCGACGAGCCGGCGAGCGAGCACGGAGGTCTCAGCGCGCTCGGGCGCGAGGTCGTGGACCGGATGAATCGCGTCGGGATGATGGTGGACGTCTCGCACGTCGCGAAGTCGACGAGCCTCGACGCAATCCGCGTGTCACGAGCGCCGGTGATCGCGTCGCACTCGGGCGTGCGCGCCGTGAACGATCACCCGCGCAACATGGACGACGAGCAGCTGCTGGCGCTGAAGCGTAATGGCGGCGTCATTCAGGTCGTCGCGCTCGGCGAGTTCGTGAAATCCTCCCCCGAGCGCCGCGCGGCCGTACAGGCGCTGCGCGAGGAGATGGGAGTCGCGCGCACGAGCGAGATGACCGCCGACCAGCGCGCCGAGCTCCGCCGCCGGGTGGCAGAGATCGACCAGCGGTTCGTACAGGCGACAGTGAAAGACTTCGTCGACCACATCGATCACGCGGTGCGGTTGATCGGGATTGACCATGTCGGGATCAGCTCCGACTTCGACGGCGGCGGTGGGATTGTCGGCTGGAGGGACGCGAGCGAGTCGTTGAACGTGACCCTGGAGCTGGTTCGGCGGGGATACACGGAGCCGCAGATCCGGAAGCTCTGGGGCGGGAACCTGCTCAGGGTGTGGAGGGAAGTAGAGCGGGTGGCGGGGAGGAGGGAGGCGGTGACGCAGCATTAGGGGCGGGCGGAAGGGCGGAAGAGCAAGTGCGTTGACCGTTGGGCCGCGGATGACGCGGGTGACGCAGAAAAAGCGCGGATGGCTCCGCGGACGGTCCGGCCTGCTCGCGCCGGCCCGAGTGAAGACCTTGGCTACGCCCGCTCGGGACGCTCCGGCCTGCCAGCCCTGTCATCCCGCACGAGCGGAGCGAGTGTCGGGATCTACTTGCACTGCCTTAGGGCCGGCCACGCGGCACGCGCAGTAGATCCCGACACTCGCTCGCTTCGCTCGCTCCTGCGGGACGACAGCAGTGAGAGAGTAGCTTCCCGGCGGTGTAGCCAACGCAGCGTCCGGGCTCGTGGCGGTGGGGAGCCTCAGAGCGCCGCGGAGTGATCCGCGTTCTTCCGCGTCATCCGCGGCTTCGCTCTTCACGAACAAACGTCCTCGCCTGACGCCCTTCCCGACCGACGCCCTTCGCCCGACCGATGAAGCACTACGACAAATCCTACTTCCACCGCTGGTACCGCAACCCGAAGACTCGCGTCATCACGCCCGGCGACACGAAACGCAAAGCGCACCTCGCCGTGAGCGCCGCGGAATACATGCTCGGGCGGCCGGTGCGGACGGTGCTCGACGTCGGAGCGGGGGAGGGGACTTGGTTGCCCGCGCTGCGGGCGATCCGGCCCAGCGTGCGTTACACGGGCGTCGACCCGAGTGAGTACGTCGTGCGCCGATTCGGCAGGCGGCGCAACATCCATTGGGGCACATTCGGCGCGCTCGACGCGCCGGGATTGTTGTCGGGCACCTATGACTTGATCATCTGTTGCGGGGTTGTGAACTACCTCTCCGGGCGCGAGCTCGAGCGCGGGCTGGAGGTGATCGCGGCGGTCCTCGCCGGCGTCGCGTTCATCGAGGTGTGGACGACGGCCGACGACGTCGTGGGCGACCGGCGCGGGTGGCAGGAACATACGGGGGCCTACTACCGAAGGATCTTCCGGCAGGCGGGGCTCGTCGCCTGTGGGATGCACTGCTACGTCGGCCCGACGCTGGCGGAGGAGGCGGCGGAGCTGGAGAGGACCTGGTAGAGGAGGGAGAACGGAGGAGTGAGGGGGGAGTCGGCAGCACTCCCGCCTCGTTCCTCCCTCCTCGCTCCTCCCTCCTCCCTCCTCCCTCCTCGCTGCTCGCCCCTCTCTTGCCGCCCCGCGCGTGCGCCCGCACGTTTGCCACAGCCACTCTCGCGCGGGAAACCTCATGCTCATCGCCGGCTTCGCTCCCCGATTTGGCTCACGCGCGCTCTGCGCGCTCTCCGCTTTCTCGCTTCTGGTCGCGCCGCCGCGCACGGCCGACGCGCAGGGAGACACGACGACGAGGCGCGTCGCGCAGGTGTCGCGCGACAGCGCACCCGCGCGCGCGAGGCGGGACTTGTCGCTCGATCCCGCGCGGACGATCAGCCTCGACACGGACGAGGGGTCGTGGATCTCGCTCGACGTCAGTCCGGACGGACGGACGGTCGTCTTCGACTTGCTCGGCGACCTCTACACGCTGCCGATCGGCGGCGGGACCGCGACGGCGCTCACGCGCGGCATGCCGTACGACGCGCAACCGCGCTACAGTCCCGATGGCCGGCAGATCGTCTTCACGTCCGATCGTGACGGCGGCGACAACGTCTGGACGATCGACGTCAGCACGAAGCAGACGAAGCAGATCACGCGCGGCAAGACTGCGCGTTATCGCTCGCCCGAGTGGACGCCCGACGGCCGCTACATCGTCGTGTCCCGCGCGGCGACCCCGATCGGCACGTCGAAGCTGTGGATGTATCACCGGGACGGCGGCGGCGGCGCTCAGCTCATCCGCGACCCGCAGCCACTGCCGTCCGGCGCGTTCCCGGTGACTACCCTCGGAGCGGCGTTCGGTCCGAACGACCGGTACATCTGGTTTGCACAACGGGCGGGGTCGTGGGAGTACAACGCGGGGCTGCCGCAGTACACCGTCACCACGTTCGACCGTCAAACGGGTCGGCGCGAAGTCCGCGTCAACCGTCACGGCTCGGCATTCCGTCCTGCGCTGTCGGCTGACGGCAAGTACCTCGTGTACGGCACGCGCTACGAGGCGGAGACGGCGCTGCGGCTGCGCGATCTGGAGAGCGGCGAGGAGTGGTGGCTCGCTTTCCCGGTGCAGCGTGACGAGCAGGAGTCGGTCGCGTCGCTGGACGTCCTGCCTGGTTATTCGTTCACGCCCGATTCGCGCGCCGTCGTCGTCTCGTACGGCGGGAAGATCTGGCGCGTCCCGGTGGACGGGTCCGCCGCGACACCGATCCCGTTCCGGGTGCAGACGCAGATCGAGGTCGGGCCCAAGGTCGCCTTCACGTACCGTGTCGAGGACACCCCAGAGTTCCAGGTGCGGCAGATCCGTGACGCGGTGCCATCGCCCGACGGGCGCCGACTGGCGCTGGTGGCGACGGACCGCCTGTACGTGATGGACTTCCCCGGCGGGACGCCGCGGCGGCTGACGGCGCTCGACGCGAACGAGGCGCAGCCCGCGTGGTCGCCCGACGGGCAGTGGATCGCGTTCGTGACGTGGTCGCGCGACGGCGGGCAACTCTACAAGATTCGCGCGGCGGGTGGGCAGCCGGTGGCGTTGACCGCCGCCGCCGCGGTCTACGTGCAGCCGGCGTGGTCGCTCGACGGGACGCGCGTCGTCGCGCTGCGCAGCTCGGCGCAGGCGCTGCGCGAGTCGGGCGGCTTTGGCGGGCCCGCGGAGCTGGTCTGGGTGCCGGCGGGCGGGGGGCGCGCCACGGTCATCGGCACCGCGCAGGGGCGAAGCGCGCCCCACTTCAGCCGCGACTCCAGCCGCATCTATCTCTACAGCGGCGGCGAAGGCCTCGTCTCGATCCGGTGGGACGGCAGCGATCTGCGAACCCACCTTCGCGTCACCGGCGCGCGCTTTCCGGAGCCGGCTCCGGGCGGCCCGGCGGGCGCGCCCGCGGCGCTCGTGAAGATGTCACCCGCCGGCGACGAAGCGCTCGTCCAAGTGGCGAACGACATCTACGTCGTTTCCGTCCCATTTGCCGGGGAAGCGCCGTCGGTCTCGCTTGCGGACCCGTCGGCGGCCGAGTTCCCGGCGCGCAAGCTGACCGACGTCGGCGGGCAATTCCCGGCGTGGAGCGGCGACGGACGCCGCGTCCACTGGTCGATCGGGAGCTCGCACTTCGTGTACGACCTCGAGCGCGCGCGCCAGATGACCGACTCGATCGAGCAGGCGCGGCGAGCGGCGGGCGACACGACCGGCGCGGCGGGCGGCCTCGGAGCAGGCCAGCGTCCCGACACCGCGCGCGCCGGGACGCCGCCGCCGGCGACGCCGGGCCCGGCGGCGAACCCGCGTGGCTACCAGCCGGCCGAGACGAAGATCACGCTCCGCGCGCGGCGTGATACGCCAGAGGGGAACGCCGTGCTGCGCGGCGCCCGCGTCATCACCATGCGCGGCAACGAGGTCCTAGAGAACGCGGACATCGTCATCCGCAACAACCGCATCGTGGCCGTCGGCGCACGCGGCTCGGTGCAGGTGCCTCCGGGCGCACGCGTCGTCGACGTCGCCGGGAAGACGATCGTCCCCGGCTTCGTCGACACGCATGCCCACCTCCGGCTGAACCAGGGGATTCACCAGCAACCCTGGTCGTACCTCGCCAACCTTGCCTACGGGGTGACGACGACCCGTGATCCGCAGACCGGTTCGACCGACGTCCTCACCTACGAGGACGCGGTGCTCGCCGGCACCGCGATCGGACCGCGCATTTACTCGACCGGCCCTGGCCTCTTCAGCACCGGCTACATCCCGGCGATTGGCGACGAGATCCGCGACCTCGAGCACGCGCGCCGCGTCATGCGGCGCTACAGCGAGCATTACCGGACGAACACGCTGAAGATGTACATCGCGGGCAATCGGCAGCAGCGGCAGTGGATCGTCCAGGCCGCCCGCGAGCAGCAGATCATGCCGACGACCGAGGGCGCCCTCGACTTCCGCTACGACATGACGATGGCGATCGACGGCTACCCAGGTCAGGAGCACTCGCTGCCGATCTTCCCACTCTACAAGGACGTCATCACGCTCTTCGCGCAGACGCAGATCGCCTACACGCCGACGCTGCTCGTCGCGTACGGCGGGCCGTGGGCAGAGAACTACTTCTACGAGAAGGAGAACGCGTACAACGACGCGAAGCTCCGCCGCTTCACCCCGTACGAGGTGCTCGCGTCCGCCTCGCGGCGCCGGGTCCGCGGGTCGTTCGGCGGCGGGAACGCCGGCGGTTGGTTCATGCCCGAGGAGCACGTCTTCCAGCATCAGGCGAAAGTCGCGGCGGACATCGTTCGCGCCGGGGGGCGCGTCGGCGTCGGGAGTCACGGTCAGCTTCAGGGACTGGGATACCACTGGGAGCTCTGGTCGGTGGCCTCGGGCGGGATGTCGAACCACGACGCGCTGCGCTGCGCGACGATCTTCGGGGCGGAGGCGATCGGCCTCCAGACCGATCTCGGCTCGATCGAGCCGGGGAAGCTCGCGGACCTCGTCGTGCTCGACGCCAACCCCCTCGAGAACATCCGCAACACGAACACGGTGCGCTACGTCGTGAAGAACGGCCGCGTGTACGACGGCAACACGCTCGACGAGATCTGGCCGCGGCAGCGGAAGCTCGAGCCGGTGCGCGGGACGCCGGAGCGGCCGCGGACGGGGGCGGGGATCAGATAGGGCTGAGGGTGGAGGGTGAGGGGCGCGGCTGAAACCCGCGCCCCTTCGCCTTCGTAGGCCGGTCGACGACGACACGCACGCCGTCCAAACCTTGTGCGGCCCGTCGCGTGTCGAAGCTTCACGAGAGAGTGCGGTGCGGCGCCGCAGCGGCGACCACCGCTCCCGAGCGATAGAAGCAGGTGATCGGCGTCGCGCACGGCTGCCCGGCGGGATGGCGGGGCCGCCTGCGCGCGTCTGACCCAGTCGCGGATCCTCTACCTCCGCCCTCCGCCCTCGCTTCTCCATGGACACCCTCCTCCGCGACCTCCGCTTCGCGCTCCGCGCGCTCCTCAAGCACCCGACGGTTTTTGCCGTCGCCGTCCTATCGCTCGCGCTGGGCATCGCCGCCAACACGACGATCTTCGCGGCCATCGACGCGTATCTCATTCGACCCATTCCCGTCCCGGCGGCCGACCGCATCATGCAGATCTGGTCGACCAACCCCGAGCGCGGATGGCGCCAATCGAGCATCTCGCCGCCCGACTATCTCGACTGGGTGCGGGAGAGCCGGACGATCGAGCTTGCCGCGTCGACGGGGGGCAGCGTGAATCTCGCGGCGTCGGGCGACCGGCCCGAGCGGGTGGTCGGCGCCCGCGTCACACCCAGTTACTTCCGGGTGTTCGCGTTCCGGCCGGTCGTCGGCCGCGCGTTCCTCGACGACGAGGCGCGGAAGGGAAGCGACCGCAGTGTCATCCTGAGCCATCAGTTCTGGGAGCGCCGCTTCGCCGGTGACCGCAGCGTCGTCGGCCGCACGCTCCTCCTCAACGGCGAATCACACACCGTCGTCGGCGTCATGCCCAAGGACATGAAGTTCCCGGCGACCGCGATCGACATCTGGCGGCCGCTCGCCTTCGACGGCACCGAGAAGCGCGGCGACCGATATCTCGAGGTCGTCGGCAAGCTGAGACCCCCGTCGACAGTCGCGAGTGCGCGCGGCGAGCTCGAGGCGATCGCTAAGCGGCTCGCCGCGGCGTATCCGGCGGACAACCGCGGGATGGGCGCGACCGTCATCCCAATCGCAGACGAGATCTACGACGACACATTCCACCAGGGGGCGACCATCTCGATGGTCGCGGTCGCGTTCGTGCTGCTCATCGCCTGCTCGAACGTCGCGAACCTGCTCCTCGCGCGGGCAATGGGGCGCGCGCGCGAGCTCGCCCTGCGCACGGCGATCGGCGCCAGCCGGGCGCGCCTCGTCCGCCAGCTGCTCACCGAGAGCGTGGTGCTCGCGCTCGCCGGCGGCGTGCTCGGCGTCCTGTTGTCCATCGCCGGGATCAAGGGGCTCATGTCCATTATCCCGCACGACTTCTACCGGTCGGACACCGTCGCGCTGAACGGCCGAGCGCTGGTCTTCACGCTCGTGATCTCCGTCGCGTCGGGGATCCTCTTCGGCCTCGCCCCGGCGTTCGCCGCCACGGGCGAGCTGGGGCAGGCGCTCCGTGAAGGGGGCCGGAGCTCGTCGATGGGGCTTCGCCGCAACCGGCTCGGCGCCTCGTTCGTGGTCGCCGAGATGGCCCTCGCGCTCGTGCTTCTCATTTGCGCGGGCCTCCTCATCAAGGGCGCGATCCGCTACCAGACCGTCGACCTCGGGTTCGACCCGAACAACCTGTTGACGCTCCGCGTCTCCCTGCCCGAGTCGCAGTACACCGACAGCATCAAGAGCGCGGCGTTCCACGAGGAGCTGCTGCGGCGGCTGCGCGGCGTTCCGGGCGTGCAGGCCGTCGGCGCAACGACGAACCTGCCGATGGACGGCGCCACGGGGACGTACTATTGGATCGACGGGGAGCCGAAGCCGGAGGCGGGGAAGGCGCGCGTGTCGCAGTACCGCGGTACGTCGCCCGGCTACTTCGCGACGATGCGCATCCCGCTCGTGCGTGGGCGCGACTTCACGGAGCGTGATCGCGTCGACGCGCCGCTGGTGGTCCTCGTAAACGAGGCGTTCGTGCGCCGGCACTGGAAGGGGGACGCGAGCGGCGCGATCGGCCGCCGGATTGTGGTGAGCGACAGGCCGCGCGAGATCGTCGGCGTCGTCAAGGACGCGCGCGACTTCGGCCCCGACGACGACACCCCGACGATGTTCTACATCCCATCGCTGCAGCGCGGGCACCGAAACCTGAGCTACGCACTCCGGTCGTCGCGCGATCCGGGCGGGCTGGCGGACGCCGTGCGCGCCGAGCTCGCCGCGATCGACGCCTCGCTCCCCGCGTACAGCGTGCGCACGATGCGCGAGATCATTCGCGAGGAGCAAGCCGGGGACATGATCATGCCGAAGCTCCTGACGGCGTTCGGCGCGATCGCGCTGTTCCTCGCGGTCATCGGCGTGTACGGCGTGATGGCGTACACGGTCAGCCAGCGGACCCAGGAAGTGGGCATCCGGATGGCACTCGGCGCTCAGCGGGCGGACATCCTGCGCATGGTGGTGCGCCAGGGGCTGACGCTGGCGGCGATCGGGCTCGGCATCGGGTTGCTGCTGTCGTTCGGCGCGACGCGAGGGCTGTCGAGCTTCCTGCTGGGGGTGAGCGCGTTCGACCCGGTCGTCTTTGTCGGGGTCACCGCCGCGCTCGGCGCGGCCGCTGTGGCCGCCAGCTGGGGGCCGGCACGGCGGGCGATGAAGGTAGATCCATTGGTGGCATTGAGATACGACTAGAGAGGGTGGAGGGCTGAGGGTGGAGGGTGGAGGCGAGCTCCAGGTGGCCTCCCTTGCGCCGTCGCACTTTGTAGTATAAAGTACTTCACAAAGCGCAGTCGGGCCTTCTCCACCCTCCACCCTCGCCTCGACCCTCAATGCTCCGCCGCATCGTCGCCATCGCCTTCATCTACGGCTGTACCGCCGCCGCGTGGATGATCCTTAGCGTGACCATCTTCGCCCGCACTCACCGCTCCGACGCCGCGCTCCGCGGGCGCGTCGCGTCCAACTGGGGATCCCCTCAGGAGCAGGCGGTGCCAAGCGCTACCGTCCAGCGCATCATCAGACGGCAGGTCACCGCCGACGAGAACGGGAAATCCACCGTCCGCGTCGTCGACGAGACTGAGGCCATCCCGTTGCCCCTCCAGCAGACGAGAGCACGTGCCGACATCGCCCTCGAGCACCGTCGGAAAGGGCTCATGTGGTACTCGACATACGGCGTCACCTTCGCCGGCACCTATGCCTTCCGGAACACGACGAACAGCGACGCGGTCACGCTCGCGTTCAAGCTGCCGACGGCCCAGGCGGTCTACGACGACCTGACCTTCAGCGTCGACGGCGTGCCCGTGCCGACGACGAGCGACCGCGGCGCGGTCAGCGCGACGGTTCCCGTCGCGCCCGGCGAGACGGTCACCCTCGCCGTCGGCTACCGCTCACAGGGGCTGGCGGAGTGGCGGTACGACTTCGGCGACGGCGAGCCGCGGAGCGTCGCGCGCGTTCGCGACTTCCAGCTCACGGTGGCGACCAACTTCCGTGACGTCGACTTCGCCGAAAGCTCGCTCTCCCCGTCACAGAAAAGGGAGACGCGCAACGGGTGGGAGCTGACGTGGCGGTACGGCAACCTCGTCTCCGGCTACGAGATCGCCCTCGTCATGCCGGAGAAGCTTCAGCCCGGGCCGCTCGCCGCCCAGATCTCGCTCTTCGCCCCGGTGTCGCTGTTCTTCTTCTTCTTCCTCATGCTCATCATCACGACGGTCCGCGGCATCGAGCTCCACCCGATGAATTACTTCTTCCTCGCCGCCGCGTTCTTCTCCTTCCACCTCCTGCTCGCGTACCTCGCCGACCACGTCTCGATTCACGCCGCGTTCCTCACCGCGTCCGCAGTATCGGTATTCCTCGTCGTGACGTATCTGCGGCTCGCCGTCGGAATTACCTTTGCCTTCCGCGAAGCCGCGCTCGCGCAGGTGCTCTTCCTGGTGCTCTTCTCGTACGCGTTCTTCTTTGAGGGGTTCACCGGGCTCGCGATCACGATCGGGTCGATCGTGACCCTCTTTATCACGATGCAGATGACGGGGCGGATCCGCTGGGCCGAAGCCTTCGGGCCGGCGAACGCGCTCCCGCGCGGGCGCGCAGTGCCGGTCGGGCGCTAGCCCGGAACGGTCGTCCGCCTTCCCACGGCGTTTCACACTTCTTTTACAGCGGCGCGGGCGGCGGGAAGGCAGAATACTATGCGGGAGCCCACGTCGGGCTCCCGCGCTTTTGCACCGGTGAAACGCACGCACCAAGCCCGCCGGACGACAAACGAACAGCTCGGCCTCGCCGGGGCGCTGGTGCTGCTCGGGGCCCTCGTCGCGGGCCTCGTGTGGCACGCGCAGTCGCGCGTCCGATCGCACCGCGCGACGGCCGAGGAGGCGCTGCGGCACCAGGCCGCCGTCGCGGCGTGGCAGTACCACCGCTTCGCGGCGGGCGAGCTGCTGCAAGCGGTCCACGCCTGGACAGCGCCGCTGAGCGATGACCTCCGCCGCGCCGAGGAGAGCGCCGGGTGGAGGCATCGGGTGACTGCGCTCCCGCGAAAAGGGCCCGCGGACTGCGCCGTCTGCGGCGGATCGCCCGTCCGCGCGCAGTACACGTTCCGCGTCGATCTGCCATCGGGCTCGCTGACGGTGATCGACAGTAGCGCGCCGCCGCCGGCTGCTGCGACGCGGCGGGTGATCGGCGCCCGGCTGGCGGCGCTGATCGGCGCCGGCGGCGCGCACGAGCACGAGCCGCACGGGCTCTACGCCGACACGGTCGGCGGCGTGCTGCGCGCGCTCGCCTATGGCGTGGCGCGCGGCCCGGACGGCCCGCGCGCGGTGTACGGCGTGGAACTCGCTCCGCGTCACCTCGCTGCGGCGCTCGCGAGGCCACTGCGCGAGCCGCTCCTGCCTCCGGCCGTCCTCGGACGATTTCCGATGGACAGCGTCCTGCACGTCGCCGTACGTACGCTCGCCGGTGAGCCGGTTTACGAGAGCGGCGCACCGCCGTCAGGCAACCTCTCGGCCGCGGACACCCTCGAGCCGCGCTTCGGCTCGTTCGTCGCGACCGTGACGCTGCGCCCGGAGCGCGCGCCGGCCCTCCTCATCGGTGGCCTCCCGCGCACGAACTGGCTCCTGCTGACGGCCGTCCTCGCATTGGCGGTGCTGCTCACGGCGCTCGCGCTGCTGCAGCTGAGGCGCATGCGCGAGCTGGCGCGCCTGCGCAGCCGGTTCGTCGCCAGCGTCTCGCACGAGCTGCGGACGCCGCTCGCCCAGATCTCGATGTTCAGCGAGACCCTTCTCCTCGACCGCGCGCGCTCGGAGGAGGAGCGGGTCGACTTTCTGTCGGCGATCTTTCGCGAGGCTCGCCGGCTCACGAACCTCGTCGAGAGCGTGCTTCGCTTCTCGCGCGCCGACGGAGCGCCGGTGACCGCGCGGCTCCACCCGCCGGAGCCGCAGGACGTGAGCGCGGAAGTCGCCGACACGCTGCGCGGCTTCGCCCCGCTCGCTGCCGCGTCTGACGTCGAGCTCCTCTCCGACGTCGCGCCGGGCGTCGAGGCGATGCTCGAGCCTGGCGCGGTCAGGCAGCTGCTCCTCAACCTGCTCGACAACGCGCTGAAGTACGGCCCGCGCGGCCAGACGGTGACCGTTCGACTCGCGACGGCAAACGGCGTCCTTCGGCTCGCGGTCGAGGACGAGGGTCCGGGCGTTCCGTTGCCGGAGCGCAGCCACGTCTTCGAGCCGTTCGCGCGTGTCGAGCACGGAGCTCGATCGCGGGTCGCGGGCACGGGCATCGGCCTGTCCGTGGTTCGCGACATCGCGGCCGCGCACGGCGGCCGCGCGTGGATCGAGGACGCGCCGTCGGGAGGGGCGCGTGTGGTCGTGGAGATGGCGCTAGGAATGAGGGCGGAGGGCGGAGGACGGAGGCCGGACAAGGCCTTTGCGGGGAACGGCCGGGGGTGACCCGCATCCTCATCGTCGAAGACGAACGCGACCTCGCCCTCGGGTTGCGCGCCAACCTCGAGATCGAGGGCTACGAAGTGAGTCTCGCGCACGAGGGGGAGGAAGGGCTTCGACACGCCATGCACGGCGCGCCCGACCTCGTGATCCTCGACCTGATGCTCCCGGACGTCGACGGCTACGACGTGCTGCGGCGGATGCGGCAGGCGCGGCTCGAGATGCCGGTGCTTCTGCTGACCGCGCGCTCGGAGGAGCTCGACAAGGTGCGCGGCTTCCGCACCGGCGCCGACGACTACGTCACGAAGCCGTTCGGGGTGATGGAGCTGCTCGTCCGCATCGAGGCGATCCTACGCCGCGGGCGGTCTCGTGGCGCGACGGCGGCGGAGTCGATCTACCACTTCGGCGACGTCGAGCTGGACGTGGACGGCCGGCTCGTCCGCCGCGGTGGCCGCGAGGTTGCACTCACCCCCAAGGCGTTCGACCTCCTGGTCGCCCTGCTTCGGCGCGACGGAAAGGTCGCGACCCGACTCGACCTGCTCCGCGACGTCTGGGGCTACTCACCGAGCATCACGACGCGAACGCTCGATGCGCACGTCGCCGAGCTCCGGCGGAAGCTCGAAGCCGACCCGGCGAACCCGGTCCACCTGCTGACGGTGTGGAAGGTGGGATACAGGCTAAGACGCTAAAGGCCGCACTCAGCAGTCGCTCTTTGCATCTCTCTCACATCTCCGAAGAAATCTCTCGCTTCTCCCGTACTCCGTCGTGGCCACGGACGGAGCGCGGTCCACCATCCTCCGGCGAGTCACTCACCGGGAGGAGAACCGATGTCTCTTGTTCACCGTCGGTGGCGCGCGCCGGTCGCCGCGATTCTGCTCGCGGCCACCGCACCGATCGCCGCCGCGCAGTCGGCGCAGCAGGCCCTCCCGCGGTCCGCCGAGTCGCAGAGTCGCGAGCAGTGGCAGCGCTTCGCCGACATCGTGACCGCGCTCGCCATCGACAGCGGGAGCCGCGTCGCGGACGTTGGAGCCGGCAATGGTTACTACACCGAGCGGCTGGCGAGGCGGGTCGGACAGCAGGGGCGCGTCTTCGCGGTTGACGTAGACGAGCAGGCGATCGAGCGGCTCGAGCAGCTCGTTGCGGCGCAGTCGCTCCGCAACGTCGAGCTGGTCCTCGGGAAGCCGGACGACCCGCGTCTCCCGTACCGGTCGCTCGACGCGGCGCTGATCGTCAACGCCTACCACGAGATGGTTCGCCACAGCGAGATGCTCCGCGAGATCCACGCGGCGCTCAAGCCCGGCGGGCGACTGGTGATTCTCGACAATACGCCCCGCGACAAGAACAATCCGCGCTACCGGCAAGTGGAAGGACACGAGATCGACATCGACCTCGTCGCGGCCGAGCTGCGCGACGCGGGGTTCGAGGTCGTGAGCCGCGACGACCAGTTCGTGAACTGGAACCACAACGGGAACATCCATCGCAATTGGCTGCTCGTCGCCCGACGCCCGGAGGGCGTGCGGTCCGTCCGCCGGATATGACCGCCGAGTCGAACCGCATGCGCAGGGAGCTCGGCACCGTCGACGGCGCGGCGCTCGTCGTGTCGACTGTCGTCGGCGTTGGCATCTTCGTTTCACCCGGGATCGTCGCGGGACTCGTCCCGTCGCCACTGCCGATGCTCGCCGTCTGGGCCGCTGGTGGCCTGCTTGCGCTCTGCGGAGCGCTGGTGTACGCCGAGCTGGCGGCGACCTACCCGGCGGCGGGCGGGGAATACGTGTACATCCGGCGCGCCTTCGGACCGCTGGCCGGCTTTCTCTCCGGGTGGACTTCGCTCGTCGCCGGGTTCTCCGGCGCGATCGCCGCGGCCGGGGTCGGATTCGCCGAGTACCTTGGCCGCTTCGTGCCGCTGGCCGCCGAGACGAGCGTGTTGGCCGCCGTAGGCATATCTGGCGCGCAGCTGACCGTGACGCCGCGCGCGCTCGTCGCGATCGGAGTCATCGTGCTCTTCTCTGCGGTGCACCTACGCGGCCTCGGACCGGGTCGCGTCGTGAATAGCGCACTCGCGGCGCTGAACGTCGTCACGGTCCTGGTGCTCGTCGCCGTCGGCTTCGCGATCGGGGACGCGCCGGCGCGCGATTGGGCGACCGAGTCGCGCCCGTGGACGGTGGGCGCGTGGCTCCTCGCGCTGATCCCGGTGATGTTCACGTACAGCGGCTGGAACGCGCCTGCGTACCTCGGCGGGGAGTTCCGCGAGCCGGGCCGGAGCCTACCGCGGGCCTTTCTTCTCGGGACCTGTATCGTGCTCGCGCTTTATCTCGCGCTCGTCGCGCTCTACGTGCATGCGCTCGGCGTCGGCGCCCTCGCGCGTACGACGGCGGTCGGCGACCGCGCGGCAGCGGCGCTTCTCGGGCGTACGGGCGCGATGCTGCTCGGCCCGCTGGTTCTGGCCGCGCTCGCGAGCAGCGTCAGCGCGATGGTAATGACGGGGCCACGTGTCTACTACGCGATGGCGCGTGACGGGGCGCTGCCGGCGGCGTTGGCGCGCTTGTCGCCGACGAGCGGTGTGCCGGCGCGCGCACTCGTCGCGCAGAGCGCGTGGAGCTGCCTCCTCGTCATCACGGGGGCGTTCGAGGCGCTGCTGACCTACACCGGTTTCGCGATCGTACTCTTCGGCGGCGTCGCCGTCGCGTCGGTGTTCGTCCTGCGCCGCCACGACGCCGCGCTCGCCCGGCCGTACCGCGTGTGGGGGTATCCACTGACGCCGGCAGCGTTCGTCGTCGCGAGCGTTGCCATAGTCGTCCAGGCGATCCGCCTTGCCCCGGCGCCGTCGCTGTGGGGGACGGCGATCATCCTGCTCGGCGCGCCTGTCTGGTGGTGGACGGCGGTGCGAGGGCAAGGGAGGAGGAAGGAGGAGAGAGGAGGGAGGACGGAGTGCGCAGAACTCTCCCCTCCTGCCTCGCTCCTCCCTCCTCCATCGCTAGAACCTGAAAGCGAATCCCAGCGTCAGCGGCACAGTGTAGATCGTCCCGAAGGACCAGATCTCCGACGTCGGCCGGTAGCGAGAGCCGTCCCCGATCGGCTCCCATCCGCCGTCCCAGAGCGGAACGTCCCCGACGTAGGTCGCGAGCAGCCCCGCGGTCCCGCCCAGATCGGCGAAGCGGCCCAACGGGACTCGGACGCGCAGGCGCGCGCCGGCGGCCGGCCGCCAGCGCGAGGACGAGAACAGGTCGGAGCTGACGGCATCCTCGAACTGCACGCCCTGCGGGAGGCCCTTACTCTGCGCCATTGATTGGAAGTTCGCCTGTGTCGCGCCCACTCCCAGCCCGAGCTCGAACGGTCGCCAGCGCGTCGACGCCAATGGCAAGCCGAACATGCGAGACACGCCTCCCGTCAGCGTATAGAGACCGATCCCTGGTGCCGATCGAGGTCCCTGGTACGACCCCGACGAGTTCCACGGCTTGTAATCGGCGCTCACCCATCCCCACGAGCTGCCTTTCAGGTGGAACGCGAAGGTCACACCGACGGCGACGTCCGGGCCGACGAGGTATCGCGAGGTGCGTCCGATCGTTTCCGTCGTCCCGACGCGTCCTTCGAGGAGGAAGGCACGGCCAGAGGCAGTGGTGTCTTGCGCCCGCGCCGTGCCGAGCCCGCCGGCCGTCAGGAGCCCGACCGTGGCGAGACAAGCCAGCGCTCGATGAGCCGCTCTCTCGAATCGAGGAATCATCGGCGCCGCTCCGCCGATCCAAGCTGGATGATCCGACGCATCCCCGGTGTCACGTCGACGATCGCGATCTCGCGTGTGTTCGACCCTCCTAGCTGGACGCGCACGCGGCGAACCGCCTGGGCGACCGTGAGCTCGTAATCCGCGACCGAACCCGCTGCGTTACGGACGCGGAGCTCGCTCGGCAGAACGAGAAACGCCTCGCCGCGTCCACCGGAGACGATCTGCGCCGAGGACCGGGGCTCCTCCCCGGCGACAACGGCGAGGCTGCCAGCGGCGGGCCGAGCGTCGAATCGGATGAGCAGCTCGTCAGAGCTCCCAGTGAATGAGACGATCGACCCTGCCGACTGCTCTGGCGCACGCGCCGGCCCGCTACCCGTGGCGCCAGGAGTGCTAGGCGTCAGCTCGTTGCGACGCCCGGTGACGCGGTCGAGAATCCAGCCACGCGCCGGACTGGCCGCGGCAACTCCCGCGACGAGGAGGATGCCGGCGGCGGCGCGCAGACCGGGGTGCCACCATATGGCGCGGCGCCGCGCACGATCGCCCGCGCGCGCAAGTCGATCGGGCGCGGGGAGGAGCCGCGTACGGTCGGCCGGTGGCGGCTCCGTCAATCGGAGCACCGCGCTGAGCCGCGCGGCACGCTGCTGCAACAACGCGAGGCGCGCGCTGCACACGGGGCAGGTGTCGACATGCGCGGCAACGTCGGCGGCGCCGATGCCGGCCTCGCCGTCGAGGAGGCCGATCAGCTCACCGTCGCTACGGTGCCGTTCTGCGCTCACTGTGGACATCGCTCTCTCGGTCATTGCACAGGGGTGTCAAACGTCGTCTCGATCGAGCGCGAGCTCGTCGGCAAGACGCGCCAGGGCGCGCGCGACCAGCGTGCCCACGGAGCCGGTCGTCGTGCCGACGGCCTCGGCGATCTCGCGGTGCGAGAATCCTTCCTCGCGCATGAGCAGCGCGGTGCGCTCCTTGTCCGACAGGGAGGCCAGCGCCTCGCCAACGAGCCGCCGTTGCTCGTCCGACTCGACGAGATCGGCGGGGCTGCGCGGCGCATCGCCGACGGGCGCCCGCGCGGGCGACGCGGCGAGCAGCCGCAGGCGTCGCGACCGGGTGCGCGCGCTCTCGAGGACGACGTTCGTCGCGACCTTGAAGAGCCACGCCCGCGCGCCGCCGACGTCGGGCGGCGGCCGCTCGACGAGCCTGAGGAAGGCCTCCTGTACGGCGTCGGCCGCGAGGTCCGCATCTCCGGAAAAGCGCACGAGGTATCGATACAGCGACTGGTGGTGTTCATCGAACAGCCGGCCGGCATCGGGCATCGGGCTCGGTCAGAAGCGGGCACGGATGCCGATCGCCGGGCGCATGATCTGATTCTGGTAGAACGCGTCGCGACACGAGGTACACCACCGCTCGCCGGAGTACGGCCCGAAGTTCTCGTGTCGGAGCACGTTCTGCATCTGGAAATAGGTCGCGGCCTTTGCCCCTCCGATCCCGAACGTCCACTCGATCGCCAGGTCGAGGCTCGAGTACGGCGGCATGCGTAAGGCGTTGGGCTCCTCCGCGAGGAGGGAATCCGGCATCTCCCGCCACGAACCACCCGCTTCGGGGGGCTGCGCCGCGCGCATCGACCGCAAGCGCGTGTACGGTGCGCCAGTCGCGTACGTGTACGCGGCGCTGAGTTGAACCGACGGCTTGAGTCGCGCGAGCAGTGTCATGTCGAAGCTGTGGCGTCGGTCCTGGCTCGAAGGGAAGGTGAGGCCTGCCGCCGTCGTTCGGGCGACGCCATAGGTGTATGCCGCAGATCCGGTGAGCCGACCGGCAAGCTTTCGCGCGCTGAGCTCGACGCCGCTCGCCCGCTCCTCCCCGTCGACGACCAGGCCGCGATCAGCAACCCGGCCAGGGGCCGGATCGCGGACCAGGTATCCGGTCGAGCGACGATGGTACGCGTTCGCGGCTGCGAGCCACGACGCGCCCAGCCAGCGCTCGACCCCGATCGTCGCGACGTCGGCGTAGAGCGCAGGCGTCGAGTCGTCGGCGGCGAGCCAGAGGGCAGTCGGGAACGTGATGGCCTCGAACGCCCGCTCGAGACGCCCGACGGTCTGCGTGTACTGGATGGAGCGCCCGACGCCCGCCGACAACGCCGTCTGCGAGTCGAGCGAGAATCTCGCTTGCACCCGCGGCATCGCGCGAACGACACCTCCGTTCGCGGGAGCAGGCCCGACGTCGACGCGCAACCCGGGCTCGATTCGCAGCCGCCCCGCGGGCGGCCAGCGCCACGTCCCCCAGAGACTGGCGGTCGGACTGGACTGCACGCGACTCGATCTCTCGGACTCGATACGCAGCAGGACGTATCGCACGTCGCCCGCGAACTCGACTCGGCGCGCCGTCAGCTCGTAGCCGAGCGTCCACGGCGGCGGGTTCACTCCGGCCGTCGAGGGCTCGAACTCGCCACTCAGCGACGCGTGGAGCACCGACGACCGCAGCGGCACCTCGCGCAGCTGGCGCAGGTACTGGTACCAACCCTCCAGCGAGGCCGACTCGTCGAACCTCGACGATACGAGAGTGTCGACGGCCGCCCTGTACCGGCTCGCACCGATCGTGTGTCGGGAGCGCAGGCGCGCGAACGGCCACGCCAACGTTGCACGTCCGACGTCAGTCCCCCAGGCGAAGCGCTTGCCAAAGGGATTCGCGTCGGGGTTGTCTCGCCGGACGTCGCGAAGCCAAAGACCGCTCACCTCCAGCCGACGCCCGGAGCCGAGGTCGTAGTCGACGCGTCCGGTCAAGTCCGCGAAGTACGCCGGGCGCACGATCTCATTGGTGCTGCTCATGTCTCGGAACACGAGATCGCTCATGCTGCGGCCTCCCGCGAGCATCCACGCCGCGCGCCCGCCGAGCACGCGCTGGTCGAGTGCAGCGCGAGTGCTCGTGTTGAGGATGTAGCCGAGGCCGCTCGTGATCTCCGTGATGCCGCGGATGCCACCGCTGCCGCCGCCCGGGCGGGAGCGCACGTCGACGACGGCCGCCGCGCCCTCGCCGATCGACGCCGGGCGGACCCCTGGATGCAGGAAGGCTGCTCCGACCGCGTTGGTCCCGATGCCGGAGAGCAACCCGAACGAGTGAAGTGTGCTGAAGACCGGCTGGCCGTCGAAGTAGACGCGCGTGAGGTCGGGGCGACTGCCGCGCGTCCAGAGCTCCGCCGCTTCGTCGTCGCGCGTCGTGACCCCCGGAAGGCGATGAAAAGCCCGGAACAGATCGGTCGCGCCCAGGGTGACTGACTCGACGACGTCAGGGTGTGTGACCTCGCGGACGTCAGTGCCGAGGAAGAGGCGCTGGCGCAGCCGCGCGGCGGCGACGCGCGTCGAGTCCTGTTCCGCGGTCGCGGTTTCCATGCGCCCGTACGGCGGCCGCGGCTCGGCGCGGACGGTGAGCGCATGGAGCCGAATGGGAGCGACCGTCAGCCCGACCGAGACCCGCGCGTCGTCGCTGGCGCGGAGCTGCACGTCGATCGTCACCGGCCGGTAGCCAACGCGCTGTACGCGGAGGCGGTAGTTCCCGAACGGCAGGTCGGTGAACCGATAGGCGCCGAGCTCCCCTGTGACGACGGAGCGGGCGAGCGACAGGAACGACGACCCGGTTTCGACGGCGGGCGGCAGTACAGCCGGGCCAGCCGGCACCAGGACGACCGTCGCCCCACTCAGCGGCCGCAGCATCTCGGCGTCCACGACCTCGCCCGAGATGACGCCGCGTGGGCTCGGCGCGGGGGCGACGGATTGCGCGCCCGCCCCCGCGCTCAGGAAGGCCAACAGCGCCCCGCTCAATAGCTCGCGGCATGGCGACCGCGGTCCGAACCTATCGTTCATCTGCTCGTCGGGATGCGGGTTGGGGATTCTACGTGCCGCTCGGGTGTAATGCACGGGGCTACCGCTTTCTGTCAGAACCCGAACCCGTGAGACTCGTCGGCTCTCGGGCGCCGTCCACTATCTTCCAGACCATGATTCACCTCACGCCCCCTGCTCGGTCTCGCGACGGACGCGCGGCCCGGGCCCTCATCGCACTTGCCTGCCTCATCGCCGCAAGCGCTTCCGCGTCGGCGCAGGCCGGCTCGAAGGTCTCTCGCTCCGCGTCCGGCGCTTTGCGCCCCGCCGTCAGCGATACCTCGTCGCCGCTCCCCATCGACCCGAGAGTCGTCATCGGCCGCCTTCCCAACGGCCTCCGGTACTACATCCGCCAGAACGCCCGTCCGGAGAAGCGGGCCGAGCTCCGCCTCGCGGTGAACGCCGGCTCGGTGCTCGAGGCCAACGACCAGCGCGGGCTCGCGCACTTCGTCGAGCACATGGCGTTCAACGGGACACGCCGCTTCGAGAAGCAGGAGCTGGTCAACTTCATCGAGCGCATCGGCATGCGCTTCGGCGCGCACCTCAACGCGTACACGTCGTTCGACGAGACGGTCTACATGTTGCGCGTGCCGACCGACAAGCCGGCGCTGGTCGACACGGCGTTCCAGATTCTCGGGGATTGGGCGAGTGGAGTCGCGTTCGACTCGACCGAGATCGAGAAGGAGCGCGGGGTCGTGATCGAGGAGTGGCGCGCGGGGCTCGGCGCCGAGGAGCGCATTCGCGAGAAGCACTTCCCGGTGCTCTTCCGCGGCTCGCGCTACGCGGAGCGGCTGCCGATCGGCGAGCGGCGCACCCTGGAGACGTTCGACCACGCCGCGCTGAAGCGGTTCTACCGCGACTGGTACCGGCCGGACCTGATGGCCGTCGTCGCCGTTGGCGACTTCGACCCGAAGGCGATCGAGGCGCACATCCGGCGGCACTTCGGCTCGATCGCGAGGCCGGCGCGTCCGCTCGGCCGACCCGCCTACCTGGTGCCGGACCACGACTCGACGTACGTCGCGATCGCGACCGACCGCGAGGCGACGCAGTCCGCGGTCACGGTGCTCTACAAGCAGCCGGTGCGCGAGACGCGCACGCTCGGCGCGTACCGTCGCGGCCTCGTCGAGGCGTTGTACAGCGACATGCTGAACGACCGGCTCTATGAGCTGACGCAGAAGCCCGACGCGCCGTTCATCGGCGCAGGATCATCGCAGGGGCGATTCATCCGCACGAAGGAGGTCTACGTCCTCGGCGCGGCGGTGAAGGACGGCGGGATGGCACAGAGGCTTGAGGCGGTGCTCACCGAAGCCGAGCGCGTCGATCGGCACGGGTTCACGGCGACGGAGCTCGAGCGCGCGAAGCAGGACCTGCTGCGCGGCTACGAGCAGGCGTACGCGGAGCGGGAGAAGAGCGAGTCCGACGGCTACGCCGACGAGTACGTGCGGCACTTCCTCGAGGCGGAGCCGATCCCGGGAATCGCCACCGAGTACGAGCTCGCCAAGCTCTTCGTGCCGGGAATCCAGCTCGCCGAGGTGAACCGACTGGCGCGCGAGTGGATCACCGACCGGAGTCGGGTTGTCCTCGCGAGCGCGCCGGAGAAGGAAGACGTGCGCGTGGCGACGGAAGTGGAGCTCCGTGCGGTGCTCGCCCGCGTGGGCGGGCGCGAGGTGGCGGCGTATGCGGATTCGGTGAGCGCGGGCGCGCTCGTCGCCACGCCGCCGACGCCCGGCGCGGTCGTCTCGGAGCGGGCCGACACGGTGCTCGGCACGCGCGAGTGGACGCTGTCCAACGGCGTGCGCGTCATCCTCAAGGCGACCGACTTCAAGGCCGACGAGATCCTCGTCACGGCGTTCAGCCCGGGCGGGTCGTCCCTCGTGCCGGACAGTGCGTACTGGCGCGTAGCGTTTGCGTCGCAGCTCGTGGCCCTCGGCGGCGTCGGCGGCTTCGACGCGATCGAGCTCCAGAAGAAGCTCGCCGGCAAGGCGGCGGGTGCGAACCCCTACATCACCACCGAGTTCGAAGGGTTCTCGGGAAGTGCGTCGCCGAAGGACGCGGAGACGCTCTTCCAGCTCATCTACCTCTACTTCACGTCGCCGCGACGCGACAGCTCGGCGGTGCTGGCGTTCAAGCAGAACGCGAAGGCCTCGCTGGCGAATCGGAGCGCGAGCCCGGAAGCGGCGTTCGCAGACACGCTGAGTGCCGTGCTCTCGCAGCACCACGCGCGCGTGCGGCCGATCACGCCCGAGCTGGTCGAGGAGCTCGATCTCGACCGCTCCCTCGCGCTGTATCGCGATCGGTTCGCCGACGCGGGCGACTTCACCTTCGTCATCGTCGGCACGTTCCGGCCCGATGCGCTGCGGCCGCTGGTCGAGCGCTACCTCGGGAGCTTGCCGACACGCGGACGGCGCGAGGCGTGGCGCGACGTGGGCGTGCGGCCGCCGACCAATGTAATCACGCGTGAGGTGCGCAAAGGGATCGAGCCGAAGAGCCAGACGCAGATTGTCTTCACCGGGGACTTCGAGTACACGCCGGAGAACCGGCTCGCGCTGCGAGCGCTCGGCGACGTGCTCGAGATCAAGCTGCGCGAGCGACTCCGCGAAGCCCTCGGCGGCACCTACGGCGCGGACGTCTACGTGAGCCCGTCCCGCATCCCGCGGCCGGCGTACGCGTTGACAGTCGCTTTCGGCTCGGCACCGCAGCGCGTCGAGGAGCTCACCGCGGCCGTCTTCGCGGAGATCGACTCGCTGAAGGCGCGCGGCCCGGGCGCGGAGGATCTGGCGAAGGTGAAGGAGATCTACCTCCGTCAGCACGAGACAGACCTGAAGCAGAACGGTTGGTGGCTCGGGCAGCTCGCGGCGTACGCGCAGAACGGTGAAGACCCCCGGACGCTGCTCGCGTACCCGGCCCGGGTGAGGGCGTTGGCCCCCGAAGCCGTGCGCGATGCGGCGCGACGGTGGCTGGACGCGAGCAGGTACGTCAAGGTGACGTTAGTGCCGGAGAAGTGACGTGGTGCGCGGTGGGTGGTGCGCGGTGCGCCGTGGGAGCCTCCTTGGCGCCGCAGCGCTTTCCCTGCTCGTCGCGACGCCCCCCGCGACGGCTCAGGACACACTCCGCGTGCCGGGCCTGCGCGATCCCGTCGAGATCATCCGCGATCGATGGGGCATCAATCACATCTACGCGCGGAACGAGCACGACCTCTTCTTCGCCCAGGGTTACGCGGCGGCGCGTGACCGCCTCTTCCAGCTGGAGGTCTGGCGCCGCCAGGCAACGGGCACGGTGGCCGAGCTTCTGGGGCCGCGTGAGCTCGAGCGCGACATCGGCACCCGGCTCTTCAAGTTCCGCGGCGACTTACGACGCGAGCTCGCTCACTACCACCCGCGCGGCGGTCGGATCATCGCCGCTTTCGTCGCGGGCATCAACGCGTACGTCGCGGAGACGGAGCGGAACCCGGCGCTGGTCCCGCTGGAGCTGAGGCTCCTCGGAACAAAACCCGGACGCTGGACGCCGGAAGTGGTCATCTCGCGGCACCAGGGGCTCGTCAGCAACGTCGAAGACGAGCTCACGTACGGACGCGCGGTTGCATTGCTCGGTCCGGAGAAGGTCAAGGAGATCGAGCGGTTCCACCCGCACGAACCCCGGCTCGAGCTCGACTCGGCAATCAACGGCACCCTCCTCTCACAACCTATCCTTCGGCTTTACCAAGCCTCCCGGAGCCCGGTCTCGTTCCAGCCGAGCGACCTCGCGGTTGCTCATCGCGGTGATACGGCCGCGTATAGTCGACTCGTTGGCACCGCCGGCGAGCTCCGCGCGGCGTACACGGCGTACGCGGCGAGACGTGAGAGGCGCGACGTCGGTAGCAACAACTGGGTCGTGAGCGGCCGACACACCCAGAGCGGGTACCCCATAATGGCGAACGACCCGCACCGCGCGCTCTCGGCGCCGTCGCTCCGCTACTGGGTGCACCTGGTCGCACCGGGATGGGACGTCATCGGCGGCGGCGAGCCGGTGCTCCCTGGCGTGTCGATCGGCCACAACCCGCACGGCGCGTGGGGACTGACGATCTTCGAGACTGACAGCGAGGACCTGTACGTCTACCGGACCGATCCGCTTGACGCGTCGCGCTACTGGTACCGCGGGAGGTGGGTGCCGATGCGCATCCTGCGCGACACGATCCCTGTGCGCGGGCAGGCGCCGGTCACCGTTGCGCTCAAGTTCACGCGGCATGGGCCTGTCGTCTACGAGGATACGGTCCGCCGTGTCGCGTACGCGGTGCGGGCCGCGTGGACCGAGGTCGGCGGCGCACCGTACCTGGCGAGTCTCCGCATGAACCAGGCGCGGACGTGGGCCGAGTTCCGCGACGCGTGCCGCTACAGCAACATCCCGGGCGAGAACATGGTGTGGGCCGATCGGCGCGGGAACATCGGATGGCAAGCGGTGGGCATCGCGCCGGTGCGTCCGACCTGGAGCGGACTCGTTCCTGTTCCTGGCGACGGGCGCTACGAGTGGGCGGGCTATCTGCCGATGCTCGCGAAGCCGCACGCCTACAACCCGCCAGAGGGGTTCATCGCGACGGCGAACAACAATCTCACTCGGCCGGACTACCCGCACCTCGACGCCATCGGCTACGTCTGGGCGGACCCGTACCGGTACGACCGCATCGTCGAGGTCCTGAGCTCGGGGCGCAGGCTGTCGATGGCGGACATGATGCGCCTTCAGACGGACTACCTGTCGATCCCGGCACGTCGTTTGGTCCCGCTCCTGGCCGGTCTGCGTGCCGCGGATGATCGTGTGGACGAGGCGCGACGAATGCTCCTGTCGTGGGACTTCGTTCTCGAGAAGCAGTCCGTGCCGGCAGGGATCTACGCGATGTGGCAGCGGCGGGTGTCGAGCAACGTGGCGGCGTTGGCCGTCCCCGAGGCGGCGCGGCCGCTCCTCGGGGGCGTGTCGATGAAGAGAACAATCGACTGGCTGACCGCCGCACCGCCGCGCCTCTTTGGCACCAATCCCACGGCCGCGCGTGACGCGCTGCTGCTCCGGAGCCTCGACGAAGCAGTCGCTGCGCTGACGCAGCGCTTCGGGCCCGACATGTCCGCGTGGCAGTACGGGCAACCGAAGTACAAGCACGTGCTCATCGCCCACCCGATGAGCGGGGCCGTGCCGGACTCGCTCCGGCGGCGGCTCGAAGTCGGTCCCGCCCCGCGGGGCGGGGACAGCTACACGCCGGGCATGACCGGCGGGTCCGACAACCAGAGATCCGGTGCGTCATTTCGCATCATCGCGGACGTGGGCGACTGGGAGGCTGCGGTCGGGACGAACACGCCTGGCCAGTCAGGCAACCCGGACAGCCCCCACTACCGCGACCTGTTCGCACTCTGGTCAGCCGACCAGTACTTCCCCGTCTCATACTCGCGCTCGCGGGTCGAGTCGGTCGCGGCGAGTCGGACGGTCTTGGTGCCGAACGCGCGTTAGCGCCGCGACCTACTGCACCGGCGGCGCGTCCGAGGGCGCCCGTTCTGGCCCTGCGAAGTGGCTGAGGAAGGTCCGCTCCTCGCTCGTCAAGCTGTGGAGACCGGTGGCGTTGATCTTGTCGAGGATGCGGTTCACCTCGTCGCGGTTCACAGGGTGCACGCGCGAGAGGTCGATCGTCGCGAGGCGGCGGGTGTCGACGGTGCCGGCGGGCGCTGAGACCTTGGACTGCCACGCGCGGCGGCCCGCCGTGGCGCGGCGATCCATCCACCAGAGATAGAGCCAGCCGCCGACGTAGCCGCCCAAGTGCGCGAAGTGGGCGACGCCGGCCTGCGCGCCGGTGAAGCCGCCGAAGAGCGCGATCGCCGCAGTCAGAATCACGAGCCAGCGCGCCTCGATCGGGAGCACGCCCCAGATGTAGATCCGCTCGCGCGGCCAGAAGTAGGCAAAGGCCAACGAGACGCCGAAGACGGCGCCTGACGCTCCGACGATGTATGCGCCCGGGGTCCAGGCCGAGAACGCGACGGAGAGGAGCGCACCGCCGATCCCGCTGAACAGGTAGAGCAAAATGAAGTGTCGGCTCCCGATCCGCAGTTCGACGCGCGACCCGAAGATGAAGAGCGCGAGCATGTTGAAGAGGATGTGCCCCAAGCCGGCGTGCAGGAACATGTAGGTGACGAGCGTCCACGGCCGCTGAAGGACCAGCGCCGGCACGAGCACCAATCGCCAGGACAGGACCTCGTACACGTTGGTGACGAGGTACATGAGCGCGTTCGCGGCGAGAAGGCGGCCGACCCAAGGCGTCATGATCGGGAAGCTAGTCGGGTGCGCGAAGGCGGGTCGACCCCGCACCCGGCCGTCGCCGGTCACGGGTCCACGGGCGGCGCCTGGCTTCTCGGCCCCATCCCGACGCCGTCGATGCGGAGGTCGGAGGTGATGACCCAACGGAGCAGGAACGGCTCGGGGAAGAGCGAGTAGTTGGCGGTGCGCCAGTACTGGGTGCGGCCGTTGCGCTTGACGAACTTCTCCTCGACGACCTCCGTCTCGGTGCCGAGTCGTGCGGTGAACTGAGCGACCTCCTGGAGAATCCGCTCTTTCGAGCCACCCTCCTGAAACCGCGGCGTCATGTTGGCCCAGAGACTGTCCGCCATCCCGCTGTAGAACCACAGCGTCACTTTGCGGGCGAAGGCGAGTGAGTCGCGCGTGTCCACGGCTGGCTGACCGCTTGGCGCCGGCGTCTGCGCGGCTATTGGCATGACGTCGGCGACGGTCAGGAGCGCGACTGCGGCGGCGACGCGAGTCGCGAGGGTGAGTCGGCGGCGCTTCATTAGGGTCCTCGATCGGCGGAAGATGGCTGCCCGTACGCCGCGCGCGCGAGGAAGTTTCGCCCTCTGACGGGCGTAGAGCGACGATGCGGCGCGGCTTGTGCGCATGTGCGGCGTCGTGCAGCATTCACCGACCCTGGCAACTACGTCACGCCGTCACCAGCGCTCCGCCACCGTCGCTCGCGCCTCTGCTCGCACATGCACCGATTCGTGCTCGGTCGGACGCCGCTCGCCACCTTCCATCGGGAGGTGCTGGCGACTCCGGTGGTGCCGCCGGCCGACCGGACGGCGTCGTAACGCGCTCGATGCCGGCCGGGCTTGGCGAGCTGTTTGCCCTCATGGAGGAGGAGCTCGGGGTCGACATCTGGGACCCGCACGAGGCGGCGCACACGACGCCGACTGAGCTCATCGCGCACGTGCTCGAGACGGTGCCGGACCTCGGCGGGCCGATGTCCGACGCGCAACGTCGTGAGTACGTCGGGACGGTGCTCGAGGAGTTGATGGAGCAGGTGCTGGGGATCACCCGGTACGACGAGGACGAGACGTTCGCCGAGATCCTGCGCTCGGCGCGCCGTCGTTAGTCGCGGGGCCACGTGGCGAGGCTGACCCCGAGGCGGGAGCGACGCCGCGGCGCGACCCCGCGACGGCCGCTGTGGGTGGTGGTGATCCTCGGCTACCTCATGGCGCTCGCCTACGGCGTCGGCTACGGGATGTACATCAAGGCGCAGGGCGAGTGGGTGCGGGGGACGGAGTGGGAGCGCGACCTCCTGATGGAGTTCCACAGGCGGCTGCCGCAGGCGGTGGACACGGCGCTCTACTACGTGCCGTGGGCCGGAACGAACCTCACGCTCGGGCCGCTCGTCGCGCTCGCGGCGGTCTGGCTCTGGTGGCGCGGCCGACGCGACCTCGCGGTGTGGTTGGCCGTCGTCGAGGTGGGGTGTCTGTCGCTCAACTACTTCGTCAAGAAGCTCCTCGGTCGGCCGCGACCCGAGCTGTGGGAGCGCCGCGGGTGGTTCGGGTGGGACGCTTACCCGAGCGGCCACGTCATGGCGAGCACCGCGGTGCTGCTCACGATCGCGTTCATCCTCCATCACGAGCGCGGCTGGCGCTGGCCGTTCTTCGTCG
The DNA here is from genome assembly GCA_046263215.1 of Gemmatimonadaceae bacterium. Taxonomy (GTDB): domain Bacteria; phylum Gemmatimonadota; class Gemmatimonadetes; order Gemmatimonadales; family Gemmatimonadaceae; genus JBHELH01. Next base: position 50,227 of record JBHELH010000058.1, on the reverse strand, counting down.
CCGGACTCTTTCCGCCGGTCATCGGCTACTCGCGCCTGTACGACGGCGTCCACTGGCCGACCGACATCATCGGCGGTGCGATCGTCGGTGCGATCTGGCTCATCGCGACCCTGATCGCCTTCGCAGGTGCACCGCGAATCAGGAGGAGAGCGGAAGGGCGTTCGTAGGAAGGGCGAGGGCGTTTCGGGGGAACAGCGCCGCCGCGGATGACGCGGGTGATGCAGAAGAGCGCGGATGGGTCCTCAGCACTCAAGGCTCCTCACGCCTGCCCGTGCAGACCTTTGCTACACCATCGGGAGGCTTCGGCGCGCCGTCTCTGTCATCCCGCAGGAGCGCCGCCGAAGGCGGCCGCGAGTGTCGGGATCTACCTCCACTCTGACGGCGCCGGCCACAAAGCATTGCGAGTAGACGACCCGCTGCGCGGGTGCCCCGCACTCGCTCGCTCCTGCGGGATGACACAGCACGCGAGCGTGGCCTCCCGGGGGCGTAGCCAAGCATGTCCGGGCTCGTGGCGCTGTGGAGTCTCGTAGCGCAGGGAACTTATCAGCGCTTTTCTGCGTCATCCGCGTTCATCCGCAGCGGCGCTGTTCCGCAGCAGCGCCGTTGCCGTTCCGCCCTCTCCTGCCCGCCCTCCCCAGTGGCGCCACGGCGCGCCCAATATCATGTTCTCGAAGGAACCCTGAAGGGTGAGGTACGCGATGAGTGTTGGGCTCGCCCCGAGAGCGCTGGCGATCGGCGCGCTGCTGGTGATCGCGCCGGCGGCCTGGTCGGCGCGGCGCGCGGCGTCGGGCGCCGAAGGGGCGTTGCAGACGCCGGCGGCGGCGCTGCCGGAGACCACGTTCGCACGACTGGTCGCCCGGCTGTCGGAGTCTGGCGGGTATTTCGATTCCGACAACCTCATGTCGAACGAGGCGTCGTACCTCCACGTGTTGGGGCGCATGCGCGCCCTCGGCGTGACGGGCGGTGCGTACCTCGGCGTCGGGCCGGACCAGAACTTCTCGTACATGGCGCAGGTGCGCCCGCGGATCGCGTTCATCATCGACATCCGGCGCGACAACCTGCTCCAGCAGTTGCTCTTCAAGGCGGTCTTCACGCGGACCCGCAATCGCGCCGAATACCTCGCGCTGCTCTTCGGACGGCCGATGCCGCGCGACTGGCAACGATGGGACGGGAGCTCGATCGAGGATCTCGTCGCCTGGGTCGACAGCACGCCGCCGAGCCCGAACGCGGCAGCCGCGGCGCAGGAAACCGTGCTGTCCACCGTCAAGACGTTCGACGTCCCGCTCGACGCGCGCGACCTCGAGACGATCTCGCGCTTTCACCGCACGTTCATCGATGCCGGCCTCGATCTACGGTACACGTCGCACAACCGGCCGCCGCGCGCGTACTACCCGACGTACCGCCAGCTTCTCCTCGAGCGCGACCTGACGGGGAAGCAGGGGAGCTACCTCTCCAGCGAAGCCGACTATCGCTTCCTCAAGTCGCTCCAGGACCGGAACCTCGTCATTCCCGTCGTCGGTGACCTCGCGGGGGAGCATGCGCTCGTCTCGATCGGCCAGCTCATCGCCGAACGCGGCGAGAAGATCTCAGCGTTCTATACGTCGAACGTCGAGCAGTACCTGATGCGCGATGGGGTGAGCTTCGACCGCTTCGCCGCCAACCTTCGCCGCCTCCCGCGCGATTCACGCAGCGTCATCATTCGCAGCTACTTCGGCGGTGGCTTCTATCGTCAACATCCGAACACCGTTCCCGGCTACTACAGCACGCAACTGCTGCAGACGCTGGAGAGCTTCGTCGCCGAGCACGAGGCCGGAGGGTATCAGACGTACAGGGATGTGGTGACGAAGCATGTGTTGGAGCCCTGAGCGCGCGAAGCGCGCTCAGGGCTGCTATCGGCGATCGATGCGCGCTCCGCGCGCATGCTATCAGCTATCAGCTATCAGCTATCAGTAGCAGGAAGGGCGGCCCTGCGGGCCGCCGATTTGGTGAAAGGCGGTTCCGGGTCGCGAGGACACCACTCCATGCAGTAAGGCCCGGCGCGCAGCGCCGGGCCTTCCAAAGTATTGATAGCTGATAGCTGATAGCGTCGCCGCCTTCGGCGGCGACCGATAGCTGATAGCGTGCGCGCTTCGCGCGGACGACTACCTGCCCCGCCGGATCCGATCTCTGATCGTCCCGCCGCTGCTATTGCTGCTGCGGCCGCCGGTGCTGCCGACACGGACGCGGTCGCGGATCGTGGGGCGGCGGGTCTCGCTAGCGGTGCCTCCCGAGAGGATCCGGTCACGCACGGTCCGCGTTGTGGCGCGAGGCTGCCGGAAGATCGGCGGGCCATAGATGCGGCCGCCGCGCCCGCGGTGAATCTGGCAGTGATCGCCGTCGACGCCGCCGCCGCGAATCACCGTGCCGGGGCCGGGGTCATACGTCCCACCGCCGCCACCCGCGTCACCGCCGGTCGGAAAGATGACGGGGATCGCGGTTGGGCGGGGAAGCGCGACGCCGCCAGCGGTGGGCGCCTCGACCGGCGCTTCGGCCGCCTCGGAGCTCGCAAGTTCGGTCGCCTCAGCAATCGGCGATGCGTCGACCTCTTCGGCGACGTCGGGCTCGGGCGCTGCCCGCACGACCGGCGCGCGGGACCGCGCGACGCGGGGGCCACTGCTGCTCCGCCGCGGCCGAACCGTGCGCTCCGGCGCGGCCGCCGGGGGCGCCTCGATCGACGAGACCGTCGCCAGCGCCTGACCGGTCGGCGCGAGCTCGAGGCTCGTGGCCGAAGCGAGCTTGAGATCCCGCATCAGGTCGCCGTCGGCCGTCACGGCCGCGCGCTCGCCACTACGGGAAACGCCGATGACCACCGCCGTCGATAGGACGGCGGTGGGGACCACCACAAATGCGATTCTGAGGATCGAACGCACGACTCCTCCCGGGGCGAGCCGGCCGCGACACGTTGTATGCGTCGGCCAGGCCATGCGCCTGGCGCGCATTTCGTGTGAAAGCATTGCACGCGCCAACCGTTAACGCGCAGTCGGCCGCGTTAACTTCATCGGTGCCGTGACCGCTGTCCGCCACGTAGGACAGCAAGCGTCCGCCGACGATGACAACCGACCCAAGGACTGTCGGCAGTCCACAACCCTCGGCTTCGGTTATTCACGTTTTCTCCCGCGCCTCCATGCGTGCTTCACGTTTTGCCCCGTTCCTTCTCGCGCTGCTCACCGCCGCCTGTGCCTCTGACCGCGAGTCACTCAGCGACCGCGAGCGCCGCGCGATTGCGGACACGCTCGAGGCAACGGTCAAACGCGCCTATGATCTCTCCGGGACGGGCGCCGGCGCCGTCGAGCGCCTCCTCAGTCTGTATCCGGACACCGGGCGGGTCGTCTCGGCCAGCGGCGGGCGGCTCTTGACCTCACGCGACTCGCTCGCCGACGGGATCCGTTATTTCTGGGAGAGCGTCGGACGCAACATGCAGGAGCCGCGGTGGATCTGGGAGCGGATGATTACCGACGTCATGAGCAGCCGCTCCGCGGTACTGACTGCGACGTACCGCGTTCCCCATCGCACGCCGCGGGGCACGCCACACGAGCTCGCCGGCGCCATGACCCTGGTCTTCGCCAAGCGCGGTGACCGCTGGGTCGTGGTGCAGGAGCACCTGTCGGACCGGCCAGCGGCGGGCCGGTGAAGCGAGAGCCCTCAAACCCTCGAGCCGCGAACCGTTTTGCGGTAACTCAGGACGCCGAAGACCGCGGGCAGCGCCGTGAGGACGGCTGCCGTCAGACCGGCGGTCAGGAACTCTGAGCTCCCGGACGAGAACAACGCCCAAATCTCCGAGAGCGAGAGGTTGACGAAGAAGCACAACACGCCTGCCAAGAGGCCGAAGCGCCACGCAAGGACGGTCGGCACCAGCAGGACAAGGAACGTCCTGCTCGTATCGAACACCGAGTTCTCCATCACGACCGCGAGTCCCCCGAGCGCCGCGACGAGCACCCACGACGCCAGCGGCGGAATCCTCCAGCTTCGAGCCAGCAGGCTGCCGTAGAACAATGGGAGAACGATCGTGACGGCGAGCCACGCCGTGCCGAGGATGGACACTGACGGCCAGGCCAGGTCGAACGCGTCCGGTTCACCCGTCGGGAGCGGCTGACCGAGGAAGCGCCACCCGAGCCAACTCAGTGTGACGTTGAGGCCGGCGAGGAGGATGCCCCCCGCGTAGCCGACCAGCGCGGTCGTCGCCAACTCCGGCGCCAGACGCCCGTGGGCGAGGTCCCCCAAGCCGGCCACCGCCGCCGGACAGTGCTCCTGCGCGAGCGATTCCGCAGCGGTCAAGGTCACCGCCATAGCGGCGGCCGTGAGGCCGACCACCGCGATCACCCCGACAGCGTTTGCGATAATGTTCCCGACCGCAGCCTCCCCCACCTGCTCCGGAATGACCTGTGGATACATGGCCACCAGCAAGAACAGCGTACCGATGACGCTGGCCGCCGCAGTGAGGCGCAGCGACGCTGCCCATTGCAGAGGGTCCCGGCGGCCCCGCCGGCTCGCCACCACGCCGGCGGCGAGCACGGCGACGGCAATGACGCACCAGACGACGGCTGTCAGCGCGATGCGAGCCGTCGATGGCCGCTCGAATGACTGCGGCGGCGTCAGTTGCGCGTGGAATGCCGAGACCCGGTCGCCGGTCACCTCGACCGCGATGCGATGGCGTGCCGTATCGCCGCCACGCCACGGGATCGACGACGCCGTGCGCTCCCAGGCGAAGGTATAGTCGGTTCGAGCGGCCCGGCCCTGCCTCGCGTCCTGTACGAGTCGCAGCTCCGACAGTTTGAGGCCGGCGCGCTCGAGCTCCCGCTCCGCGAGCCGCCGAGCCGGGTCCGCGTCGAGACGCGCACCGGGCAGCGTGTCCGGAACCAACTGTTCGAAGCCAATGACATCGCCGCGCGGACCGACGTGCGCCTTCCAGATGTGCCGGCGCGCGCGGTCGTACCGTCGCAGCGACCATTGCCACGCCACGGCATCACCCGTGGCGCGCGCGATGGCCGAGTCGGTTCCCAAAGCTGTTTGCAAGAAGCGGAACACCCGGTCGCGCGACTCGAACTCCAGGTAGTCGACGTATTTGCCCGTGGCACCTCGCGAGGTGAGGAACGCCTTCGCGGCGTAGGCCGCATCGCCCCGATTGGCCGCCAGTGCCCGCACCGGCGCAGGGGTGATGCGATCGATGAGCACGACGAACGCGGCCAGCCCGGCGACGCCGGCCACGATCGCCGGCACTCGCCATCGGGCGATTGTGGACCGCGCGTCCCGGGCCCGCGTGGCCATGTCGGGCACGCGACGGCGCATGGCCGGAGTCGAGTCCACGCCAAGCCGACCGATCGTCCCGAGCGCCGCCGCAAACTCGGTCATGGAGGGGAAGCGCGCTGCGGGGTCCTTGGAGAGCGCGCGGCTCAGCGCCTGTGAGACTTCGGCCGGCACCTCGGGCCGTAGCTCGTGCACGGGACGCGGAACCTCCGTGATCTGCTTCATCAGCAGCGCCTGGACGGAGGTGGCTTCGAACGGCGGGTGGCCGGCGAGCATGCGATAGCCCACCATGGCGAGCGAGTACTGGTCCGATTGCGGACCGACGTCGCGCTCGCCCGTCGCCTGCTCGGGGCTCATGTAGTGGGGCGTGCCGATGAGCATCCCGGTGCCTGTCAGCCCGTGACCGGCCTCCGCGACTTTGGCGATGCCGAAATCCATCACGACGACGCTGCGTTCCGGACCGTCGAGGATGATGTTGTCGGGCTTGACGTCGCGGTGCACGACGCCTGCTCGGTGCGCGGCCGCCAGCGCGCCGGAGGCCTCCCGTAGAATGCGGCACGTTTCGCCGACGTCGAACGCGCCGGCGCGGTCCAGCGAAGCGGCGAGGCTCTCGCCCTCCAGGAGGGGCATGATGTAGTACGCGAGCCCCTCGCCCTCGCCGACGGCGTAGATGGGAACCACGTGTGGATGGCGAAGCTTCGCCACCGCCTCAGCCTCGCGCCGAAAGCGCGTCACGAGCGTCTCGGAGACGACGAGGTCGGACCGGAAGGTCTTCACCGCGACCGTGCGCTTGAGGCGCGCGTCCCAGACGGCGTAGACCTCGGAGAACCCCCCGCGCCCGAGCAGGTGCCGGATCTCGTATTCGCGGCCCAGCGCGCGCTGCAGGCGCTGTACGTGTTCGCCCGTGGGCTCGCTCGCCTCCGGCCGCACGATCTCACCGGTCGCCCGATCGATCCCCGTGGGTGTCGCGGTGCCGCACGACGGGCAAAAGGCCGCGCGCTCCGGCAGGGGGTTGCGGCAGGACGTGCACGTCTGGGCTTCGGCACGCATCGCCGGCTATTGTGCCCCTGGATCACACCGTAGTCAAGAAAATTGCGCGCCGGCCTTCGCTGCCGATGCTCCGGCGCGAGCACCGCGACTCGGCCGTCCCGGGCCCGTGTTAGTTTTCGATCGTCTCCGGCTTCGCCGGCAACCGCGAGAACTCGTCATGTACCGATCCTGTCGTTCCGTCGCTCTTTTGCTTGCCGCGCCGCTGCTCGCCTGCCAGACCGCAGGCAGAGCGACGACAGCTTCAACCGGGGCCCTCGGCGTCTCCGCCACGTCAGGCGACGTCGCCGCCGGGCTCGCGAAGTACACGAGCGTGCGACTCACCGTCGACAGCTCGGCGCTGACGCCGAACGAGCGGCGAATGATCCCGCTGCTGATCGACGCCGCCGATGCGATGGACGAGATCTACTGGCATCAGGCGCACGGCAACCGCGACTCGCTCCTCAGCGCGATCCGCGGCGACGCCGCGCTGCGGCGCTTCGTCGAGATCAACTACGGGCCGTGGGATCGCCTGGCGAACGACCGGCCATTCGTTCCCGGCGCCGGCCCGAAGCCCCCTGGGGCGAACTATTATCCGCGCGACATGACCAAGGGCGAGTTCGAGACGGCAGTCGCCGCCGGACCAAAGGCGCCCGCGGACTCGCTCAAGAGTTTGTACACGCTCGTGCGGCGTGACGCCGCGGGTCGGCTGGTCGCCATTCCGTTCTCGAAGGCGTACGCGCCGCTCAACCAGCGCGCGGCGATGCGCCTGCGCGAGGCCGCGGCGCTCGCCGACGACCCGGGGCTGCGCCGCTACCTCGAGCTGCGCGCGTCGGCATTGCTCACCGACGACTATCAGCCGAGCGATCTGGCGTGGATGGACATGAAGGACAACACCATCGACGTCATCATCGGGCCCATCGAGACGTACGAGGACCAGCTTTTCGGCTACAAGGCCGCGAACGAGGCGTACATTCTGATCAAGGACCGCGGCTGGAGCCAGCGCCTCGCGCGCTACGCATCGACGCTGCCCGCTCTCCAGCGCGGACTCCCGGTGCCCGACGTGTACAAGCGCGAGACACCTGGGACCTCGTCAGACCTCAACGCCTACGACGCCGTCTACTACGCCGGGCAGGCGAACGCCGGCTCGAAGACTATCGCCATCAACCTGCCGAACGACGAGCAGGTGCAACTGCAGAAGGGAACGCGGCGGCTTCAGCTCAAGAACACGATCCGCGCGAAGTTCGACAAGATCCTCGTGCCCATCGCGCAGGAGCTGATCGGCGGCGAGCAGCTGCCGAAGGTCACGTTCGACGCGTTTTTCGAGAACGTCATGTTCCACGAGGTCGCGCACGGCCTGGGGATCAAGAACACGATCACCGGCAAGGGCACAGTGCGTGAAGCGCTCAAGGAGCGCTACTCGGCTCTCGAGGAAGGGAAGGCCGACATCCTCGGGTTGTACATGGTGAAGCAGCTCGCCGAGCAGGGCGCGGTCGAGGACCCGTCGGTCACCGACAACTACGTCTCATTCCTCGCGAGCCTCTTCCGCTCGATCCGTTTCGGCGCCTCGAGCGCGCATGGTCGCGCCAACGTCGCGGCGTTCAACTTTCTCGCCGAGCGCGGCGCGTTCACTCGCGCGGCGGACGGAAAGTACCGCGTCGACTTCCCGAAGATGGAGCAGGGAATGACGGACCTTGCCCGCACGATCCTCGTCATGCAGGGCGACGGAGACTATGCGGGCGTCGGCGCCTTCCAGGACCGCTACGGCCAGATCAGCGCCCAGCTCCGCGCAGACCTCGACCGGCTGAACACGCGTGGGATTCCGGTGGACATCGTCTTTGAGCAGGGGACCAGGTAGGGCCTGTCGGCCGTCATCCCCCCCGCCGCAGCGCCAGGTCGCGCGCGATGATCTGGCCCGAATCGATCAGCAGCTCCGCTTCCGCCGATTCGCCGGTCTCGCTCTCCAGGGCGAGGCGGTAGCGACCTGCGGGCACGTCGCAGATCAGGTAGCGGCCGCGCGAGTCGGCGACGAGCGTCGCACCTGGCGCGGACTGCAGAACCGGCACGGCGGCGCCCGCGGGAACAGGAGACGCGTCGGTCACCGGCGCCGATTCGAAGCGCGACCAGCGATAGCGAAGTGTCGCCCAGGCCGCTGGCGCGCCCGTTGGCGTGCGGATGGTGCCAAGCACGATCGCCCCCGCCGAGCCGGGGCGCGAGCCAGGGCAGAGCTGAGCGCGCACCGTCGCGAGGGGCGGGACGGCGACGTCGGCGGCCGTCAGCGAGTCGACGAGTCGGATCTCACGCGCGGGCACATCGAAGCCCAACGAGTCGAGGCGCGCGTGATCGAAGCCGAGCATGTACCGGCCGGTGTCCGGGACCTGGAGCCGGAAGCGGCCCCCCACGTCCGATGTCGTGGTGAATGGTGTTCCGCGGAGTGAGACGCGCGCACCGACGAGCGGGCGTCCTGTCGAGCTGTCGTATACCGTCCCGGTGACCGCGCTCGGCACGGCCGATCTCGACCGATCCCCGAGCAGCGCTTCGGCGCCCTCCTCGACGATCGCCACGAGCCGCCGCCGCGGTCCCTGGCCCGAGAGCAGTGGATTCGTCGGATCCGCACGCTCGACCTCGACCACCGGCATGCGGATCGACCAGCGCCGCATGATCCACGCGCCGGACGGCATGCGCGCATACTCGACGAAGCTCGGAAACCGCTGCCAGAGCCCCTCGAAGGGGTCGTCCGTGTAGTTGAACTCGAGGCGGCGGAGCTCCTGTGTCGCAGCGTCCAGCCAGAGCACGCCGGTGATGTCGGGAACTCGCCGCGCTGATGTCGGCCGGAACCCGAGGCCGACGAGTCCCGCCTTGTCGCCCGCGCCCTCCACCATGCGGAAGCAGTGGTCGCGGACGAAGACGTCGGACAGAAGGGCGTCCACGTCCGGCGCGTGGTACTACAATGTGCCCGACCCGTCGGAGGTGATGTAGCCGTTCGACGACAGGGCCGTGATCGGTACGCTGAGGAACGGGTTCGAGGCCAGTCCACTCTGCTCTGATCGCTCCTCGTGCCGAACCTGAAGTCGAGTGGGCTCGAAGGTCCGTCTGAAGCGCGAGATCGTGACGGGGAACGTGCGCCGCTCTCGGGTGATGAGCGTCGCCGTCAGCGCCGCGCGTATCTCCTCCCACAGCGCCGCGGTCTCCGCCCCTTCCTTCAGCCGTTCGGCGCAATACGATTTGCCGGTCACGCGAACGGCGGCGAGCCTCGGCACGACCGCGGCCACGCTGAGGCCGAACTCGCGCGTCTCGCCAGCCCCGAGGGAGAAGCGCGGCGTGAGCGCGGGGCGAACGCCGATGCGCTTGGTCTCGAGCGCGAAGGTGCCGGCGCCCGCCGCGGCGACCGTGAACTGACCGGCTTCGTCGGTGAGTGCCGTGCGCCGCGCACCGGATGCTGCGTCGATCAGCGCGACGAGCACGCCGGCTGCGGGCGCGCCGCTCGCCGAGTCGCGAACGACGCCGCGAACGACCTGCCCGTGAGCGGCGGGGCACACGACGAGAGCGGCGATCAGACCACCGAGGACGGCTGAAGGTGCGCGCATACGAGCCAAACGGTCGGAGCGGCGAGCCGTTAGCGCTAGTCCCTGGGCAGTGCCCCGGCTGCCCCACTCCGGCGCGGGTCTGCGGCCGCGGTCACGCTGCCGTCGCCAAACAGCACGGCCGCTCCGTAGCCCATCCGGAGCTCCCCTGGTAGGGAGATCTTGTGCACGCGGTAGCCGAGCTCCTCGAGCCGCCGGACTACCCCCGGCGCCAAGCCCTCCTCGACCTGAACCGTCGCGCCACGCTCACCGGGCGCGGGGCCGAGCGGCAGGAAGCGCGGGAGCTCGAGGGCCGCCTGCGGTCCAAGCTGCTGGTCGATGACACCGGTGAGGGTCTGATAGATGACGGCGGTGATCCACTCGTTCCCCGCCGCTCCAAGCGCGAGGCGGGGATGACGCCGCGCGCCCTCACCCGTGAACACGATCGTCGGGGCGATTGTGCTTCCGTGTCGCGCGTACGGCAGGCGCGCGCCGTAGGTAGCTGGATCTGTGGGGTACGAGCCGAGCTTGTCGTTATAGAGAAAGCCCAAACCGGGAGTGACGTAGAAGTTCCCACCCCAGGTCCCAAGGGTCTGGGTCACGCTGACCACGTCGCCGGAGGCGTCAGCGATCGCAAACGATGTCGTCCCCGACGAGTGTGGGGTCGAGGGCCGCGTGTCGGCGGCGGGAACCGCCGCCGAGTCGGCCCGCGCACCCGGGCGCTCCGGTGCTTGCGCGGAGCACGCAGGCCGGTCGCCGCGGAGGTCCGCGCTCGTGAGGGCGCGCGACGGGTTGAAGCATCGCCACCGGGCGCGTGCGCTGTCCTTGCTGGTGAAGGCCGCGACGGTCGTCGGCCAGAGTCCCGGGTCAGCAACGCGGCCGCGCGTCGAGGGCACGAGCTGCCACGCGACGAGCATCGCGTGCAGGCTCGCCGCGTCCTCGGTGTACGGTCGCGGCGTGGCGAAGTTCTCCAGCAGATTGAGCCGCGCCACGAGTCCTGCGCCGCCGGCGACCGGCGGCGCACTCGAATAGATCGTGTGGCCGCGGTACGACCCCGCGACCGGTGCGCGCTCCGCCGCGTAGTAGCGCGCGAGGTCGCTGGGCTTGATCGCGTTGCCGTTGCCTCGAAGGTCGCTCGCGATGCGCTTCGCGATCTGTCCGGTGTAGAACGCGTCCGCCCCGCCCTTCGCGATCTGCTCGAGCGTGGCAGCGAGGTCCGGGTTGCGAAGCGTGTCGCCGGCCCGGAGCGGCGCGCCGTTGCGGAAGAACAGCGCTCGCGACCCCTCGTACTTGGCGAAGTGTTCGCGCTCGACCGCGAGCGTGGTCGCGAGGCCGTCGGAGACGACGACGCCGTCTCGCGCCATACGGATCGCCGGCGCGAGCAGGTCCGCCCAGGCAAGCTTCCGGCTACCGTACTTCTTCCACGCAAGGTGCATCCCCGCCACGGTGCCCGGGACGTTTGCGAGCACCGGGCCGTCCTCCGGGAGGCGGCCGTTGCGCAGCAGCGACGCGTTCTCGAGCGTCGCTTCCTCGGGCGCGCGCGACATGAACTCGAGCACCACTGGCTCCGGCATCCTCGGCCGGTAGATCAACATCTGGCCGTATCCGCCGATCCCACTCGCGTCGGGCTCGACGACGCCAAGTACGAACGAAACGGCGACGGCCGCGTCGACGACGTTACCCCCCTTGCGAAGGATCTCCAGCCCCGCCGCCGTCGCCGCAGGGTGCGCGCTCGACACGGCAGCCCGACCCGTTGCGCTGTCCCGGTAGGGCGGGCGCTCGCTGAACATCTCGTGGACGACGCGCTCGAACGCGTCGTCGGTGGTGGCGGCCAGCGCGCGCGGGCGGTACTTCGTCCGCAGCGCCTCCCAGCGCGCGCGCCGGTCGGCAGCGCCGGCGCCCGCGTAGTAGACGGAAGCCGTGCGAGACCACGCGCGGTCGAACGCCTCTGCATTGCTCGCTGTTCGATCGGCAACGGTCGGCGTATGCGCCGCGGCAAGCCCGGCGTCTGGCGGCGCGGGCGCGCTCACGAACCAAAGCCGGCCGCCATGCGGGACGAGCTCCCCAGGCTCGCGATCGCCGACCCGGTCCGGATCGCCGTTGTACCTGACGTCGCCGGGGAGCAGCTCCGCCAGGGCGAGGCGCGCGCCGTCGGGGCTCCACGCCGGCTCCGCGTACTTGGCGGCGATCAGATTGACGTATCGTCCGTCGGCCGCCGCGACATAGACACCGGGGCGGAACCCGCCGACCGTGAACGCGAGGCGATCACCGCCCGGCGACCAGGCAGGGTGCTCGGCCGCTCGATCGGCGACGATAACGGAGTCACGCACCGAGTCGCGTCCGGCCGTCAGCTCCCGCACGCGCAGCCGGCGCCCGCTCTCGAGGTCGGCCACGTAGGCGAGTCGACTGCCGTCCGGCGAAATGGCCGGAGAGTGCTCGGCTCCTGCGGCCGCGGTCAGACGGCGCTCGGCCGCGTTCTGCTCGCGCACCCAGAGTCGGCGCGTCATGCCGCGCCCCCGCACGAACACGATGCGCCCGGTCGGCCCCACCGACGGCTCGCCGTCGGGCTCAGGCGATGCGGTGAGGCGCTCCGGCTCTCCCTCCGCGCCCGCCGGGCCGACGCGCACGCGCCACAGGTTGAAGGCCCCGGCGCGGTCCGAAGAGAAGATGAGCGAGCGTCCGTCCCGCTCCCAGGCCGGCTCCCGGTCCCAGGCCGGGCCCGACGTGACACGCAGCCAGCGTGCATCGCCTCCCGGGCGCTCCTGAACCCAGAGGTCGCCGCGTAGCGCGAGCGCAAGGCGGCCGTCTCGCGAGTAGGCCGGATTCCGCGCGCCGGGCGCCACGTCCGCCGCCGCTCGCGACGGGTCGGTCGCGGCAATCTGGGCGAGCACGAAGAGAGCGGTAACGCTCGGCATGACCCTCGTCCCCTGGCGCGGTACAAGGGTAGGATCGAGGTCGCGCGCTGGGACGTCAAGAACGGTGAACTGCGACTGCGACCAAACTGCGAGCTACGAACTGCGACCTAACACCTCCGGGACGCTCCTCGTTCGCAGTGCGCAGCTCGCAATTCGCAGCTCGGCTACTCCGTTCTCAGCGCCACGTTCGGGTCCACCCTCGTCGCGCGCCAGGCCGGAACGAGGCTCGCGAGCGCGGCGGTGGCGATCAGCGTCACGGCGACGACGCCGAAGACGAATGGGTCATTCGGCGAGATATCGAAGAGCAGCGGCGCGATGAAGCGGCCGGCGAAGAGCGCGACGCCTGCGCCGATCGCGACGCCGACGACGGCGACGCGGAGGCCGCCGGCGACGACGAGCCGCACGACGTCGCCCGTCTGCGCCCCGAGCGCGATGCGGACCCCGAGTTCGTGCGTGCGCTGTGCCGTGGTATACGCTGTGACCGCGTAGAGCCCGACGGCGGCGAGGAGGAGACCGAGACCGCCGAAGATGGTGAACATCGTCGCGCCGAGCTGCCAGGCGCGCGCTTCCCGGTCGAGGATGTCCGGGAGCGGCATCGCGCTCACGTAGGAGACGTCCGGCATGAGGCGCTGTAGCTCGCGGCGGATCCGCTGCGTCTCGCGGCGAGCGTCGCCGCGCGTGCGCACGAACAGGCCACCTGTGGCGGCCCCGCGCTGGTCGATCGCAACGTAGTACTGAAGCCCTTCGTCCTTGGTGTAGCCTCCGCGGCGGATGTCCTCGGCGATCCCGACCACGGTGCTGCACGGGACCGTGTCGGCCCCGACCTTCAAGCACTGTCCGAGGGCGTCCTTGGCCGGCCAGAGCTTCTTCGCCATCGATTGGCTGACGACGACCACCCGCGGGGCACCCGGGCGGTCGGCGGTAGTGATCCCGCGACCGCGAAGGATTCGAGTGCCCATCGTCTCGAAATAGCCGTCCGAGACGGAGTGCAGGTAGAACTCACCGAGGCGGTTCACCGAGTCGATCCCGGGGACGAACAGGTCCTCGATGCTGTTGATCATGAAGGGCACGGTCAGCGTACGGCCCGCGTGCTCGACGCCGGGGAGCTGGCGGGCCCGCGCGAGCAACCGATGCTTGAGCGCCACGAGCTCGGGCCGCGGGAGCGAGACGCCTCGCATCTCGGCGCTGACATAGACGATGCGATTGGGGTCATAGCCCAGATCGAGCGTGCGAACGTTGCGCAGACTGCGCACGAAGAGGCCGGCGCCAACCAGCAGGACGACCGACAGCGCCGCCTGGAAGACGAGGAGCGACGTGCGGAGACGCGAGCGGTGCAAGCCGCTCTTCGCGCCGCCGCTCTTCAGCGCCGCCGTGACGTCGGAGCGAGCGGACTGGAATGCCGGGGCGATGCCCGTGAGGAGCCCGGCGGCGAGCGCCGCCACTCCGGCGAAGGCGAGCACGCGCGCGTCCGCCAGTGTGCTCCCCCACTCCACGTCAGGGAGGAGCGTCGCGCGCAGCACGCCGCCGCCCCAGTGGGCGACGAGTAGCCCGGCGGCGGCGCCGATGACGGCGAGGACGAGGCTCTCGGTGAAGAGTTGCGCGAGCAGCCTGCCGCGGCTGATTCCGAGCGCCATGCGCACGGCGATCTCGCGGCGACGCCGGAACGCGCGCGCGAGCAGGATGTTCGCGACGTTCGCGCAGGCGACGAGCAGCACGACGAGCGACACGCCGCCGAGCCAGGTGGCGACCTTCGAGTCCCGCCGCTGCTGGGGGCCACGCTCGCGGAGGACCGACGCCGCGATCGCGTGCGGGCGCCGCTCGCCAATCTGTGCCGCGTTTTCCTGTGCCGAGAAGCTGCGCTTGTCGGCCGCCGTGAGGTCCGCCGTCGCCGTCTCGACGCTCACGCCAGGCTTCCGCCGCACGAGCATCTCCATCCAGCTCATGTTGTGCGTCGAGTAGTAGCGTGTCGGGTCGCTGCCCGCGCCGCCGAACAAGTCGTTCGCCCCAGAGGTAATCGGGATGAACGCGGCGATCGCCTGCATCGACATCCCGGTGAAACCCTTCGGGGCGACGCCGATGATCGTGTAGATCTTGCGTCCGATGCGGATCGTCGTGCCGACGACGTCCGTGCTTCCGGCGTACTTCGACTGCCAGTAGCCATAGCCGAGCACGGCGACCGGTGAGCCTTCCGGCACACGGTCTTCCTCGGGTGTGAAGAAGCGGCCGAGCGCCGGCCGCGCGCCGAAGAACGGCCAGAAGCTCGCGCTGACCATTCCGGTCCGGAGCTCGCGCGCCTCCTCGCCCGTCCCGAGGACGACCTCCGTATCGAAGAACGCGGCCGTTTGCGAAAACGAGGACGTCCACTGGCTCAACTCGAGGTATCGCTTGTAGCTGATGTTGCTCGTGAAGCTCTCCTCGCCGTCGTACGTGCGGACGAGATAGACGCGGTGCGTCGATTCGGGGTCCCCGAGGTAGGCGGGCGGCCGGAGCAGGAGCCGGTCGACGATGCCGAACATCGTGGCGTTGGCGCCGATCCCGAGTCCGAGCGTCAGGGCGACGACGGCCGTGAGGCCGGGGTTCGTCCGCAGGCCGCGCAGGGCGTAGCGGACGTCCTGCGCCACGGCGCTCCACACCTCGACGCGGCGACGCCGCCGCGCGCGGTCGCGGTCGATCGCGCGGAGGTTCTCGCGGTGCCGATCGGCGTCGCCGAAGCGGCGCGCCGCCTCACGCCGGGCGTGGTCCGGTGTCATTCCGCGCTTCACGAGCTCCTCCACGGTCATCTCGAAGTGAAACCGCAACTCGTCGTCCAGGTCGCGGTCGACAGTGCGCGAGCCGCGGTCGATGCGAAGCAAGCGACGCAAACCTGATATCGCCATTCGTGTCGAGGGTGGAGGTGGAGGCTGGAGGGTGGAGCGGGCGTTGTCTTGGACGGGGTGGGCGCGGGCGCACGTATGTGCTCCGCATGCCTGCTCCGCCCTCCGCCCTCAGCCCTCCACGCTATGCCGCTTGCGTCTGCAGCACCTTGAACACCGCCTGCGCGTACCGCGTCCAGCGCGTGGTTTGCGCGCGGAGCTGGCGGCGGCCGGCGGGGGTGAGCTGGTAGTACTTGGCCTTGCGGTTGTTCTCGGAGAGCCCCCACTCGCTCTCGACCCAACCGCGCTTCTCCATGCGGTGGAGGGCGGTGTAGAGCGCGCCCTCCTCGACGTGGAGCTCGTCGTTCGTCGTCTCGCGGATCCACCCGGCGACGGCGTAGCCGTGGCGCGGGCCCCAGGAGAGGGTCTTGAGCACGAGCACGTCGAGCGTGCCCTGGAGGAGATCGAGGTCGGCGGGCGACACGGGCTGTCCCCTGAAGATTTGAGGGGAACGGTACGCGGCGCGGCGACCGCCGTCAAGACTGAGCCGACTGCGGACTGCGGACTCACGCCCTGGAGGAGCCTCGACCTGGCGGCTGAAGCAGCCGGCGGTTCGCAGTCCGCAGTCCGCAGTCCGGTTGCACTCCGCAGTCGGCTCACACCAACCCGTGCCTCCTCGCCAGCCACAACCCCGCCAGCACGTCATAGGCGAAGTGCACGGCGATCGCGAGAACGAGCGTCCCGGTGAAGAGCACGAGCGCCTGGTGGAGGAGTGCGATCACGAAGACGTACCCGATGCCCGCGAGCCCTTGCGGCGCGTGGACGGCCGCGAAGGCGGCGGCGCTGAGGAGGACGGCGACGGGGACGCTGCCCGTGGCCGCGGCCGCGAAGACCAAGAACGCGCCGCGGTATGCGACCTCCTCCGCGAGCGCCGCTCCCGCCGACACGAGGACCCACGCGCGCCGCTCGGCGCGCGTGCGCGGCAGGATGCGGCGGACCCAGAGCCGCTCACGCTCGCCGCTCGAGCGCGACCGCCACGAGAGCTCACCGACGCCCACGACGGCGGCGAGCGTCGCCACTGCCGCAACCAAGTCGCGTACGCGCGGATCGACGGGCACGAAGAGCGCGACCCGCGAGGTCCGCGCGGCCGCGATCGCCGCCCCGAGCAGCAGAGCGTGCGTGAGCAGCGCGTTCGCGTACAGTTGAATGCGCGTCGGGCCGGCTGCGCCTGTGTCCGAGCCTTGCGTGTCGAGGACCGGGCGCCGACGCTCGCCGGCGGCGAAGATCGCCGCCGCCAGCGGGAGCACGAGGCCAGCCAAGAAGAGGAACGCCCACCCGGCGGGGCCGACGCCCGACGGGCCGCTCACCGCCCGCGCGCTTTCTTGAGCAGCGAGATCTGACCCGCGTGGTAGATGTCGTGCTGCACCGATCCGTGGAGCAGCACGTAGAACGTCCCGGTCCCGAGCGCGGGGTCACGCTTCGTGCCGACCATCTCGCTCAGCCGCTCGTCGCTCAGCTTCCGCGCGGCGGCGACGAGGGCGGCGTGGGCCTCGCGAAGTGTGGCGAGCGACGCGCTCCACGCTGTCGGGTCACGTCGCCCGGCCTCCGGCCAGTCGCCCTCGATGGGCGTCGCCGGCTCGGCGCCCCCGAGCCGCCGCCGCACCTCGTTCTTCCAGCTGATCATGTGGAGCACGATCTGCCAGATGCTGTGCGCCTGCGGGATCGGGTGCGCCGTCGCCTGCTGCGTCGTGACGCCCGACAGCGCGGCGATCACGGACGGGCCGTGCCACGCGTCTCCATCGAAGGCGCGCTGCATCTGGTCGATGATGCGGTCGAGCTCGGCCATGACCCTCCGTCCGCTGCGTACGTGGACGCGCCTGATCAACGATACGTCACACCGCCCGCGTCTTCCACCTCCCCCGCCGGAAGAGCACCGCGCTGACGACGGCGAGCGTCGAGAACGCGATCGTGATCGCGACGTACACCCCACGCGGGCCGAGCCCGAGCCCGATCGCCAGCAGGTACGCCAGCGGGATCTCCCAGAGCCAGAAGCAGAAGAGGTTGATCAGCGTCGGGGTCCACGTGTCGCCGGCACCGTTGAACGCCTGCGTCAGGACCATCCCGTACGCGTAGAACAGGGATCCGGATGCCACAACGCGCAACGCGTCCGCCCCGTAGGCGACGACGTCGGGCTCGGTCGTGAACAGCCGCACGATCGGCGTCGCGAACGCCACGAACAGCAGTCCGACCGCGCCGAGGAAGTACATGTTGTAGCGCGCCGCGACCCACACCGCGCGCTCGGCACGCTCCGGCTTCCGCGCGCCGAGCGACTGACCAACCATCGTCGCCGCGGCGTTCGAGAGACCCCACGACGGCAGGAGCGCGAAGAGGATGATCCGCACGCCGATCGTGTAGCCCGCGAGCGCGGTGCTGCCGAACGTCGAGATGATCCGCACGAGGCCGATCCAGCTCGCGGTGCCGACGAGGACCTGGAACGTGCCCGACCCGGACAGCTTGACGAGCCGCAGCATCACACCGGCGTCGAGGCCGAAGTGTCGTCGCGAGAGCTCGACGCGCGCCCCCGGTCGCAACAGCCGACTGAACGCGAAGAGCGCCCCCGTACCGCGCCCGATCGTCGTCGCGACCGCGGCGCCCGTCACGCCGAGTTCGGGGAACGGTCCGACGCCGAAGATGAGCAGCGGGCCGAGCGCGATGTTGATGCCGTTGGCGAGCCAGAGCACGCGCATCGCGATCGCCGCATCCCCCGCGCCGCGGAACACCGCGTTGATGAGGAACAGCATCACGATCACGACGTTTCCGCCGAGCATGACGCGCGTAAAGGTAGAGCCGGTGGCGACCACCGACGGCGACCCGCCCATGATCGCGAGCAGCGACGGAGCGAAGGCGCCGCCGAGGACGCCGATCACCGCGGACAGGAGAATGCCGAGCGCGATCACCTGCACGGCGGTCCGCGCCGCGCCCTCGCGGTCATGCTCGCCGATCCGGCGCGCGACCATCGCCGTCGCGCCGATGCTGAGACCGATCGCCAGGGTGTAGACGATCGCCAGCATCGACTCCGTGAGGCCGACCGTCGCGACAGCGTCCGGCCCGAGCTTCGAGACGAAGAAGACATCGCAGACGACGAAGATGCTCTCCATCACCATCTCGAGCACCATCGGCACCGCGAGCGCGAAGATACCGCGGCCGATCGGACCCTCCGTGTAGTCGCGCTGCGAGCCGCGAAGCGCCTCGCGGATCGCCGACCGGAGACCGTCCGGCGGCGAGAGCTGCGCCGGCGCGGGCGGGACGATCATGGTCTCGCCGGTTTGGAAGAGTGGATTGCTCATCGGTATCGAGTGGCCGCGCGCGCAGCGCGACATAAACAAGAAGGGCGGCACCATCGCGGTGCCGCCCTTCCACAATCTGGCTGGCCTGCGATCAGTGCACTCGTGTCCTCGGCGCCCGCACGGCGTTGACCGCGTCGGTGCGCGGGCACGCGACAGCGACGACGGGCGTGAAGGACGAGGTGCGCATCACTGATCTCCAGTTTGACTGGCCGGGAGCGGCAATGTATGTATCGCCGGCAGAGGACGCAAGCGTTCGCACTACCGTTCGATAGAGGTCACATGGACGTGTGCAAGCCGCGGATCCGCCGTACCGCATCGGGACTCCTGTTCGCGTGTGCCTCCGTTCTCGCCCTGTCGGCCGCGCACGGCTGCGTCCGTCCAATTGTCCCCGGCGTGCCTGGGTTGGGGATGGACACGCTGAGCATCCGACGTCCGCCGGGCGACCACGGACGTCGTGGCGAATTGATCCAGGTGTCCGAGAAGGTCGTCGCGGGGAAGCAGGCGCCGTCGACACTGCTCGCTGAGGACGGGAGCCGGTGCACGGTGACAAAGAAGCGCTTCGAAGACACGCGTGAAGGAGACCGCGCTACGTGCGGCTGGCGCCGGGATGACCGAGCGCCGTGAGGTCGGGCAGCTTCGGTAGCTCGAGAACTGCCCCGCGTCACTCCGCTCGCAACGCCACCATCGGATCCACACGCGTCGCCCGGCGCGCCGGGATGTACATCGCGATCACCCCGATAGCGGCCATTGCCGCCGCGGTCAACGCGTAAACGGCCGGGTCGAGCGGGCTGACGCCGTAGAGCGCGGACGCGAAGAAGCGCGTCGCGGCCGCGCCGGCGGCGAGTCCGACTGCGACGCCGATCGTCACCAGCCGGGCGCCCTCCCCGAGTACCACCGCCAGAACGTCACGCCGCTGCGCGCCGAGGGCCATGCGGACGCCCAGCTCGCGCGTGCGCTGTGCGACGGCGAACGACAGCACGCCCGCGAGGCCGACCGCGGCGAGCAGCGCGCCGAGCGCGCCGAACAGACCGAACATCGTGCTGCCGACCCGCCACGGCAGCATCTGCGGACGAATCAAGTCCGCGGTGGGACGGACGTTCACGAACGGCACTCCCGTGTCCAGCGCCTGGATCTCGCGCCGCACCTGGGCGGCGAGCGCGGACATGCCGGCCGGGTCGGAGCGCGACGCGTCGACGCGGATGTGCATCACCGTCATCGGCGGCAGCGCGCGCGGGCGCTGCGTCAGCGGCCGGTAGAAGAACGGGGCCGGCGCGGCGGTGATCTCGGCGTACCGCGCGTCGGCAGCGACGCCGACGACCGTGAGACAGGGTGCGTCGCGGCCGATCATGCCCGCGGACATGCACTGTCCGATCGGCGACGCGGCGCCCCAGATCCGCCGCGCGAGCGTCTGGTTGACGATCGCCACCGGCGTGCTGCCCTCGCGGTCCTCGTCGGTGAACGCACGCCCCTCGCGGATCGGAATGCCGAGCGTCGCGAAGTAAGCGGCGCCGACGAAGTCCGCTTGCGCCGGCATCGGACGGCGGTCCGGCGCCACGCGCCCGGGCGCGCCGACCGGCAGCATCATGACCATCTCGAACGGCGCGCCGGCGCCGAGGGACGCCGAGCGGACCCCCGGCAGCGCCCGTACGCGGCTGAGCGCGCCTGCCCAAAGCTCGGCCGTCCGCTCGCGCGTCAGCCGGGCACCGCGCAAGTCCGCGGAGACGACAAGCAACTCGTCGAGTGCGAACCCGGTCTCGATCGCCTTCACGTTCCGCAGGCTGCGGACGAACAGCCCCGCGCCGATGAGAAGCATGAGCGACGCCCCGAGCTGCACGACGACGAGCGCGCTGCGGCCGACCGAGCGGGCTGAGTGCGTCCGCGCTGTGGCGCCGAGGGTCGCGTGGAGGCCTGAACGCGCGACGCGGAGGGCGGGCGCGAGCCCGAACAGCGCCGTCGTCGCCACCGTCAGCACCGCCGTGAATGCGAGCAGCCGTGCGTCGAAGAACGGCGGTAGCGGCGGCAGGGGCATGACGCGCGGAAGTAGTGAGACTCCGGCGAACGCGAGCAGCACGCCCGCAATCGCACCCAGCGCGGCGAGGAGAAGGCTTTCCGTCATCAACTGACCGGCGAGCCGTCCGCGCGTCGCGCCGATCGCGAGCCGCACGGCCATCTCGTTGGCGCGGTTCGCGGCGCGGACGAGTAGCAGGTTAGCGACGTTCGCGCATGCGATGAGGAGCACGGCGGCGGTGACCGCGAGGAACCAGAGGGAGATCGGTACCGAACGCTCGCCGCCGAACGCCGCCGGGATCGCCGGCTCATCTCGGCCGCCGAGTCCCGTCAATCGCACCTGCGGCGGTGGGGGCGCCGCTGCGCGGCGCCCGCCCGACTGATCGGGGCCTTCGATCGCCACGCGTACCTCGCCGCCTCCCGGCACGTCACCCAGCGCCTCACCGGGCGGTCCGCCGGGCCCGCCAGGTCCGCCGACGTACGCGTCGCCGGCATCCCGCGCCGCGAGCACGGCGGCCTGGGCGGTCGCCTGCGCCTGAGCGCGCGTCAGCCTTGGAGCGACGCGTGCGACGATCGACAACCACGACGCGAACCGCGAGCGGGTGACGCGTTCGTCGTAGCCGAGCATCGGCGCCGTTCCGAGCGGCGCCCAGAGCGCGGGGCCCCCGGGCTCGACGCCCGTGAAATACTTCGGGGCGACGCCAACGACCGTGAACGAGCGCCCGTTGAGACGCATCGGCCGTCCGATGACATTGACGTCGCCGCCAAGCTCGCGTTGCCAATAGTGCCAGCTCAGCACGATGATCGGGAGCGCCGCGTTGTCGCGGTCATCTTCGTGGGTGATCAGGCGGCCCACTGCGGCCCGCACGCCCAGCACACGGAAATAGTCGCCGCTGACCAGCAACGCCGGCTGACTGCGCGACTCGTCGGCCGTGCCAACGGTAACGCTCGCACGGGCGTACGCGGCGACACCCGCGAACCCGGTGGCGCGGTCGCGCAGCGTCACGTACTGCGGGTAGGACAGGACGCCGGACAGCTCCGCGGGCTCCCCGCGTGGCGCCGGGAGCTGCATGCGGACCCGTACGAGTTGTCCGGGGTCGACGACACCAGACGGAGGCCGGAAGAGGAGCGAATCAACGACGCCGAACATCGCGGTGTTCGCGCCGATCCCGAGACCCAACGTCAGAACAGCGGCGACGGTGAACCCTGGCGCCCGACGCAGCATGCGGGCGCCGTAGCGGAGGTCGTTGATCAGGGTGCGCACGGTTGAGCGAGTAACGGGAATCAGGCCGTGTTACTGGTGATCGCGGCGTTGGACACCCGGCGCGCGGCGAACGGTTTCCTCGCGGCCTCGGTCACCGCTCGAGAGCGTGTGAGCTCGATAGCTTGTGGCTCGATAGCTTGTGAGCTTGTGACGCGCGGCCTCGCGGCGACACTGTGGGGAAGCCATCAGGTGCTACGCCCTTTGTCGCACGCTCACAACCCACTCGCGCATAAGCTCGCAATGCCCCGCTGGTTCGGGCGCGCCCGTCACCTCACGCCGCGCCGCAAGGCGACCGAGGTCTGGTACGACTTCGTGTTCCGCGGCGGGTGGGCGCCGCGGCTGGCGGGGCCGATTGGGCTGCAGGGCACGTTGGGCGTCGCCAGCCACACGCTCCCGGTCTCCGGCCGCCGCCGCGGCGCGCCGCCGCTTCGCGTCGCGTTCGCATCCGACCTCCACGCCGGCCCGACGACGCATCCGCGGCTCGTGTCCGACGCCTGCCGCGCCCTTGCGGAAGCGAACCCCGATCTGCTGCTGCTCGGCGGCGACTACGTGTCCTTCCACGCGCGTCACGTCGACCGCCTCGTGCCGCTGCTCGCCGCGATCCGCGCGCCGCTCGGGAAGTTCGCGGTGCTCGGCAACCACGACCTGCTGGCCGACGACGCTTACATCACCGCGCGGCTCGCCGGCGTCGGCGTGCGCGTACTCGTCAACGAGAGCGCGAGGCTTCCGGCGCCGCACGACGACATCTGGATCTGCGGCCTCGACAACACTGAAGAAGGCGTGCCCGACGCGGAGCCGGCGTTTGCCGGCGCCGACGGCATGCGTGTGCTGCTGATGCATTCACCGGACGGCCTGCGCTCGGTCGGCGACCGCGCATTCGCCGCCGCCTTCTGTGGCCACACGCACGGCGGCCAGTTCTGGGTCGGCGGGCGTGCGCTCGTGAACTTCGCCGGCCCGCTCAGTCGCAAGTACCTCCGCGGCGGCCTCTTCCACCTCGGCACCGGCTCCGGCGGCGTCCTCCTCGTGAGCCGCGGCATCGGCTGCGGGAATCTCCCGCTGCGGCGAGGAGCGGATCCGGAGGTGCACGTCTGCACGTTGGGGTGAGGGCGTCCGACTGCGGACTGCAGCCGACTGCGGATTGCGGACTGCGGACTGCTGACTAGAGCCCTCGAATGCTCCCCCGGCGTCAGAAGCTCCCGGAGGGGTGAATCCGCAGTCCGCAGTCTGCGGCCGATCCTAATCTGCCCTTCGCCTTAAATCGTTCACGAGCCGATGCGCGCGGCGCGTCGTTTCGGGCTCGCGATACCCCGAGGCCATCGATTGGACTACGGCGACCGCGGTGGGAAGGTCCATGAGGTGGCCGATCGAGACGTAAACGGGGCTCACGCCGCCGCGAAGTCGGAGCGCGACGCCGACGATCTCCCCACGGTCGACCAGGTCGGCCGTCGCGCCGCGCTCGGCGTCGAGCGGGCCGTGGCGGCCGACGAGAATCGACTTCGCGCAGCCGATGGTGGGAACACCGAGGAGGACGCCGCCGTGGCAGGCGAGGCCGAAGCGCCGCGGGTGGGCGTAGCCGACGCCGTCGAAGACGAGGATGTCGGGCTTCGTGCGTAGGGCGTCCCAGGCGCGCTGCACGGCCGGGAGCTCGCGGAACGAGAGCAGGCCCGGCACGTAGGGAAACCCGATCTCGACGACGGCAGTCGCCTGATCGACGGTCTGCATCGTCGCGGCGTCGACGACGACGATCCCGGCGAAGCCGCGCGTCGAGAACTTCTCCATCGAGATGTCCGCGCCGCCGACGAGCCGCGGCGCGAACCCGGCCGGCGGGTGCGGGATGACGCGCGAACGCAGCTCGTTTTGGAGCGCGACCGCTTCGCGGACGGAGACGTTGAAGATGTGCGCTTCGCGCACGCTCTCAGCTCTCAGCTCTCAGTACTTTGGACGGCGGCTTGCGGGCCGCTGTTTGATCAACGGCGACGGACGCGGGCGATCCGGATACGATGAAGGCCCGTGAGAACGACCGCCAGCGTCAGCACCATCCACGCCCCAAAGAATGGATAGCGGATCGACGTCGGACGGAGCGGAATGTCAGTGATGTAGTAGATCGCGATGGCAATCGCGTCGAGCGCGATGACGCTGAGCGCGAGTCGCAGGACGGCGGAGCGGTGGGCGGGGGAGGCCATGGGTACCGATTGCGGAGTGCGGACTGCGGACTAGAACCTTCGGCGTGCTCCTACCGCCCGGTAGCGACGTCCCGAGGGTGTGAGTCCGCAGTCCGCAGTCCGCAGTCGGCCCTCACGCCGCTCCCGCCCGCATGCGCGCGCTCACGCGCCTGGCGGCGGCGCGCTTGCTTCGGGCGACGTCCTCGTACACGCGCTCCACGCGCGCGGCGACGAGGTGCCAGGAGAAGGTGCGCGCGCGCAGGCGGCCGGCCTGACCGAGGCGCGCGGCGAGTGTCGGGTTATCGAGAAGGCTCGCGGTCGCGCGGGCGAGCGCGTCGGCGTTACGCGGCGGGACGAGCAACGCTTCGCGGCCCGGGCGCACGACCTCGCTGTAGCCCGGCAAGTTGCTGGCGACTACCGGCAGGCCGGCGGCCATCGCCTCGACGAGCACGATCCCGAAGCTCTCGCGCCCCGTCGCGGGGGCGAGAAAGATGTCCGACGCCGCGTGGAACGTCGGCAGCTCGGCTTGCGTCACCGCACCCAGCATGTGCACCCGCTCGCGCATCCGCGGCTCGAGCCGCCGGAGCAGCGTACGTTGCGGTCCGTCGCCGACGACGACGAGCTGCACATCGGGAAAACCGTCGGCCAGCTCGGCGAACGCGCGGACGGCGTAGCGGAAACCTTTCCGCGGCTCGAGTCGACCGACGAAGAGCAGCTTGCGGCCGGCGGGAAGCTCGGCGGGCGCGGCGCCCTCGAAGTGCTCGACGTTCGCACCGTTCGGCACGATCGTGCAGCGCTCGTTGCCCATGCGCGAGCCGACCGTCCACCGCGCCGCCTGTGAAACCGCGATCCGCGAGTCGATGCGGTTCCACACGGGCCGCAGCAGCGGGGCGACCGCCGTATAGAGCTGGGCCGGCACCGTGTCGTCCTCGATGTACGCGTGGAAGGTCGCGACGATCGGCGCCGGCGAGTAGAGCACGCCGAGCATCGAGGTGCTCGGCGCGAGCGGCTCGTGCACGTGCACGATGTCAGGAGCGAACTCCTCGAGCGCATCGCGGACGACGCCCGCCGACGCCGGGTCGATGCAGAGCGGGACGACTGATCCGTTGAACCGGACGCGAAATGGGCGACCGACGATGCGCACGTGAGGCTCGGCTGGCTCGGCATCCCCGGGCGCGAGCACGAGAACCTCGTGGCCGCGGCGCGTCAGGCTCGCCGACAGGTGACGTACGTGAGCTTGAACGCCGCCGTGCGCGTCCCAGCTGTACGGGCAAACCTGGACGATTCTCATGCCGGCGGCTGTCGCATCGTCACTCCTTCGGCTGACCTCGATGGCGCGGACGGCCAGAAGCCGCACTGTGTGACGACCGTCACGCAGACGCCTTACGCAATAGGCTGCCGAAAGATGCACGAGGCTCTGCCAACAGCAACCCCGTTCGGCTCGCTACTTGGCGGACGCTGCTACGCCGCGTCCCCCACCGGCCGTATCGCGACTGTCGCCCTCATTCGATCGTCAGCATGGCCGGCCGCGCCCGGCACCTCGCGGGCCACAACGGCCGGCAACAGCGTGCAGAGGTGCACTTCGGGGCGCGCGAACAGTCGCACGGGCACGCCGCTGCA
Organism: Gemmatimonadaceae bacterium; assembly: GCA_046263215.1. Lineage (GTDB taxonomy): Bacteria > Gemmatimonadota > Gemmatimonadetes > Gemmatimonadales > Gemmatimonadaceae > JBHELH01. Next base: position 24,188 of record JBHELH010000058.1, on the reverse strand, counting down.
GCCGATGCCACGGCTGACAATCAGGGTTGCGTGCCCATGATCGGGAAGCGCGTGCGTGCCGTGCGCGTACATACGGTTGAGCGGACCGCCGGGCATCCACAGCGGTCGTCCGCCGGGAAGCGCAACCTGGCCGCCGTGCGTGTGGCCGCAGAAGGCAACGTCGAACCGGTAATCACGCAGGGACAGCAAACCTTCGGGCGAGTGCATCAGCACGATGCGCACGCCGTCCGCGCCACGGAGGGCGGCCTGCGCGTCGGGGGAACCGACCGTCGGATCGTCCAAGCCGCAGACGTAGATCTCGTCGAATGGAGCGGGCAGGCGCACGCTCTCGTTGTTCAACGTCCGCACGCCCGCACCGGCCAGGCGTGCGACGATGTGCTCGTCGTCGGCGTACAGATCGTGGTTGCCGAGCACCGCGAACTTCCCGAGCGGTGCATCGATCTGACGGAGCCGGTCGGCCAGGCCGTCGATGTAGCGCGCGTGCGGGGAGATGAAGTCCCCACCGAGCAACAGCAGGTCCGGCTTGCCGCCGGCGATCGCGCGCGACGCCTCGTTCAGCAGCTCCGGATGCGTGACCGGCCCGGCGTGGAAATCGGACGCGAAGACGAGGCGCAGCGGGCGGCCTCGCGCCCAGCGCTCGATGCGTATGTCATGGTTGAGAACAGCAATCCGGCCGTGCAGTCGGAAGCGTCGCGCGAGCGCCGCCGCCCACCCACCCCGATACCCGAAGTCGAGCGCGACCCACGCGACGCGACGAAGCCGCGACAGGTCGCGGGCCCGACCGAATCGCTTCACGCGTTGTCGTCCTCGGACCGGGGCTTCACTTTCCGCGGACGGCCGCCGCGCGGCGTACCCACGCCGGCCTCGAGCATCGCCTTGAACTCGCGCCGCGCCTCCTCGAGCGGGTCGCGTCCGTCGCCGCGCGGCTGTCCGGCGCGGCGGCGCTTCTCGTGGCGGTAGAGCTCGTGTGGCGGAAGAGACGGCGCACGCGCGACGAGCGGTGGCTCAGGAGCCGTCGGCTCGGCCGGCGGTGCCGGCCGACGAGTTTCGCGCGCCGGCGCCCTAGGCGCGCGTGTAGTCGAGCGCGCTGACTTGCGCGTCGTTGTCGTCTTGCTGGACTTACGGTGAGGCATTCCTTCGCTCCGTCGTTGTTGGGAGCGGCTATCCTCGGCAAGCCGCGTGCACGGGTGGTCGCGCGGAATCCGACTTACGGGCGACGCGGTTCGACTAGAATCCCGGCGTCATCCCCTCTACTCCGAGCAGCCAGAATACGGTGTACTCGATGACCCAGGCGACGAGGGCCGTCAGAAGCGCCTTCTGCGTCGAGAAATCGAGCGCCTGACGGATGGCAACGATGCCCGCGATGAGCACCCAGACGGCCACGGTGACCCACACGAGATACCCGAATACGGGAATGATCCCGAGGACGAGCAGCAGGTAGGGCGACTTCGCGAAGCCCAGCGTTCTGAGGAGCTCGCCCCAGGTTGCCGTGCCGCCAAACAGCTTGTCACCGATGACATACGTCACGCCCGACCAGACAAGCCAGCCGATCAACGTCGTCACGAGTGTGCCGAACGGGTCGAACTCCTCGTGTCCGATCGCCCCGATCGCGGAGCATACGGCAGCGATCGTGACTACGATCGCTGCCTGCCCCGTCGCCGAGGCGTCCGCCTCCACCTCCTCGTACGTGGCGATGTCGAGCATCGCCGCGCCGCGCATCCGATCGATAATCGACCGCTTGGTGATGGTCATAGGAATCTCCCGGTAAGTCAGCTATCACTACTTCGGCTATCAGCTATCAGTACTTGGGACTGCCCCGCCTCGCGCTCCGCGCGGGCGGGGCTTTGACTGCATGTGGTGTAACGCTCGCCCCGCAACTCGGAACTCTGCCCCACCCCAGTAAGCGGCCCGCAGGGCCGCCGTCCTCGCTGCTGATAGCTGATAGCTGATAGCTGGCGGGCGAAGCCCGCGCTGATAGCTGATAGCGTCGCCGCTGTAGGCGGCGACCGATAGCGGATAGCGTGCGGGCTACGCCCGCACGGGCAGCTCACGTCGGTACCTCCATCTCGCCTTCTGAGACGAGGACGGTCGAGCCGCCGACACGTACCGCGGTGATCTCGCCGCCGCGCTTGTCGACCTCGACCTCGAGGATGCTTGGGCGTCCCATCTCGAAGCCCTGCTCCACGACCCAGCGGAGCTTGCCGTCGTGCCGCGGGTGCCGCGCGGCGAGATAGCCACCGAGGGCCACGCAGGCGCTCCCGGTGGCCGGATCCTCGGGGATGCCGAAGCCCGGCGCGAACATCCGGGCATGTACGTCCGCGTCCGCGCGCTCCGGGTCGAGGGCAAAAACGAAGACGTCGTCGGTCCAGTACTCGCGCAAAGTCTCCTCCCAAAGCTCGAGTCTCAGACGCGCGCGCGCGACCGCGTCGCGGCTCCGGAGCGGGACGAACAGGTACGGAATGCCACACGAGACTGCCTCCGGCGGCATGTCGTCGGCCAGGAGGTCGCTGGCGTCGAGCGACAGCATCGCCGCGAGCCGTTCCCGCGCCGGCGGTGGCGGACCGACCTCGGGGAGCCTGGCCACGCTGAGCTGCGCGAACACCGGCATGCCGCGCTCGGCGCGGATCGTCACCGGTACCGGCCCCACTTTCTCCTCGAGAACGATGCGCGTCGTGTCGCCGGTCAGCGGAATCTCGCCCGCGGCCGCGAGCACGTGCGCGGTCCCGACGGTCGGGTGGCCGGCGAATGGGATCTCGGCGCCGGGCGTGAAGATCCGCACGCGGCGGGTGTGCTTCCTGTCCTCCGGCGGCAGGACGAAGGTCGTCTCGGAGAAGTTGAACTCGCGAGCGATCTCCTGCATCCGCGCGCTGTCCAGACCACGGGCATCGGGAAAGACAGCGAGCTGATTCCCGCCGAACGGGCGGTCGGTGAAGACGTCTGCGGTGTAGAAGCGGAACTTCAAGGGGGGAGGGGCGAGGGTGGAGGGTGGAGAAGTGCGTTGAAGGTAAGAGGGAATGGATCGTCTCACTATGCCGAGCTGTTCCTCGGCACGCTCACTCCACCCTCCACCCTCTGCCCTCTACACTACGAGGACGGAAAGCCCCAGTAAGGGAACTGTCAAAGATCCCCGCGTGTCTCACCCAGGACCCGTTCACGGTTGTAAACTCACATATCCATGGCGTCCTTCTTCGAGTCGCTGTTCGCGGCCTTGTTCAAGTACAGGCCCGCGGTGTTCGAGAAGGGCGAGCTCGCCATCGGGGCCCCGGCGTCGGTCTGGCTGATCGTCGCTGTCGCGCTGCTGATCGGCGTGCCCGCCGTGCTGACTTACGCCCGGGCGCAGGGGAAAGACGGGCGTCGCGATCGCATCGTTCTGGCCGCCCTGCGCGGTGCGGCGCTCGCGCTGCTGCTTATCTGCCTGCTGCGGCCGCGGCTGCTCGTGTCAGCCGCCGTCCCGCAGCGCAATTACGTCGGAATCCTGATCGATGACTCGCGGAGCATGCGCGTCGCCGACGGGGGGAGCGTCGAGCGCGGCGAGATGGTGCGCCGCCTCTTCGCCGCCGACGCGCCGCTCGTCCGCGAGCTGGCCGAGCGCTTCCAGCTCCGCTTCTTCCGCTTCTCGAACGCGACGCAGCGCATCGAGCGCGTCGCCGATCTGTCGTTCACCGGCAGCGAGACGCGGATCGCTGCGGCGCTCGAGGACGCACGGCAGGATCTGTCGTCCGTGCCGTTGTCTGGACTGGTGCTCGTGACCGACGGCGCCGACAACGCGCGGACACCGATCGCCGACGAGTTGGCGACCCTGCGCTCGCGCGCCGTCCCGGTCTTTACGGTAGGTGTGGGCAGCGAGCGCTTCACGCGCGACGTCGAGGTGCGGCGCGTCGAGGCGTCGCGGTCGGTCCTGCGCGGGACGGCGCTCGTGCTCGACGTCCTCGTCGCGCAGCGCGGCTTCGGTGGGGAGCGGGTCCCGCTCGTCGTCGAGGACGCGGGGCGAATCGTGAGCTCGCAGGAGGTGACGCTCCCCGAGGATGGGGAGGCGGCGTCGGTGCGCGTCCACGTCACCGCCGCCGAGTCCGGGCCGCGCACGTACACCGTCCGCGTCCCGCCGCGCTCTGGTGAGATGGTGGCGCAGAACAACGCCCAGCAGGCACTCGTCCAGGTGCGCGACCGCACGGAGAAGATCCTCTACGTCGAGGGAGATCTGCGCCCGGAGATGAAGTTCCTTCGGCAAGCCGTCGCCGCCGACTCGAACCTCCAGGTGGTCACGCTTCAGCGCACGGCCGCGAACAAGTTCTACCGTGTGGCCGTCGATAGCGCCGAGGAGCTCGCGGGCGGGTTTCCCAAGACCCGTGAGGAGCTCTTCCGGTACAAGGGCGTGATCATCGGTAGCGTCGAGGCGAGCTTCTTCACGCGCGACCAGCTGCGAATGCTCGCGGACTTCGTGGGCGAGCGCGGTGGCGGCCTGATCATGCTCGGCGGCCGTCAGTCGTTCGCGGAGGGCGGGTACGCTGGCACCCCGCTCGCCGAGGTGCTTCCGGTGACGCTCGAGACGGTCGAGGAAGAGACGAGCGACTTCATCGCCGACCTGAAGGTTCGGCTGACCCCGGCGGGGCGGGCGCACGCGGCGACGCAGGTCGCGGCGACCGACACGGCGAACGTCGCGCGCTGGCGCACGCTGCCCGAGGTGACGAGCGTGAATCAGCTCGGGCGTCTGAAGCCGGGTGCGGTCGCGCTGCTCACCGGCGGCGTCGCCGACGGCGGCCGTGGCGGCGTGGGTTACGCACAACCGGTGCTCGCGTACCAACAGTACGGCCGCGGGCGGGCGATTGCGCTCGCCATCCAGGACTCGTGGATGTGGCAGATGCACGCCGACATCCCGTACGAGGATCAGACACACGAGACGTTTTGGCGACAGCTGCTGCGCTGGCTCGTGACCGACACGCCCGGCCGCGTGGCCGTTTCGCTGTCGAGCGACCGCGTGAGCCCTCGCGAGCCAGTCACTGTCCGCGCAGAGGTCGGCGACGAGCAATTCGTGCGAGTCAACGACGCCGCCGTGACGGCGCGCGTGCGGAGCCCGTCGGGGGACGAGCGCGAGATCCCGATGGAGTGGACGGTCGACCGGGACGGGGAGTATCGGGCGACGTTCACTCCCGAGGAGCCGGGGTTGTACGCGGTTCACGTCGCGGGCGGCGGGCGGCGCGCGGGAGGTGGGGCAGTGGCCGTCGACAGCGCAACTACATACGTGCGCGTGGCGCCGTCCGAAGCGGAATATTTTGGCGCGGAGATGCGCGCCCCGCTGCTGAGGCGAATCGCCTCGGAGACGGAGGGCCGCTTCTACACGCCCGACAACGTGGACGCGCTTCCCGAAGACCTGACGCTGAGTCGCCGGGGCGTGACTGTCGTGCGCGAGATGGACTTGTGGGACATGCCGGTGATCTTCGTGATGATCGTGTTGCTCATGTCGGCCGAGTGGGGCTACAGGAAGGCCCGGGGGCTCGCGTGAGCGCACGCTTGCTGGCTGCCCTCGCCGTCGCCGCGATCCCCGCGCTCCGGCCCCCGCCCCCCGCCGAGGCGCAAACGCGTCTCGTGGTCATCAGCGGGCTCGCCGGCGAACCGAAGTACGCGGAGTCGTTTCACGCCTGGTCTGGGTCGCTCGTCGATGCGGCACGGTCGCGGTACGGGGTGGCCGACTCGAGCATCGTCTGGCTCGCGGAGGATCCGGGGAAGGCGCCCGGGCGGATCGCCGGCAAGTCGACGAAGGAGAACGTCGAACGCACGCTCGACGGGCTGGCGACGCGCATGCGGGCCGGGGACCAGCTCGTGGTGGTCCTGATCGGACACGGGAGCGTTCAGGGAGACGGGGCGAGGCTGACACTCCCCGGGCCCGACCTCGGCGCGGCCGATCTTGCGCGCGCGCTCACCAAGCACGGTAGTCGACGCGTGGCGGTCGTGGTGGCCGCGAGCTCGAGCGGCGACTTCGTCAAGGCGCTGTCCGGACCGGGTCGCGTGATCATTACGGCGACGAAGTCCGGCTTCGAGCGGAACGAGTCGCTGTTCGGCGGACACTTCGTCGCCGCGTTCGCCGGGGAGGGCGCGGACGCCGACAAGGACGGGCGCGTCTCGCTCCTCGAGGCGTTCACATACGCCACTCGCGAGGTGCGACGGGTGTACGAGCAGGAGAACCGCCTGCTCACCGAGCACGCCTTGCTGGACGACAACGGGGACGGCGCGGGTAGCGGGGAAGTCGGCGGCGCTGCCAAGGACGGCGCGCTCGCGCGCGCGTTCTTCCTCACCGGCCCCGCCGCCGCGGCGGCCGCGGCGTCGAACGACCCGCGGGCGGTGGCGCTGCGCAAGGAGAAGGAGCAATTGGAGTCGAAGATCGAGGCGCTCAAGGCGCGGAAGGACGCGATGGACGCGAAGGCGTACGAGGCGGAGCTGGAGCGTCTCCTGCTCGACCTCGCCGCGACGACCCGCGCGCTGCGCGCGCTCGAGGGGAGGACGCGGTGATCCGCGGTCGGGCGCGGTGCGCGATCCCGGTCCTCGCGGCGCTCTCCGTGTTCGCGCTCCCGAGCGCCTGCGCGCAGGAGCCGGCCGACGGGGAGACGGCTTTCCGGTCGGGCCGCTACGAGGCCGCCATCGCTGCCTTCTCCCGCGCCGCGACCAGCGATTCCGCGTCCGCCCGCGCACACCGCGGCCTGATCCGCGCGTTGAGCGAGGTCGGGCGCTACGAGGAAGCGGAGGCCGCGGCGCGGCGCGCGACGTCGACCGCCGGCCCCATCGCGCGCGAGACGTGGACCGCGCTGGGCGAGGTGCTGCGCGAGCGCGGGAAGCTCGCCGCCGCGGAGAGCGCCTTCACGCGCGCGGTCGTCGAGCGCGCGTCGGACAGTCTGACGGCCGAAGTCAACCTCGCCGTCCTCGCCTACGAGCGCGGGCGGCGCGACGAGGCCATGCGCCGCTTCGACCGCTTCATCGACATTTACAACTCGCGGCGCGGCCGGCTCACGGCCGAGGAGCTGACCGCGGTCGGCGTCGCATGCCGGTACCTCGGGCTCGACGAGCCGCAGCTTTTCAAGGACGCGCTGAAGGCGTTCGACGAGGCGATCGCCACCGACCCCACTGCGCTCGAGCCGCGCCTCCGCGTCGGGGAGCTCTTCCTCGAGAAGTACAACGCGGCGGATGCACAGACGACGTTCGACGAGATTCTCCGCGTCAACGCGTCGCATCCGCGGGCGCTGCTCGGCGCGGCGCGGCGCCGCGGGTTCGACGGCGCGCCGGGCGCGGACTCGCTGCTCAAGCGGGCGCTCGAGGTCAACCCGAATCTCGTCGCCGCCCGGGTCTTCAACGCCGAGCAGCTGCTCGGGTCGGAGCAGCTCGCCGAGGCGCGGGCGGAAGCCGAGCGCGCACTCGCGGTGAATCCGGCGTCACTCGACGCGCGGTCCGTGCTCGCCGCGGCGGTCTACATGCAGGGGGACCGCGCGGCCTTCGAGACGGTCTCGCGCCCCGCGCGCGACCTCGGGCCGCGTGGAGCGGAGCTCTACGCCAAGGTCGCGGAGCTCATCGCGCGCGTGCGCTCGTACCGCGAGGCCGCGGGCTTCGCGCGGCAGGCCGTGACCCGCGATCCGAAGTCGTGGCGCGCACACAGCGTCCTCGGGATGAACCTGCTCCGCCTCGGTGAGATCGACGAGGGGCGCCGCGAGCTCGAGACGGCGTTCAAGGGCGACCCGTACGACGTCTGGACGAAGAACACACTCGACCTACTCGACACGTACAAGGATTACGACGTGGTCACGAGCGGCCGCTTCCAGTTCCTCGTCGAGAAGAAGGAGTCGGCGCTGCTGACACCGTACCTGACCGAGCTGGCCGAGGAGGCGTACACGAAGCTGGCGGCGCGCTACAGCTACGCGCCGCGCGGCCCGGTCCGCATCGAGCTGTATCGGAGTCACGCCGACTTTTCGGTGCGCACGGTCGGAATTCCCGGGCTCGGCGCGCTGGGTGTGAGCTTCGGTGATCTGCTCGCGCTCGACTCGCCGGGGGCGCGGGAGCGCGGACAGTTCAACTGGGGCTCGACGCTGTGGCACGAGCTCGCGCACACCTTCACGCTCGGCGCGACCGACAACCGCGTGCCGCGCTGGCTGTCGGAAGGTCTGTCGGTCCTCGAGGAGCGCCGCGCGCGCCCCGGCTGGGGCTTCGACGTGACCGCGAGCTTCCTCGTCGCGCTGCTCCAGGACGAGCTGGTGCCGGCGAGCCGGATGAACGACGGCTTCATCCGCCCGCGTTATCCGGAGCAGGTCATCCACTCCTACTACCAGGCCTCGCTCGTCTGCGAGATGATCGAGAAGGAGTGGGGACCCGATGCGATTCCAGCGATGCTCCGCGAGTACAAGGCGGGCCGCTCGAACGATGAGGTCCTCCGGCGCGTCCTCAAGATCGACGCCGAGGGCTTCGACAAGAAGTTCGACGCCTACGTGATCCAGCGTTTCACGCGGCAGATGGCGGCGCTGCGTCCGGGGACCGTGCGCCGGCGCGGGCGTGTCGAGCCGCCGGGAATGACCGGCTCGCGCGAGGCGTCGCGGGAGGCGGCAGTGCTGCGCGCGGACGCCGATCCTGGCGACTTCGCCGCGCAGCTCATGGCCGGCACGCTCCTCGTCCGCGAGGGGCGCGCGAACGACGCCGTGCCGTACCTCGAGCGAGCGCGCACGCTCTTCCCAGAGTACGGAGGCCCGGACAGCCCGCGCTGGCTGCTCGCACGGATCTTCCGCGAGCGTGGCGACGTGCGGCGCGCGGCCGACGAGTTGAGTGCGCTGACACTGAACGACGAGAACCACTACGACGCCAACGTCGCCCTCGCCGACCTGCTCGAGCAGCTGGGCGATACGGCCGGCGCCGCGGCGGCGCTCGAGCGGACCATGTACATCCATCCCTACGATCCGGCGTCGCACGTGCGCCTCGCCCGTCTATACGCGGCGCTCCGCGACCACAAGAAGGCGGTACGCGAGCGGAAAGCGGTCGTCGCGCTGAACCCCGTCGACCGGGCGGAGGCGCTCTACCAGCTCGCGCTTGCGTACCGCGACGCGGGCGATGTGGCTGCCGCACGGAAGGAGGTCCTGAGGGCGCTCGAGCAGGCGCCGAGCTTCGAGAAGGCGCAGGACCTGTTGCTCGCACTTCGACAGGGAGCGGCGCCATGAGACGAGGTTCGAGGTGCGAGGTTCGAGGTGCGAACATTCGGCGGACGATCCGCCGGCTCGGCGCAGCGCTGGCTTTGGGGACGACGGCGGTTGTCACGGTCGCCGACCTCGCGGGCGCGCAGGACTTCCCACGCCGCCGCAGCCGGCGGGCGTTCGGGTGGGGGCAGGACGGCGACTACATCATGCCGTCGGACTTCAAAGGGAACGTGCGCTACGACGGGCGCTTCACGTTCGCGCGCATCCGCTACCGCGGCGCCGGCTGCTTCTCACCCGAGGGACCGGGCTGGTCGCACGACTTCCCGCGCGCCGAGATGAACCTGATGCAGATCATGCGCGAGGTCACGATTCTGCGTCCGTTTATGGAGGGCGGGAACATCCTCTCGCTCGACGACCCGGAGCTGTTCAAGTACCCGGTCGCGTACCTCTCGGAGCCGGGCTGCTGGGAGCCGACGGAGGAGGACATCAAGGGGTTGCGCGCCTATCTGCGGAAGGGCGGGTTCCTGATCTTCGACGACTTCGGTGAGCGTGACGGCAACGGTGACCGGTCGGAGCTGCTGAACGCGGAGTACCAGCTGCAGCGCGCGATTCCGGGCGCGCAGCTCATCCGCCTCGACGAGAAGCACCCGATCTTCGATTCGTTCTTCAAGATCGAGTCGCTGAGCATCATCGACGTAACGTACCGCGGCACGCCCGAGTACTACGGCGTCTTCGAGGGGAACGACCCGAGGAAGCGGATGCTGGCGCTCCTGAACATGAACAACGACATCGGCGATTACTGGCAGTTCTCAGCGACGGGCTTCGTGCCGATCCCGATCTCGAACGAGGCGTACAAGCTGGGCGTGAATTACATCGTGTATGGACTGACGCATTAGGGCTCGATCTAAACCCGACTCTTCCCCCAATCCAGTGACCGCTACATCCAATCCCGCCGTCCGCGAAGACGCCGCCGATCTCGCCCTTGCCGACCGCCTAAAGGCGGGCCGCGAGGCCATCGTCTCCGAGCTGCGCAAGTTGATCGTCGGTCAGGACGATGTGATCGAGCTGGCGCTGATCTCGATCTTCACCGGCGGCAACAGCCTCATCATCGGCGTGCCGGGCCTGGCGAAGACGCTGCTCGTGCACACGCTCGCGCAGGTGCTGGACCTCAAGTTCTCGCGGATCCAGTTCACGCCCGACCTGATGCCGTCTGACATCACGGGGACGGACATCATTCAGGAGGACCCGGAGACGGGGCGCCGGCGGCTCGCGTTCGTACCAGGGCCGATCTTCGCGAACATCGTGCTCGCCGACGAGATCAACCGCACGCCGCCGAAGACGCAAGCCGCACTGCTCGAGGCGATGCAGGAGCACCGCGTCACGGTGCAGGGGAAAACCTACGAGCTCGAGGAGCCGTTCTTCGTCCTCGCGACGCAGAACCCGATCGAGCTCGAGGGAACGTACCCGCTGCCCGAGGCGCAGCTCGACCGGTTCATGTTCGAGATCGTGATCGACTACCTGAGCGAGGAGCAGGAGGTCGAGGTCGTCCAGGCGACGACGTCGATCCAGAACCACAGGTTCGACCACGCGGTGACCGGGCCCGACATCGTTGCCTTCCAGCAGCTCGTCCGCCGCGTGCCGGTCGCGGACGCGGTCGCGCGCTACGCGGTGAATCTGGCGCGCGCCAGTCGGCCGACAAGCCCGACGGCGCCCGAGGTCGTCAAGAAGTGGCTCGCCTACGGCGCCAGCGTCCGCGCGCCCCAGCACCTCATCCTCGGCGGCAAGGCGCGCGCACTGATGCGCGGGCGCTATCACGTCGGCTTCGAGGACATCCGCGCGCTCGCGAAGCCCGTCTTCCGGCACCGGATCCTGCGGAATTTTCACGCCGAGTCGGAGCGAATCACGACCGACCACATTGTCGACCGGTTGTTGGAGGCGGTGCCGGTGCCGAAGTCGGGGCTTTGATGAGCGTCCGCAGCGCGAGCACCGATGCCTAGCGTCGCCCTCCAGCGCTTTCTCGACCCCGCCGTCCTCGCCCGCATCTCGGATCTCGAGCTGCTGGCGCGTTCGGTCGTCGAGGGGTTCCTCGGCGGGCTCCATCGGTCGCCGCGGTTCGGCGCGTCCACCGATTTCGCTGAGCACCGGCCGTACATGCCGGGCGACGACATTCGGCGGGTGGACTGGAAGGTGTACGCGCGAACCGACCGCTACTACGTCAAGGAGTTCGAGGCCGATACGAACACCGACGTCACGATCGCCCTCGATTGCTCGCGCTCGATGCGCTTTGCCGGCACGCGCGGCGGCGTGACGAAGCTGGATTACGGGAAGTACCTCGCGGCGAGCCTCGCGTATCTGTCCACTCGGCAGCGGGATCGCATCGGACTGGTCGCGTTCGACGACGCGATCATCGAGCACGTGCGGCCGTCGGCGCGGCATCTGAGCGTCGTGCTCCACGCGCTCAACCGCCTCGCCCCGCGAGGGGAGCCCGGTGACGGGCACGCGGCGGGGTCGCGCGACGGCGAGGGACCGGGCGCGCTGGACGCCGTCTTCCGCCTGCTCACCGAGACCATACAGCGCCGCGGCATCGTGGTCGTCATCTCGGACCTGTACGAGCCGCCGAGCGCGGTGCTCAGTGCCCTGACCCACCTGCGTGGGCGCGGCAACGACATCATCGTCTTCCACGTCCTCGACCGCGCCGAGCGAGAGTTCCCGTTCGACCAGGCGTCGGGGTTTCGCGACCTGGAGAGCGGGGTCACGATCCCCGTCGTGCCCGAGGCGGCGCGCGCCCAGTATCGCCGGCTGGTCGAGGAGCACATCGCGGCGGTCTCCCGCATCCTCGCCGACAGCCGCATCGACTACACGCTGCTCGACACCTCGCGGCCGCTCGACGAGGCGCTCTTCACCTACCTCTCCAACCGCCAGCGGCTGAGCAAGGTGCGCTGATGGGCTTCACGTTTCTCGCTCCGCTCTTTCTCGCCGGGATCGTGGCGGTCGCGGTGCCGATCTACGTGCACCTCATCCAGCGCGAGCGGAAGGAGGCGGTCGAGTTCCCGTCGCTGATGTTCCTGCAGCAGATCCCCTACCGCTCGGTGCGGCGGCAGCGGATCCGGCATTGGGCGCTCCTCGCGCTGCGCTGTCTCGCGCTGCTGCTCCTCGCGACGGCGTTCGCCCGGCCGTTCTTCGACCGGCGCGACGGCATCGGGGCGACCGGCCGTGGGGCGGCGCGCGAGGTCGTCGTCCTACTCGACCGCTCGTACAGCATGGCGTACGGCGACCGCTGGACGCGCGCGCGGGCGGCGGCGCGCAGCGCGGTGGACGGCCTCCGCGCCGGCGACCGCGCCACGGTCGTCGCCTTCGACGAGAACGCCGAGGCGTTAACCGAGCCGACCACCGACCGCGCGCGGCTGCAATCGGCCGTTGGGAGCGCCGCGCCGGGCTCGGGTGGTACGCGTTACGCCCCGGCGCTCCGGATGGCACAGAAGCTCCTCGCCGAGTCGAAGCGCCCGCGTCGCGAGGTCGTGCTCGTGAGCGACTTCCAGCGCCGCGGCTGGGAAGCGCGCGACGATGTGCAGCTCCCCGCCGGGACGTCGTTCACGCCGGTGGACGTCTCCGACGGCAAGACCGCTGACGTCGCCGTAACGACGGCTACGCTCCGCCGCGAGCGGCCGGGCGACCGCGACTACCTGGTGGCGGGGGCACGCGTGGCCAACTCCGGCGATGCCGCCGTCGGGAATCTGCCCGTCACGCTCTCGCTCAACGGGCGCGCGGTCGAGACGTGGCGCGTCCAACTCGGGCCCCGCAGCGCGGCCACAGTGACGTTCTCGCGCGTCCCGATCCCCGACGGCGAGACGCGCGGCGTCATCAGCGCCGCGCCCGACGCGCTGCGCCCGGACGACGCGTTCCACTTCACGCTCTCGCCGTCGCAGGAGCTGTCCGTGCTCGTCCTCGAGCCGCCCGACCCGCACGCGAACCAGAGTCTCTACATCCGCCGCGTGCTCGAGCTGAGCGAGACGCCGCCGGTCCGCCTGACCGTCAAGCCGGTCGGCCAGCTCACGGCCACGGACCTCAGCGGTCGCTCGCTCGTCGTGCTCAACGACGTCGCCTTCCCGCAAGGCGACGCGGCGCGACGGCTCACGGACTTCGTCGCGCGCGGCGGCGGACTGCTCGTCGTGCTCGGTGAGCACAGCACCCCGGGCGCGTGGGCTGGCGAGAGCGCGCAGCGACTGCTGCCGGGCGCCGTGGGCACGACGGTCGACCGGACCGGCGACGCCGGTGCGGCGCTCGTCTCGGTCGAGTACGCGCATCCGGTCTTCGAGCTCTTCAACCAGCCGCGGAGTGGCGACTTCGCGACCGCGCGCTTCTTCCGCTATCGGGCGCTCGACGTGAGCGACGGCGCGCGTACGGACACGTCGGCCGTCCTGGCGCGCTTCGACGACGGCGCAGTGGCCCTCGCCGAGCGCTCCGTCGGTGCAGGCCGCGTGCTCGTGTGGACGTCGACGCTCGACAGCTTCTGGAACGACCTCGCGCTGCAGCCCGTCTTTCTCCCCTTGGTTCACCAGCTCGCGCGGCACGCCGCCCGGTTCAGCGAGGCGAAGCCGTGGTTCACGGTCGGCGAGGCGCTCGACCTCGGACGGCAATCCGATGCCGCGGCCGGGCGCGCGAGCGGCGACGCGGGGCGCGTGGACCTGGTGGCGCAGGCTCCCTCGGGCGCCCGGACGCAGCTCGGTGGACGCGGCGCGCCGCGGTCGCTGCCTCTCCGCGAGCACGGCTTCTACGAGATCCGCCCCCTGGGCGGCACGTCGGGCTCGGGGCGCACGGTGGCCGTGAACGTCGACGCGGCGGAGGCGGACCTCTCGCACATGGAGCCCGCGGAGCTCGTCGCCGCGGTGACGAAGCAGGGCGCGGCGGCGCAGGCGGCAGCCGCCATGGACGCGACGCCGGAGGAGACGGAACAGCGTCAATCCGTCTGGTGGTATCTACTGGCGGCGGCGGTGGTCATCCTAGGAGTGGAGACGGTGGTGGCGAACAGAATGCGCTTGTGAGAGAAGCTTGGGGGCTTGTGGGCTTGATAGCTTGTGAGGAACTGCCGTAGCCGTCGTGGCGCCCCGAGGTCGTCGCGGCGCAGCCGCGCCTCACAAGCTCACAAGCTCACAAGCTCACAAGCTCACAAGCTCACAAGCACCAAGCACCAAGCACCAAAACCGAAGGTGCCCATGGCTGATAGACCCAAAGACCAAACCGCGCAACTAAGTCACGCCATTCACAACGTCCGCAACCGCTGGCGGTTCGCCGTGGCCCTGCGCGGACTCGTCGTCGTCGTCGGCGCGAGCCTCCTCGTGTTCGTCGCCGTCGCGCTGGTAATGGACGCGCTCCGCTACGCGCCGTCGGCCGTCGTCGCCGCGCGCGTGCTCGTGTGGACGGCCGTCGCCGTGCTCGCGGCGCGGTTCCTCGCGCTGCCGCTCACGCGTCGCATTCCCGACGAGCGCGTCGCACTCTACATGGAAGAGCGCGAGCCGTCGCTCGACGCGGCCGTGGTCACCGCGGTGCAATTCGGTCAGGCCGAGCCGGCGGCGCCGCGCGCGTACTCGAGCGCGCTCGGGAAGCGGCTCGTCGACTCGGCGGTGGAGCGCGTGCACGGCCTGGACGACGGCCGGCGCATCGAGCGCCCGCGCATCACGCGCGAGGGCGGCGTGCTCGCGGCGCTCGTCGTCGCCGGCGTGGCGTCGCTCATCCTCGGGCCGGCGTCGCTGCGCCACGGGGCGCGGCTCCTCATTCCGTGGCGTACGGCCGAGGCGGCGAGTCCGTATCGCCTCGCCGTGCAGCCGGGCAACGTCACGCTCCCGCGCGGCGGCGACGTCAAGATCGAGACGCGGCTCTACGGCTTCCAATCGGAGCGCGTGGAGCTCGTCGTCAAGCCGACCGATTCGACGGCCTGGACGCGTGTCGCGATGACCTCCGAGGGTGACAGCAGCGCGTACGTCACGCGACTCTTCGACGTCACGCAGCGCACCGAGTACTACGTCGAGACGGGCGGCGTTCGGTCGCCGACGTACCGCATCGACGTCACTGACCTCCCGTACGCGAAGCGGATCGATCTCGAATACCGTTACCCGGCCTATACCGGCCGGCCGCCGGAGACGGTGGAGAACGGCGGCGACATCGCGGCCCTGCGCGGCACCGCCGTCACCGTGCGCGTCACGCCGACCCGTCCCGCGCGCGCCGGACGACTCGTCGTCGAGGGAAGCACCCCCGTTGCGCTCGCCGCCGACAGTGCGGGCGTGCTCGCCGGTGTGCTGCGCGTCGACCGGCCCGGGTTCTATAAGGTGGAGCTCGAGGGCCCGGGTGGGCGCATGCTCCCCGCGTCCCTCGATTACACGATCGACGTACTCGACGACCGCGCGCCGACCGTGAGGTTCGCGAAGCCCGGGCGCGACATGAAGGTCACCGCGGTCGAAGAGGTCTACGTCGAGGCGGTGGCTCAGGACGATTTCGGGATCTCGTCGCTGGAGCTGTTCTACTCCGTGAACGGCGGGGCGGAGCAGCGTCGTGTCCTGAGCGCCCCCGGCGCGCGCGGTGGGTCCAAGGAGACCTCCGGCAGCCACACCTTCCTGCTCGAGGACCTGAGCCTTCAGGCGGGCGACGTCATCTCCTACTATGCCCGCGCGACCGACAACAACCGCGTGAGCGCGGCGCAGACCGCGAGCACGGACATCTACTTCCTTCAGATTCGCCCCTTCGCCCAGGATTACCGCCAACAGCAGGGGGGCGGCGGCGGTGGCGGCGGCGAGCAGCCAGGCCAACTGTCGCAGCGTCAGCGCGAGATCATCGCCGGGACGTTCAAGACGGAGCGCGACCGGAAGACGCTGCCAGCGAAACAGTTCCAGGAGGATGTAGCGACGCTCGCGCTGGCGCAGTCGCGGCTCCGCGAGCAGGCCGACCAGCTCGCGCGCCGGCTCGTGGAGCGCGGGATCGCCGCCCAGGACACCAACTACGCGAAGATCGCGGAGATTCTGCCCAAGGCCGTCGCGGAGATGCGGACCGCGGAAGCGACGCTTGGCCGGCGTGACGCAAAGGGGGCGCTCGCACCCGAGCAGCGTGCTTTGGCGCACCTCCAGCGCGCGGAAGCCGTCTTCCGCGAGATCCAGGTGAGCATGGGTGGCGAGGGCGGGGGCGGCGGCGGCGAGCAGCAGAACGCCGAGGACCTCGCGGACCTCTTCGAGCTAGAGCGCGACAAGATGCGCAACCAGTACGAGGCGGTGGAGCGGGGGCGGCAGGAGCAGCAACAGCAGGCAGACAACCAGGTCGACGAGGCGCTCGAGCGCCTCAAGCAGCTCGCCAGTCGTCAGCAGCAGGAGAACGAGCGGCTCCGGCGAAAGGCGGACAGCCTCCGCGCCCAGCAAAGCAACACGCAGGGCGGCGGCGGCGCCGGCCAGCGGCAGCTCGCGGAGCAGGCGGAGGAAACGGCGCGCCAGCTCGAGCGCCTGGCGCGCGAGCAGTCGTCGCCGGCACTCGCCGAGTCCGCGCGGCGCCTCCAGGAAGCGGCCGACGCCATGCGTCGCTCGGCGAGCACCGACGGCGCGCGCGCGTTGGCAGACGCGAACGCGGCGCTGGAGCGGTTGAAGGAGGCGCGCCGTCTCCTCGACCGCGAGCGGGAGGGACGTGCGTCGCGTGACGCGAGTGACGCGCTCCGCACCGCGCGGGAGCTCGTCGAGGAGCAGCGACGCGTCGCGGACGCGCAGCGACAGCTGGGCGATCAAGCGGGTGCCGAGAGCTCGGAGCGCGGGCGCGCGCTCAGCGAGCGGAAAGGCGCGCTCGCCGACCGTGTGCGCGACTTCAAGAGTCAGCTCGACCGCTCGGCGATGGACATGCGGCGCGACAAGCCCGAGACCGCGCGGCAGATGCAGGAAGCGGCGAACGCCCTGCGCGATCGCAAGACGGAGGAGAAGATCCGCTACTCACGCGGCCTGATCGGGAGCGGCGATCCGGAGCAGGCGCGCGCGTTGGAGGGGCAGATCACCGCCGACCTCGACTCGACCACGCGTGTGCTGGAGCGCGCGGTGGCCAGTGCGGCGTCGGGCGGCCGCCGCGACGGGGAAGCCCTCGACCGGGCCCGGGAGCTCGTGCGCGGATTGTCGTCCTTGGACGAGAGGATGCGTGAGCGGGAAGAGGGACAGCGGCAGCAACAGGGCGGCCAGCAACAGAGTGGCCGACAGCAGAGCGGTCAGCAGCAGAGTGGCGAGCAGCAGAGTGGTCAGCAGCAGCAGGGCGGGCAGCCGCAAAGCGGGCAGCAGCAGAGTGGCCAGTCGCAGACCGGCCAACCGCAATCAGGTCGGCTCCAGAACGGGCAGCGGCAGTCGAATCAGACGCAGGGCGGGGGACCGCCGAACGCGGCGCAGACCGGGCCGCCGCACGGCGGGCAGGGCCGCGCGATGTCGACCGAGGAGATCCGGCAATACCAGCGCGAGCTGCGCGAGCGGATCGCTGAGGCGGAAGCGTTGCGCCGTGAGCTCCGCGCGCAGGGCCGCGATGTGTCACAGCTCGACCGATTGCTGGGACAGCTGAGGGGCCTCGCGGGCGCCATCGGCAGCGACGCGACTGCGGGCGAGATTGCCGGACTTCGCGCGTCGGTCGTCGAGGGGTTCAAGGCCTACGAGTTCGCGTTGCGCCGGGAGCTCCAGGGCGGCGACAAGGAACGGCTGCTGCTCGGTCGCTCGGGCGACGTGCCGGCCGGCTTCAAACAGATGGTCGAGGAGTACTACAAGTCGCTTGCGGGGCAGAAACCGCGGCAGTGACGCCGTGGCATCTTCCTCGCATCAGCCCGGTAGCACCCCTATAGGAGGCGCTATGGCCGACGTGCAGATCCAGAATTCCCCGGAGCCCGCCGGCGACCGGGGAGCCGGTACGAGCTGGGCGTGGGTGATCGTGGTGCTCATCCTTCTCGCTCTCCTGGCGTGGTTCATCTTCGGGCGCGGCGGCGGCGGGGCAGGCGATGGCGGTACGCGAGTCGATGTCAACGTCCCCGGCGCCGGCACTGGTGGGGGCGGCGGTGGTGGAACGGGCGGCGGTGGTACTGGTGGCGGCACCGGCGGTGGCGGGACTGGAGGCGGGGGCGCGACACCCAAGACGCCTTAGGTCTGGTCTGCTGTGAAAGTGTACGGCCCCGGGTCGGGATGGCGATCCGGGGCTTTTTTTTTGGAAGGGCGGAAGGGCGAGGCGGTGTGAAGGTCCGGTGCGCCACACCGAGCGATCCGCGCTTTTCTGCGCCGTCCGCGTCGTCCGCGGCCAACGCCGTGCCCCGAACCGCCCCGCCCTTCCTCGCTTACCCCCTCGGCCTCTCGAGCTCCACCGGCGGGCTGTTGATCACCACCGAGTAGCCATCGCGCTCCAGCAAATCTCGAAGCATCGCTCGCGCGCTCTTGTCGGCGTGGGCGAGCAACCCGGACTCCTGACCCGCGGCAACCAGCGTCGTGCGCACACGGCGCTGCATCGCGTCCCGGTCCTCGGTCGTGAACGGGTTCAGTAGGCCGGCGCTCTCGTCGTACGTGCGCACGTTCACCACGTCGACGGCGAGGATCTGCGCGGGCGGGAGGGTGATCGTGATCCGGCGCGCGGCGTGATCGATCCGTACGTCGGTGCCTTTCTGGAGATCGATCCCGGCGAGGACTTTCCCCGTCACGACGAGCAGCGCGCGCTTTGTCGAGCCGAAGCGCGTGTGCTGGAAGACGACGACGTCGCGCAACGTCATCTCGGTCGACACGAGCTTCGCCACCTCCCGCAGCTGCTGGACGACGACGTCGTGCGTGATCCGCGGCTCCGGGTTGCGGAACCATCCCGGGGTCAACGCGCGCTGCGCGATCCCGAAGCCGAGGCCGAGGAGGATGAGCAGGCCGGCGGGGAAGAGTAGCCGCAGCACCCCGCGCGGCAGTCGGGGGCCGAGGAGCGCCACGCTACGAGGCCGCCGCCGGCGGGTCCGGAGTGTAATGGCGGAAGTCGGCCGCGCCCGGCGGCTTCCACAGCAGGCTCCCGCAGCGGGGGCACTCGTACAAGAGCCCCGTGACCTGCGCGATCGAGAGCTCGGCGGCCGCGAAGTCGGCGCTGTCGGTCCCGCCCGGCCGCGCCGCCAGCTCGTCGCACATGTGCTCGGCGTCGAGCAAGCGGTCGTAGTCCGCGTCACGCACGGTGAGCCAGCCGGCATCCGGGATCGGCGCCAGGTCGTGGCCGTACCCGCAGCGGCACCAGAGTCTCGACATCTACGCCTCGCGCGCCCGCCGTCGCCCGCCGGCCGGCGAGACGTCGATCATGAGCGCGACGACGAGGCCAACGATCGGCCACAGCGTCCACTGACCGGCGAACCAACGCTCGACCGCCGAGTACCAGAGCAGCGTCGTCGGCAGGAAGAGGAAGCCGACGATCGGCCACAGCAGGTTGTCGAACATGCCGCGGAACCACGTCGTGAAGAACCAGAGCAGCGCGATCAGCAGCCGCGGCGCGAGGAGCGCGAGCAGCGCGACGATGCACGGCATGTGTCTACCTCACTCGTCCGGTCACGCCGCGCGCATCGTCACGACCTCGGCGCCGGACGCCGTGATCACGATCGTGTGCTCGTAGTGTGCGGCCAACGTGCGATTGTGCGTGCGCAGCGTCCAGCCGTCCGGCTCCTCGACGACGCGCGCCGGCCGCTCGCTGACGATCGGCTCGACCGCGATCACGAGGCCCTCGTGCAGGACGCCCTCGGTCAGCGGGCTGTAGTAGTTCGGGATCGACGGCGCTTCGTGAATCGACCGGCCGACGCCGTGGCCGCGCAGCTCGCGCACCACGCTACAGTCCCACCGCTTCACCTCGTCCTCGACGGCGCGCCCGAGCTCGGCCACCCGTAGCCCAGGCTTGACGACGGCAAGGGCCCGCTCGAACGCACGGCGCACGCACTTGCGCAGGCGGCGCGCGGCCGGCTGCGCGGGCGGGATCAGCACGGTCACCGCCGCGTCGGCGACGTAACCGTGGAGCTCCGCCGTCACGTCGAGCTTCACGACGTCGCGCGGCTCGAGGACGCGCTCTCCCGGAATGCCGTGCACGATCTCGTCGTTCACGCTGATGCACGTGAACCCCGGGAAGTCGTACGCGAGCTGCGGCGCCGAGCGCGCGCCGTGCCGACGAAAGATCGCGGCGGCGATTGCGTCCAGCTCGTCCGTGCGGACGCCGGGCCGCGCCGCGACCTCCATCGCGCGGAGCGTTTGGGCGACTACCGCACCCGCGCGGCGGAGGCCTGCAAGGTCACCTTGAGAGCTGAGCGTCATCGTCGTAGCACCGAGAAGAAGCCGACGGACAGGGCTTCAAGCAATATGCTCACAGGGGGCATCGTACATACAGACGCTTGATCCGGGTTTTTCGTAGCTTTCGAATCCAGGCCTCGGGATCGACTCATGATCAGACTCGTCGTCGTCGGTGCTTTCCTTCTGCTCGCCGTCCCTGGGTCGGCGCAGCATCCCTTCTCACATCCCGCCGACGCGGTCGAGATCCGGTTCGCGCGCTCGCAACCGGTCATTGGCTACGTCTTGCGCATTGACGCCGCGGACCTGTCCGGCTTCGACGTCGAGATGCGCGTTCGAAACGCGCCGGACACGTTTCGCCTCGCGATGGCTGCACACCCGGAATACGACGACCGGTACTGGCGGTTCGTCGAAGGGCTCCGCGTGGACGTACGGGGGCGGTCGGGGCTCGTGACGCGCGAGGACAGCGCGCTGTGGCGTGTCGTCGCGGCAGGAGGCGACGCGACGATCCGCTACCGCATTCGACTCCCGCCACCCGAAGGCTCGCAGCGCGCGGCATGGCGGCCGTTCCTCTCGCCCACAGGCGGGCTCACCGGCGGGCCTCACGCGTTCATGTATGTGCTCGGCGCGACGCTCGCGCCCTCGCACGTCACGGTCGACGTGCCGGTAGAGTGGGACCTCGCCACCGGCCTCGTGCCGACGTCCAATCCGCGAACGTTCTTCGCGCCGACCGCGGACGTCCTGGTCGACTCGCCGATCTTTGCCGGTCGATTCCGTAGTTGGCGCTTCGCCGTCGACGGCGTGCCGCATCGCGTCATCTACTGGCCGCTCCCCGACGCTACGCCTTTCGACACGGCCGCCTTTTTGGGCGGCCTGGAGGGCCTGGGGCGCCAGGCGGTAGCGCTCTTCGGCCGCGCGCCGTATCGCGAGTACACCTTCGTCTTCCAGGACGGGGCCTACGGCGGGCTGGAGCACCTCAACTCGGCGACGCTCGGCGCGCCGAGCAGCGAACTCGCGAGGGACCAGACGCCACTGCTCGGCGAGGCGGCGCACGAGTTCATCCACACGTGGAACCTCATGCGCATCCGACCGGCCGAGCGCACGGGCGTCGATTACCGGCAGACCGGCCAGTCGCGCGGGTTGTGGTTCAGCGAAGGCCTGTCGATGTTCTACGCCGACCTCCTGCTGCGGCGCGCCGGAATTCGCCTCGGCGATTCAACGCGCATTACGCACCTCGAGCGCCTGATCGAGCGCTACCTGTTCAACCCGGGGAATGCGCGCATCTCTCCCGAGCGCGCCAGCCTCGCCGAGTACGGTACGCCGCCCGGGTCACTCGGCGATTACGACCCCAGCGTACACGCGCAGGGCGAGCTACTCGGCACCATGCTCGACTTGATCGTGCGCGACGCGACCGCCGGTCGGCGCTCGATCGACGACGTGATGCGCGCGATGCTCGACCGGTTCTCCGGGCAGCGCGGGTTCACTGGGCGTGACGTCGAGCGCACGGTCGCCGACGTGTGCGGTTGCGCGACGCAGGCGTTCTTCGACGCGAACGTCAGGGGCGCGCGTCAGATCGACTTCGACAGGTACCTGCGCCTCATCGGGCTGCGGGCGCGCGTGTCGCGGGAGCCCGCGCTCGGTCGGGACGGGCAGCCGGCGCCGGACTGGCGCATCTTCGCCTGGACGCCGCCCGGGGAGCGGACCTTGAGTCTTCTGCTGACCGATCCGTCGAGCGCGTGGGGCCGCGCAGGGCTGCACACAGGGGACCGCGTCGTCGCCGTCAACGGCATGGCAGTCACGACGTGGCCGGAGTTTCGTGGCCACGTGGCGCGGGCGCGGATCGGAGACACCGTGCGCGTGGAAGTATCGCGCCCGAGCGGCGCGTGGCGGACCAACGTCGTCGTGACCGGCTACGACCGGCCGGTCGTACGCATCGAGGAGATCCCGGAGGCGACGGAGCGGCAGCGCGCGCTGCGGACGCGGTGGGTCACGAGCGCCCCGTAAGCTGCGCCCCCGGACTGGGTTTCCAGAGGGATATTCCGACCTCGAGGCGCGTCAGACGCATCCCGTCAGTGAAGGGCGAATAGCCGTCCACGATCGCTTCGCTCCGGCCTGCGAGCATTCCGGTGTGCGCGCCGACATGGAAGGCGATTGGCCAGCGCGCCTGTGGGACGAGGGTCAGCTCGACACCTACGCCGAAGCCCAGCATCAGCTCCGACGCCTCGAGCGTGCGGCCTGTTTGCTCGCCTCGCGATTTGGCCTGGACACTGACGAAGCTCGCACTTGGTATCACACCCACGAAAAAGCCGCCGCGGCGCACCATGGTCGCGACCATCCCGACGACGACCTCATTCAGCGTGCTCCTGTCGCCGACGCGCTCCGCGGGGCATTCGGCGGGGTCGAGGACGAGCCCCACGCACGTCGACCCGACGCGCGTCTCACGGTGGTCGAGGAAGTAGTAGGCGGCGCGGATGGCATAGCGGTGGTGAAACGGCCACGTCACGCCGGCGCTGGGCCCGCGCGGATTGCGCACCAGAGGATGGCTCGATTGCCCATCGATCGCGGAGAGCCAGAGCTGCTGGGCGTCCGCATAGGGCCCCACGCCTGCCAGGAGGAGAGCGACTGCTGCAATCCGCCGAATCATGCTCCCGCTCTACCGCATGGCGCGGGCCCCGGATGACGCGGGGGCCAGCGGAGTTGCGCCGCCCGGCGCCGCCGCGCCGTAGCTCGTCTCAGCGGAACTGGAACCGGTACGTCACGCCGGCTTCGGCGCCGAACCCCTCGAAGGTGCGCCGGCTGCTGAGCTCCTGAAAGAACCGGATCCACTGATAGCGTCCGGCACCTGTCAGCCCCAGCGCGCCGGTCAGCCGCCACTCGACTCCCGCGCCGCCGGTGACGCCGTACCCGGGTATGAGTGACGTACCGCCGCCACCAACGAAGAGACCTCCGCCGTCGCCGTTCCGGTCGTCGACGCCGAGTGCGAAGCCGGCGCCCGCCTTGACGTACGGCTCGATCCGATGCTCGGGGCGTGTCAATGGGAAGAACGCGATCGACGTGAACTGCGGGATGATGTAGCTCTCGAGCGTCGACATCGACTGCGTGGTGCCGAGCGGCCCCGTCGACGTCTCCGTCACTCTCTGCGTCCGCCGCCAGACGCCGACGGAGTGCTCGATGGCGAGATGGAGATCCAGCCCGCGCCGCACGTAGCCCTCGAACGCCGGCGTAGTGGACACCGTCGCACCGGACGAGGCGGTCAATCCGCGGACGTCCCATGTGCCGACACGCACGCCGCCGCCGCGCCTCCCGAGCCGCGCGCGCCGCTCGACGTCGACGCCCGCGCTCCCGCTGTCACGCCCGAGCGGCCGCGCGGATTCCTGTGCGCGCGCCGCGTCGGGCGCGCCGGCCAGCACTAGAGCCGCTGCTGCGATAATGGTCCTTCCGCGAAGCATGCCTCGTCTCCTGCGTCTCGGCGTTGGTGGCTCTCCCGGCACGTCGCCAGGATCCTCGAGGATACGACGGACGACCGCGCGGCCGCGTCACAGGATGCAAGCCGTTGACTGTCAACGAGATGTTGGCTTCCGCGCTCTGCCGAGGCCGTCGGCACGCCGCGTGCGCCCTTCAGGGTGGCATCCGCTTCCGGAGGAACCAATGGATCGCGCAACGCCCCCGCCCCCGAACGAAGGCGCCCCGCTGACCGACGCGACCGGCGACGCTACTCGCGACCGCGCCAACCGCGCCGGCGACGAGGCCGCCGACCGCAACG
>JBHELH010000057.1:0-19293 GCA_046263215.1 Gemmatimonadaceae bacterium | reverse complement strand
AAGCACGGCCTCTACGCGCGCGGCGACGCGTCCGGCCGCCGCCGTGTCGCCGCGCAGCCCGAGCGCCCGCGCGACCTTGAGGCCGCTGTCGACGTAGACGTAAGGGATCGAGAGAGAGGGACGGTCCACCCAATCGCCGCGCCGCGCGATAGACTCGGGGGCGCGATAGACGGACTGCCACAGCTCCGCGCTCCGCGTGACGTCGAGAAAGCCATCGCCGGTCGGGATTGTGTCGCGCGACGGCGCCGGCCGTGCGCCGACGAGCTTGTACGCGAGCCCCTGCTCGAGCAGGTATGGCCGAAGGTCGAGCGAGCGCGTCGCGCCGCGGGTGAAGTAGATCGGGCGATCCGGGAAGCTGTCCTTGATCGTGCGCAGCATGACGATGTCGCCGCGGTAGAGATAGCCCGCCGGCAGGGTGACCGAGATCTGACCGTGAACGAAGCGCTGCGGGCTCGGTAGCGCAATCGCTTCCGGGATCGCGCCCGCCTCGGCCACCGTCATGTCGAGCACGGGCCGGGTCGGCACCGGCCAGTGCCGGCCGCGGTAGATGGCCGGGCCCTTCGCCTCCTCGTACGGATGGATCGGACGGCGAACGAGTTGCCGTGGGTACCACTCCGTGTCGATGTACGGCGTAAGTGCGACGGTCACGTCCTTCCGGATGCCTTCCACTTCCTGGGCGAACCACAGCGGGAAGCTGTCGTTATCCCCGAAGGTGAATAGCACCCCGTACGGCTCGACGGAGTTGAGCAGGTCGTGGGCGAAGTCGAGCGTCGACGTCTCCCCGGCACGCGACGCCGAGCGCCAGTTAGCGGCGAGCGGGACGAGCGCCAGGGCGAGCACCGGTGCGGCGAGGACCCACGAGCGGCGCCGAGGCGCGGAATCCCGGTTCGACGCCGACCCGATGACACTTGCCAACGACTCCCACGCGGTGACCAACCCGAGGCCCGCCCAGAGTCCCCAGAGCGAGAAGCTCCAGATGTAGAAGTAGTCGCGGTCCCGGACCTCGCGCGGCACGGAGTCGCCGAGCTCCGGCGCCTGCGACCAACCGTACTCGAAGTTCAGATAGTAGATAAGGACCACGCTCGTGAGGACGACGAGCGGGGCGAAGTACCAAAAGCTCTCCGGGTCCCTCCGCCGATGCGCTGCAGCGCCCCAAAGGCCGAGGCCGAGGAAGCATACCGCGAGCAGGAGCTGCAACGCCGGCCGCTCACGGTGCACGTCCCGCATCCACTGCCACTTGAAGTACAGCCACCACATCCCGACCTGGGCCGTGAAGGGCGCTTGCCGTTCGGCCAGAGGCGGCTTCCCGTACTGCTTGCGCTGGAAATGATACTTGAAGCGCTCCCACGTCGTCGCGCTCAGCGTGCACTCGAGCCGCAGCTCCGCCGTGCACGCCGTCACCTCGCCCTCGTTGATCGCGGGGAAGTGCGCCGCCCGAATCGGCTGCGTCGCGAACGGGGTCATGCCGAGGAGAATGGCCGCGCCGCCGGCGAGGATGAGGCGCCAGCGTCGGAGCATCGCCGGACGCTTCGCGACCACCGCCATCACGAGCGCCGGCGCCGCGATCACCCCGATCATGTGATTGGCGTACCCGAGACCGAGGAGGTACGCGGCAAGCACGAGCTTCCGGTCCGCCCCGGGCGCGTCGGGATCGTCGAGCCACCGAAGCGTCAGCCAGGACACGAGCGCGATGCCGAGCAGGGCGAGTGTGTAGACCTTCTCGCTGACCACGGACTGGTTCCACACGGTGAATGACGTCGCGCCGACGAGAGACGCGAGCGCGCCCGTGACGAGCTGCTGCCAGCGCTCGGCGAGCCATCGTGCGGCCACACGCTCCGCCACGAGGAACCACACACCGGCCGCGATCGCCGTCGCCGCGGCGGTCAGCACGTTGAGCCGCATCGCGACGTTCGGGGCGATCGGCAGGAGCGACGCCACCCGACCGAGGAGTACGAAGAACGGGTTGCCCGGCGGATGTGGGATCCCGAGCTCGTACGCGGCGCCCACGTACTCGCCTGCGTCCCAAAGCGCCGCCGAGGGCGCGAGGGTCAGGAGGTACAGCGCGAATACCAGAGCGGAGGCAACGCCCGCCGCGAGGTAGGAGGGGCGTCGTGGCACCGAGATCAACGGAGTCATCGCGGACGCTTCGCGGGAACGCGGGACGGAGGTCGAACAGTGGACGAGGCCAAAGTATGCCGCTGCCCTGAGCTGCGGATCAATGCGTCAGATGAGAAAGCGCCACAGCCCCGAAGGGTGTGACGCTCCAACCGGAACCCTTAGCCCCAGTCTAGCTCCCCGAGCAGGACTCGAACCTGCGACCCGCTGATTAACAGTCAGCTGCTCTACCAACTGAGCTATCGGGGAATCGGACAGACTGGGAAACCTACCGCGGTAACTCGTGAGAGTCAACCGACTTACGTCGCATCACGACGCCCGGACATGGACGCGTTTCCCGCGGCCGGTAGTCGCCCCGGCGTCAGCGCCGCTCGTGACCGGCAGTACGGTTCGCAGCCACCGCCCGGTGTGCGACGCCTCCACGCGCGCCACTTCCTCGGGCCGGCCGGTCGCGACCACACGGCCCCCGCCACTTCCCCCGTCGGGGCCGAGGTCGATGATCCAATCGGCGAGCTTGATCACGTCGAGGTTGTGCTCGATGAGGACGAGTGTATGCCCGTGGTCGACAAGGCGGTCGAACACTTGCGCGAGTCGTCGGATGTCCTCGAGATGGAGGCCCGTCGTCGGCTCGTCCATCACGTAGAGCTTCCGCCCGCCCTTGCGGCCCGCCGTCGCCAGCTCTCGCCCGATCTTTAGACGCTGCGCCTCGCCGCCGGAGAGCGTTGTCGCCGGCTGGCCGAGGCGCAGGTAGCCCAGACCGACCTGCTGGAGATGCCACAGCGCCTGACCCAGCTTCTCTTCGCGCGGGAAGAAGCGGATGGCCTCGTCGATGGTCAGGTTGAGAACCTCGAAAATGTTCTTGCCTCGCACGTTCACCTCGAGGACGTCGGGCTTGAAGCGCCGCCCGCCGCAGATGTCGCACGGGACGAACACATCCGCCATGAAGACCATCTCGACCTCGAGGAAGCCGGCCCCCTCGCAGTTCTCACACCGCCCGCCGGCCGTGTTGAAGCTGAACGTCCCCGCCGTGTAGCCGCGCTGGCGGGCGAGCGGCGCGTCCGCGAAGATGCGCCGGACCTCGTCGAACGCTTTCACGTACGTCACCGGGTTCGAGCGTGGCGACTTCCCGATCGGCGCCTGGTCGACGCACACGACGTCCTCGATCGCCTCCCATCCCGTGATCGCGTCGTACGTGCCGACCTTCTCGCCGAGGTGCTGCTTTGCCGTGTGCTCGCCGCGAAGCTTCTGCTCCAGGGCGCGGAGCAGTACGTCGTGAACGAGCGTGCTCTTGCCGGAGCCCGAGACGCCGGTGACGCACGTGACCGCGCCGAGCGGGATCTTCACGTCGACGCCGCTGAGGTTGTGCTCGCGCGCGCCGGTGAGCGTCACCCACTGCGGCCCGAGTCGCCGGCGCTCACTGGGCAGCGGGATCTCGCGCGCGCCGGTGAGGTACTGTCCGGTGAGCGGGCTTTCGGCGGCGCGTGACATCGGCCCGGCGAACACTACCTGACCCCCTCGCTCACCACTCCCGGGGCCCAGCTCGACCATGAAGTCGGCCGCCCGAATCGCCTCCGGGTCGTGCTCGACGACGAGCACCGTGTTCCCTCCCTCGCGGAGGCGACGTAGCAACTTGAGGAGCCGGTCCATGTCGCGCGGGTGCAACCCGATGGAGGGCTCGTCGAGAACGTACAACGTGTCAACGAGCTGCGAGCCGAGCGAGTTGGCGAGGCCGATGCGCTGCGCCTCACCTCCGGAAAGCGAGCGCGTGGCGCGGTTGAGCGAGAGATACGTGAGCCCCACGTCGCAGAGAAACCGCACGCGGTCGCGCGCCTCTTTGAGAATCGTCTCCGCAATCTGCTGCTCGAACCGTGTCAGCTCGAGGTTGTCGAGCCATTCACTGAGCCGATCGACCGACAGCTCGGCCACCTCGGCGATCGTGCGTCCCGCGGCGCGAACGTTGAGCGCTTCTGGCTGGAGCTTTGTCCCGTGGCAGGCGGGGCACTCCCGAGCGGACTGGTACTGTCTCAGAAAGACGCGGATGTACTGCTTATAGCGCTTCTCCTCGAGGTCGCGTAGAAACGGGAAGATCCCCTTGTAGCCGCGGCTCCTGCTGTGGAGGAGCATCTCGCGCTGCGACGGGGCGAGCTGCCGCCACGGCGCGTCCATCGGGATGCGCTCGCGTCGCGCGAACTCGGCGAGCTGGCGCCGTTTGTTGTCGTAGCGAGGCTTCGTCCATGGATCGATCGCGCCGTCGCGTAGCGAACGCTTGGGGTACGGAACCACGA
This sequence comes from Gemmatimonadaceae bacterium, assembly GCA_046263215.1. GTDB lineage: Bacteria > Gemmatimonadota > Gemmatimonadetes > Gemmatimonadales > Gemmatimonadaceae > JBHELH01. The sequence continues at coordinate 14,893 of JBHELH010000057.1, read as the reverse complement.
GCGCCTCGTCGTATTCCAGGACGGCGCCAAAGCCGTTGCAGGTGGCGCACGCGCCTCGCGGACTGTTGAACGAGAAGAGCTGCGGCGTCGGCGTCGGCGCGCATGTGCCGTCGTTAGCGCACTCGAAGCGCTCGGTAAAGCGCCAGCGCGTGCCCGGGGCCCCATCCGCCCAGGCGGGCTGTCCGGGGGGCGGAGGCACGGGCCCGTTGAACAGGATCACGCAATCGCCGTCGCCCTCCCGGAACGCCGAGCCGATGGCATCCGCGATCCGACTCTGCGCGTCGGAGGCGACCGCGAGTCGATCGACGACGACGAGCACCTCTCGCGCCGACGTCAGGTCGTGATCGCCGCCGACAAGGTCGTCGAGATGCAACATACGGTCGTCGACCGCGACGCGAACGAAGCCTTGGGCGCGGAGGTTCTCGACGACGACCTCGGTCGTGACGCGCTCCGACATCTTCAGCGGGCACGCCACCGAGAACCGCGTGCCCTCGGGAAGGCCGAGCACGACGTCCGTTACCGATTGTACCGTGTCAGGTCGGAGCTCGCGACCGCAGACGGGGCAATAGGATCGGCCAATACGCGCCCAGAGCAGGCGCAGGTAGTCGTACACCTCCGTCGCCGTGCCGACTGTCGAGCGTGAGGTCTTGGTTGGATTCTTCTGCTCGATCGCGACCGCGGGTGAGAGTCCGTCGATCGAATCGACGTCCGGCTTCTCCATCCGCTCGAGGAACTGCCGTGCATACGCGGAGAGCGACTCGACGTACCGGCGTTGCCCTTCGGCGTAGATCGTGTCGAACGCGAGCGAGGACTTCCCCGAGCCGGACGGCCCGGTAATGACCGTGACGGCCCGGCGCGGAATCTCGAGATCGAAGCCCTTTAGGTTGTGCTGCCGCGCCCCGCGGACGACGATCGACTCCTTCATGGTCGGGAAGCTAACGGAGCGCCGACCGAAGGAAAACCGTATAAGACAGGGAAGCGGGAGGAGGAAAGAGGGGAGTGAGCTCTGAAGAAAACGGGCCTGCGCATCGCGCGGGCCCGACTCCTTCCTAGGCTCGGCCCTGCTTCCTCCTTCCTCCTCTCTCGACTACAACCGCCTGGCCAGCCGGCCGACCACCAACAGCAGCACCGAGCCCAGCGTCGCGATGCCGATAGACCGAAGGTCGAAGCTCCCTTGCGTTACGCGGCCCCAACCGAAGTAGGTCCCGATCACGCCGCCGAGGAGTGAGCCGATCAGGCCGAGAAGAATCGTGAAGATGCAGCCGGAGGGGTCGCGCCCGGGCAGCAGGAACTTGGCCAGCGATCCGGCGATCAGGCCTAGGAGCGCCCAATAGAGCCAGAGCGGCAACCCCTCCTCCAATCACATCGTGCGCCGCGGCCTCGTCGCGAGCCGGTAGATCCAGAGCAGCAGCATCGAGCCGACGACCGCGAGCAGAATGCTCGGGAGAGAGAAGCCGTCGACGCCGCGTCCGACGATCATGTTACCGAGGAACCCACCGAGGAACGCGCCGACGATGCCGATGAGGATCGTGACGAAGATCCCACCGGGATCGCGGCCTGGCATGAGCGCCTTCGCGATCGCGCCCGCGATGAGGCCGAGAACGATCCAAGCGAGAATACCCATATAATTGCCTCCGTGAGGGGGTGTGTCCGCGACCTCGGTGAACGCAACCCGCGTACCAGGCGGAGCCTGGCTCCTCCGGTCCTCACGAACGCACACGCCCGGGCCGCTATACTTTGTGCCCCATGGCTGAGACGTTCCCTCACGACGACGACGCGGTCGGCAGGGTATACGACGGCCGGCTCGCGCGACGGTTGTTTGCGTACGCGCGGCCGTACCACCTACTCGTGGGGACGGCGCTCGCGTTGCTGTTGACCGACGGATTGCTGCAGCTCGCCGGTCCGCTGCTCACGCGAACGGTCATCGACGACGCGTTGCCGGCGCGGGACTTTTCCCTCTTGGCGTGGGCGACCGTGGCGTACGCGGCCTCGCTGCTCGCCTCGTTCGCCTGTGCGTACGGCGAGACGCTGTTGACGAGCTTGCTCGGCCAGCGCGTGATGCACGATTTGCGGATGGACATCTTCGCGCATCTCCAGCGGCTGCCGGTGTCGTTCTTCGACCGCACTCCCGTCGGCCGGCTCGTAACGCGCGTGACGTCGGACGTCGAGGCGCTGAACGAGCTCTTCACCGCCGGCGTCGTCGCGGGTCTGGGCGACCTCTTTACTCTGCTCGCGATCAGCGCGCTGATGCTCGCCGTCGATTGGCACCTCGCGCTTGCGGCGTTCGCAGTGATTCCGTTCGTCTGGCTCACGTCGCACATCTTCCAGCGATCCGTCCGCGCGGCGTACCGCGAGATCCGCTCTCGGTTGGCACGCATCAACGCGTTTCTTCAAGAGCGCATCACCGGAATGCGCGTGCTCCAGCTCTTCGGGCGCGAGCGCGCCGAGGGTGAGCATTTCGGGCGTCTCAACCGAGAGCACCTCAACGCTCACCTGCGCTCGATCACCGTCTACGCTCTGTACTTCCCGGCGATCGAAGCACTGACGTCGGTGGCGCTGGCGGCGTTGATCGTTACCGGGGCCACGCGGGTCGGCGCCGGGACACTAACGATCGGCACGGTCGCGGCGTTCCTCCAGCTCGTGCGCCGCTTCTTTCAACCTCTGCAGGATCTGTCGGACAAGTTCAACACGCTGCAGCAGGCAATGGCGGCCTCGGAGAGAGTGTTCAAGCTGTTGGACGAGCCCGTAGGGCGCGGCGCGTTGGTGCGCGGTCCGCAGTCCCGGGTGCGTGAAACCGCTTCGGGACGCTCTGCGGCACCACCCGCGCACCGCGGACTACGCACCTCGCCCCGCGCCGGCGTGACGATCGAATTCCAGGATGTTTGGTTCCACTACGACCGACCGCACGGCGACGCCGCGACCTCGTCCGCGGACGCCGCCCACGGCTCGCCCGAGTGGGTGCTACAGGGAGTCAGCTTCACCGCGCGGCCCGGACAGACGATCGCGCTCGTGGGGCACACCGGCGCCGGGAAGACGACGATCGTCAACCTGCTCCTGCGATTCTACGAGCCGCAGCGCGGTCGGATCCTCGTCGACGGCGTCGACGCGCGCGGGCTGCCGGTGGAGGAGTTGCGCGCCCTCATCGGATACGTACAGCAGGACATCTTCCTATTCGCCGGCGATGTCGCCTCGAACATCCGACTCTCCGCGCCGCTCACCGACGCGGCGGTCGCCGCGGCCGCGGCGCGCGTCGGCGCAGATCGGCTGATTCGCCGACTACCCGACGGCTACGCCCACGTGCTGGGTGAGCGGGGGGCGACGGTCAGCGTCGGAGAACGGCAGCTCCTCTCATTCGCGCGAGCCATCGCCGCCGACCCCGCCGTCCTGGTGCTGGACGAGGCGACGAGCTCCGTCGACAGCCGGATCGAGGCGGAGATCCAGCGCGCCTTGGCGGAGTTGATGCGCGGCCGGACGACGATCGCCGTTGCTCACCGGCTGAGCACCATCGTCGGCGCGGACGAGATCCTCGTGCTGCACCGCGGCCAGGTCCGCGAGCGTGGGACCCATCAGGAGCTCCTCGCGCGGCGCGGCCTGTACGAGCGTCTGTATCGGTTGCAAGCGGGGACCGTGGAGTCGGCGGCGAGCGGCTCGAGCATCGCCGTATGACGCTTGCCAGCCCCAAGGGCCGGGCGTAGTTTGCCCCGGGAGTCGCACCGCCTCGCGCGACTGCCGGAGTCCCGCGGCGCCTCGCGGTCCGCCGACCCGACTCGCCCGGTGACCGTCGCGCCAAGCGCTCCATGCCAGTCATCCAGGTCAACAATCAGCGGTATTCATTGAAGGTCGGGACGACGCTCGTGGGGGCCGGAAACGACGCGGATGTGCCGGTCCCCGCGCATGAGGCGCTTGGCGTGCAGGCGGTGGTCGAGGTCGCGCCGGACCAGAGCGCGTCCATCCGCCGCGCGTCACCGTCCGCGGTCGTCCGCGTCAACGGCGTCGCGCTCGGAATCGAGCCGACGCCGTTGTTGCACGGGGACCGCGTCGAGGTGGCCGGCCACGAGATGCTGTTCGCCGAGGACCACCGCGCCGGCGCGACGCAGTTCTTACAGACGCACGAGACAGCCCCGACCGCGCCGCACTTCGCGAGCCCTGACGTCGCCACATCGGCGACCGGCGGACGACTCGTCTCGCTGGTGCACGGGCGGGAGTATCCGATCCCGCCAACCGGCATCGTCATCGGCCGCGACGCGGGATGCGACGTCGTCGTCCCGCAGCCGGAGGTCTCGCGCCGCCATGCCGAGATCGTGCCCGCGCAGTCGGGATACGTGCTCACCGATCTGAGCACCAACGGCGTCTTCGTGAACGGTGAGCGGGTGAAGTACTCGGTCCTCCTCGGGCGTGGTGACGTCATCCGGCTCGGATCCGACGAGTTCCGCTTCCACGCCGACGCCGCTCCCGCAGATCCGCAGGGGCGGTCGGTGCGGCCATCGCGTGCGGCCGCGGCTGCGCGGCCGGTTGGACGCGCGCGACCGCTCTTGGTTGGGCTTGTGGTCGTCGCGATCATCGCCGTGGCTGCCTTCCTGGTGCTCAGGTAGCTCGTGCGGCTCGTGCATTCCGCCCGGACGGACGTCGGGATGATTCGGTCCGGAAACGAGGACAGCTTCGCCGTCGAGGCGGATCCGCAGCGCGGGCTGTTCGTCGTCGCGGATGGGATGGGGGGCCACGCGGCCGGCGAGGTCGCCAGCGAGATGGCGGTGCAAATCCTCCAGCGCGAGCTGGCCGACCTTCGAGACCTCGATTCCCAGCCGGCGAGCGAGCGGGTAATGAACGCCCTCAAGCGCGCCAACAAGGCGATCCACGACCGGACGATCGCCGAGGTCGACAAGCAGGGCATGGGCACGACCGCCTCAGTGCTCCTGATCGCCGGCCGCAAGTACCTCATCGGGCAGGTCGGTGACTCCCGCGTCTATCTGCTGCGCGACGGCGCCCTTCGTCAGATCACGAAGGATCACTCGTACGTGCAGGAGCAGGTGGACGCGGGCTTCCTCACGCCCGAACAGGCCCGATATCACCCGTACAGCAACGTGATCACGCGGTGCGTCGGTGCGAGCCCCGAGGTCGAGCCGGACATCTACACCGGCGAGGTGCGCGTCGGCGACCTGTTCCTCGTCGCGAGCGACGGCCTCACCGGAATGGTCGACGATCGGCGGCTCCAGCAGCTGCTGCTCGCGCGCGTCGCGCCGGAGCGGCTGGTGCACCTCCTCATCTCGGAGGCGAACGGGCGGGGAGGCCTCGACAACATCACCGCGATCGTCGTGCAGATCGCGGAGCTCGACGAGCCGCGCGGCACCGACAACGGCGGCCCGCGCGGCGATGGCTGACCAGACCGTCGGTCAGCTCGCGGAGCTGTACCTTGGCAACATCCTCTACGCGATGGAGCTCGCAGCCGTGAGCCTGGAGGGCCAGGGCCGCCGCGACGACGCGGCGTTCTACCGCGGAATCGCGCGGAAGCTGGCCGAGGCGCACGGCAAGAGCCGGGACGCCGGACGCGGGACGCAGGACGCCGGCGACTCGCCGACGAGCGGCGCGCCGCACGGCGCGCACTAGCGGAGCAGCAAGCGACCCTCGGCGACGAGTCGTCGCACCTCGCCCGCCGGCCGCCTGACGAGGTCGAGCACGCGCCGGCGATCGAGCACCATCCTGCGGCAAGTGAAGACGCGGAGCCACCTCGCCGATCGGTAGAACTGCTCGGAGAGCTTCGGCAGGTTCATCGCGCCCTCCCAACCGGCCGCCGTGAGCTGCCGGACGTCTCGCGTGCGGCGGAGCACCGGGATGTCGAGGCCGAGCATCTGCGTCTTCGCGGGATAGTCGACGAGTAGCTCTCCCGGCGCGAGGCCGACTTCGCGCGCCAGCGCATCCTCCACCGCGACGGCGAGCGGGCGGTCATCGGCGATCCACTCCCCGCCGTCTTGTGGCAGGTCGGCCGCGGGGCACTCGAACGCGCGTTTGTACAGCCGCCGTGCCCTGAGCGCGCCGAGGAGCGGACCCGGCGCCAGATCGGCGACGCGGTGCAGAAGTCCCTCGTCGGTGAATGCCGCGAGCTCGCGCGCGTCGAGCGAGCCGGCGTTGATGGCGTCCGCGACCAGCCGCTTGTACATCGCCGTCGCGCCGCGCACGGCGTGGTGCCAGTAAACGTTCCGGTACATCTGGTACTTCGCGAACAGCAACGACTCGAGCGCGGACAGGCCCTTCTCGCTCAGCCCGACGGAGATGCGGCCGGTGGCCGGCTCCTCGAGCAAGAGTAGTGACTGCAGCAGCCGGTCGACGTCGATCTCGCCGTAGCTGACGCCGCACATGAACGCGTCGCGCCGCAGGTAGTCGAGCTTATCGAGGTCGAACGACCCGGAGATCAGTCCCTGGAGTGGGCTCTCGCTCTCGCCGCGAATGAGGCGCATCACGCGGCCGGGGGCATCGGCGCCGAACGCGCGCCCCAGGACCTCAGCGACGTCGCCCTCCGTGACGAGCGGCCTGGCGACCTCCTCGTGGTGCAGCGCGCCGATCTCCTCCAGTGCGTGCGAGTACGGGTAGTGTCCAATGTCGTGCAGGAGCGCCGCGACGCGGACAAGGTGGCACTCGTCGTCCGGGAGGCGCGCCAAACCCTCCCGCTCCTCGAGCAGCGCCAGCGCGCGCCGAGCGAGGTGGTACGCGCCAAGCGCGTGCTCGAAGCGCGAGTGCGTGGCACCGGGATAGACCATGTACACCCACCCGAGCTGCCGGACGTAGCGCAGCCTCTGAAACGCCGGCGTGTCGATGAGCTCCATCGCGAGCGCGTCGACGCGCACGTTGTTCCAGAGCGGGTCGCGGATGATGGTGAACATGTAACAGAAGCTATCAGCTATCGGTCGCGGGATTCGCCCGCGATGCTATCAGCTATCCGCTATCAGCTATCAGTAGCAAGCAGGGACGGCGGCCCCCCGGGCCGCTTTCTGGGGTGGGACGAGGCTCTGGTGCGGAGGAAGCCTCACACCAAATGCAGCTCAAAGCACCGCTACGCGCGAAGCGCGGCGGGGCAGTCCAAGTACGGATAGCTGATAGCTGATAGCCGATAGCGTCGCCGCCTGCGCCGGCGACCGATAGCTGATAGCGTTACCGCGGCCCCGCCCCCTTGACCGCGTCGCTCACCAAGCTTCCAAACTTCTCAAAGTTCTTGCGAAACATCTCGGCGAGCTTCTTCGCCTGAGCGTCGTAGGCTGTCGGATCCTGCCACGTGCCGCGCGGGCGGAGGACGTCGGCCGGCACGTCGGGAATCGCGGTCGGGATCGCGAGGCCGAAGACGGGGTCCGCCTCCGTCTTCACAGCGTCGAGCTTGCCGCCGAGCGCGGCGTGGACCATCGCGCGCGTGTACGAGAGCTTCATGCGCTTGCCGACGCCGTACGGCCCGCCCGACCACCCGGTGTTGAGGAGCCAAACGTGCGGGCGGTGCTCGTCGATGAGCCGGCCGAGCATCTCGGCGTACTTCCACGGGTGCCAGACGAGGAAGACGGCGCCGAAACAGGACGAGAAGGTCGCCTGCGGCTCGGTCACCCCGCGCTCCGTTCCCGCGACCTTCGCGGTGTAGCCCGATAGGAAGTAGTACATCGCCTGCTCGCGCGTCAGCCGCGCGAGGGGCGGGAGGACGCCGAACGCGTCGGCCGTCAGGAAGACGATGTTCTTCGGGTGGCCGCCGCGCCCGGTCGGCTCGAAGTGCCGGATGTAATGCAGGGGGTACGAGGCGCGCGTGTTCTCGGTGATCGACTGGTCCTCGAACTTGACCTTCCGGGTAAGCGGGTCCAACACCACGTTCTCGAGGATCGTGCCGAACATCTGCGTCGTGCGGTAGATGTCCGGCTCCCCCTTCGGCGAGAGGTTGATCACCTTCGCGTAGCAGCCGCCCTCGAAGTTGAAGACGCCATCGGCCGACCACCCGTGCTCGTCGTCGCCGATCAGCGCGCGCTCGGGGTCGGCGGAGAGCGTCGTCTTCCCGGTGCCCGAGAGGCCGAAGAAGAGCGCCGTGTCGCCCGACTTCCCGGTGTTCGCCGAGCAGTGCATCGAGAGGACACCCTGCTTCGGCAGGTAGTAGTTCATCACCGTGAACATCGACTTCTTGAGCTCACCCGCGTACCGCGTCCCGCCGACGAGAATCATGCGGCGGCCGAGGTGCAGGACGATGAACGTGCCCGTGCGCGTTCCGTGCTTGGCGGGGTTGGCTTCGAATTCCGGCGCGTGGAGCACGGTGAAGTTCGGGTCGAACGTCGGCAGCTCGGACATCTCGGGGCGGATGAACATGTTCCGAACGAACGCCATGTGCCACGCGCTCGGCGACACGTAGCGAACCGACAGTCGGTACGTCGGGTCCGCGCCGCAGTAGAGATCCTGGACGAACAGCTCGTCGCGCCGCTCGAGGTACGTGCGGACATCCGCGAGCAACGCGTCGAATCGGTCCGCCTCGAGCGGCTGGTTGACCTTGCCCCAGTCGACGTCCTTCTCGCTGCCCGGTTCCTTGACGACGAACTTGTCGTTCGGCGAGCGCCCGGTGTGCGGGGCCGTGACGGCGACGAACGGGCCCATCTCCGCGAGGTCGCCTTCGCCCCGGCGGATCGCCGACTCGATGAGCACCGGCCCGGCGAGGTTCCAGTGGACCTCACCGCCCGGATTCAGCCCCTGCGCTTCGAGCCCGACCCGGCCCCGAATGTCCGCGGCGTGCTGGCGCGGTTGTGTTTGAATGGCCATCGGGTCCTGACCTCGCTCTGAGCGACCTAGATCCTGGAAAATGCCGCCGGGAGGCCGTTCGTCGCCTCCGGCACGACGGCCTCGGGCGCCACCCCCCCGGGGCTGCGCTGCTGCGCGTCGATGACCGCTACCGCGGCCATGTTCACGATCTCCTGCACGTCGGCGCCCCGCTCCAGCACGTGAACCGGCCGGCGCATGCCGACGAGGATTGGCCCGATCGCTGTCGCGCCGCCGAGGTGGTTCAGTAACTTGTACGCGATGTTACCCGCGCTCAAGTTCGGGAAGATCAGCACGTTCGCCTCCGGCTTGAGCGCGCTGAACGGGTAATCGCGGCGAAGGATGTCCGGGTCGAACGCCGTGTCGGCCTGCATCTCCCCGTCGACCATCAGCGTCGGGTCGCGCTGCCGCAGCAATTGCGCGGCGCGCGCCATCTTCTCGGCTTCCGGGTGGCGCACGGACCCGAAGTTGGAGAACGAGAGCATCGCGATGCGCGGCTCGATCCCGATCGTGCGGGCGATGCGCGCCGCCGCGTACCCGATCTGCGCGAGCTGCTCCGCCGTCGGGTCAATGTTGACCGTCGTGTCGGCGCAGAAGATCACCCGCTTCTCGAAGACGAGCATGTACAGCCCGCTGACGATACCCGCCTTCGGGTGGGCGCCGATGACCTGCAGCGCGGGCCGGATCGTCTCCGGGTACTCCATGTTTGCCCCGGAGACGAGGGCGTCGGCGTCCCCGCGCGCGACCATGCACGAGCCGAAGTAGTTGCCGTTGAACAGCTCGCGGCGCGCCTCGTCCAGGCTCAGCCCCTTGCGCTGCCGACGCTCCCACAGGTAGCGCGCGTACTCCTCGCGCCGCGGCGATGTCGCCGGATCCTCGATCTCGACCTCGTCGAGCGAGCAGTTGCACTCGGACGCGACGCGCTCGATCGTCTCGCGCCGCCCGAGCAACACCGGCTGAGCGATCCGCTCGTCGACGAGGATCGATGCCGCGCGCATGACTCGCGGATCCTCTCCCTCCGGGAACACGACCCGCTTCGGGGCGGACGCGGCGCGATTCATCAGCGCCCGCATGAGGCCACGGGCGCGTCCGAGCCGCCCCTCGAGCTGCTCGCGGTAGCTGTCGAGCTCCACGAAGTCGCGCGCGACCCCGCTCGCGACGCCGGCCCACGCGACCGCCGGGGCGACCCATAAGAGCACGCGGGGGTCGAAGGGGAAGGGGATCAGGTAGTCCGGCCCGAAGCGCACGTTCGTGAGGCCGTACAGCCGCGCGACGCTGTCCGGTACGTCCTCTTTGGCGAGCAGGGCCAGCGCGCGCGTCGCCGCCATCTTCATCTCCTCGTTGATCTGCTCCGCCCGGACGTCAAGGGCGCCGCGGAAGATGAACGGAAACCCGAGGACGTTGTTGACCTGATTCGGGAAATCGCTGCGGCCGGTCGCGATGATCGCGTCGGGCCGGATCTTCCGCGCTTCGTGCGGGAGGATCTCCGGCACCGGGTTCGCGAGCGCGAAGATGATCGGCTTGTCCGCCATCGAGGCGATCATCGACGGCGTGCAGATGCCCGCGACCGATAGCCCCACGAAGACGTCGGCGCCCCCGAGGGCGTCGGCGAGCGTGCGGGCGGGCGTCTCGAGCGCGAAGCGGGACTTGTACGGATCGAGCTCGCCGTCGCGCCCCGCGTAGATGACGCCCGCGCGGTCCGTCATGACGACGTGCTCGCGGCGGACGCCGAGGCGCACGTAGTGCTCCGCCGTGGCGATCGCCGCCGCGCCCGCGCCGGAGAAAACGACGCGCACGTCCTCGATCGGCTTGCCGACGATCTCGAGCGCGTTCAGGAGCGCGGCGCCCGAGATGATGGCCGTCCCGTGCTGGTCGTCATGGAAGACCGGCACGCGCAGCGTGCGGCGGAGCGTCTCCTCGATGTAGAAGCAATCGGGCGCGCGGATGTCCTCGAGGTTGATGCCGCCGACGGTCGGCTCGAGGAGTTGACAGAACTTGATGACGTCGTCGGGGTCCTCGGAGCCGACCTCGAGGTCGAAGACGTCGATGTCGGCGAACTGCTTGAACAGGTTGCCCTTGCCTTCCATTACCGGCTTGCCGGCGACGGCGCCCATGTTGCCGAGCCCCAGCACCGCGGTGCCGTTCGTGACGACGGCGACGAGGTTGCCCTTCGCGGTGTAGGTGTACGCCTCCTCGGGGTCGCGCTTGATCTCGAGGCACGGCTCGGCGACGCCGGGCGAGTACGCGAGCGCAAGGTCCCGCTGGTTGGTGAGGGGCTTGGTTGGAACGACCGCGATCTTCCCCGGCCGCCCGCGGCGGTGGTAGTCGAGCGCGTCTTCGCGTTTTGTCATAGTCAAAGGGGAAACTAGCTCATGAAAACAGCTTCGGCACCTGGGTGACCATCGTCCACAGTCCGAGCGCGAGCATCGCCGCGACGACGATCACACCAGTGACGACGAGCCACGCCGGGTGTCGATACGCGCCCACGATGCGCGCGCGCCGCGACGCCGCGAGGACGACGCCGAGCGAGATGGGGAGAATGAGCCCGTTGAGCGCCCCGACGAGGATCAGGACCTTCACCGGCCGGCCGACCGCGAGGAAGATCGCGGTCGAGAGCGCGATGAACGCGACGACGAGTCTCGCCCAATGACGCTCGGCGGCGGGACCGAGACTACGGAGGAAAGAGATCGACGTGTACGACGAACCGACGACCGACGTGATCGCGGCCGACCACATCACCGCGCCGAACAACACATAACCCACCTCGCCCGCCGCGATCCGGAAGACGGACGCCGGCGGGTTGTCGGCGGCGAGCGGCACGCCGCGTGATACGACGCCGAGCGCGGCGAGGAACAGAACGACACGCATGAGCGACGCGACGGCGATCCCCGAAGCGGCGGATCGCGTCACCGCGCCGATGGCCCCAAGCCCGCTGACGCCGGCGTCGACGAGCCGATGCGCGCCCGCGAACGTGATGTAGCCGCCGACCGTGCCGCCGACGATCGTGACGACCGCGAGAGCGTCGAGGCGCGTGGGGAGGGCGGTGCGGAGCACCGCTTCGCCGAGTGGCGGCCGTGATGCGACCGCGACGTACGCCGCGAGCGCGATCATCAGTCCGCCGAGCACCTGGGCGAATCGATCCATGGCGCGCCCCGCCTCTTTGACGACGAACAGCACGACCGCGATGCCGGCGCTCACCACCGCGCCCGCCCACACGGGAAGGCCGAGCGCCGCGTTCAGCCCGAGCCCGCACCCGGCGACGTTCCCGACGTTGAACGCCAAACCGCCGGCGGCGACCAAGACGGCAAGCGCGTGACCGAGTCCGGGCAGCATGTCGTTGGCGAGGTCCTGCCCCCTCCGACCCGAGGCGGCAATCACCCGCCACACGTTCAGCTGCGCCGCGAGGTCGAAGAGAACGGAGAGGAGAATCGCGAACCCGAAGCTGGCTCCGAGGCGCTCGGTGAAGACAACGGTCTGAGTCAGGAAGCCGGGTCCGATGGCCGACGTCGCCATGAGGAACGCGGCGCCGAGCAGGATGCTCGGTCGCGCGCTCCGTGAGGCGGCTGGCGCGGCGCGGGGCGACACGGAACGCTGGGTCATGGGCGCTCAAGCTCCACGCGCGCCCCGCATCAGTCCAGAGCCGCGGCCGTTCCGCGTCCGATGTCGAGTTGGTTGCCGCCGAACGGTCCACCGAGTAGCGTCCCGACATGCTCCGGATCAGTCGACGCCGCCGAGCCTTCGGGCTGCTGTGGGCAGTGCTGCAGCTCGCACTTCCGGCAGTCGGCGCGCTCGCCGAGGCGGGAGTCGCGCGAAGCGCGTCGTCGGCCGACGCGCGCGGGCACGTCGAGGACCGATCGAGACCCGGATGTCGCCCGGTGCACGCGCCCGACTGCGCGCGGTGCCAAGCGCTGTCGACCTACGCAGCGGTCGTCGCCGCGCCACCCGTCGATTGGACGCAGATCGCCGCGCGCGGTTCTCACGTCGCGCCGGACGGCGGACCCCCCGCCAGCGTCCGCCTAGCGCTCCCGCTATCCCGAGCGCCGCCTCACCGCTCCTGACGACGCCGCTGCCCTGACGCGGGCGCGACGATTGCCGGTGGCGTGCCCGACGGCGCGCTGCCACGCTTGCCTCCAAGAGGCCTATCAGGAGCCACCAGCCCAATGCCGCCCTCAAGCTCGCGCCTCGTGGCGCTGCTCTCAGCGCTGCTTGCGCCGGCCGTCGCCGGCGCCGCCGACCCTCCGTCGCACGAGACCGCGACGGCCCAGCCGGCCGTCATCGGTACCGTGCGCGATACCGCCGGCGCACCACTCCCGAACGCACAGGTGATCGTTGCTGCGCTCGGCCGCGTCGCGTCGACCGATTCCGAGGGACGTTTCGTCCTGCGTGCGCTGCCCCCAGGACACCATCACATCCAGGTACTGCTGATCGGATACGCACCGGCGCACGCCGACGTCGATGTGCCTGCCTCGGGGCCGGATGTCACGGTCAGCGTCGTCATGCGTCCCACGGCGCTCCGGCTATCGAGCGTCCAGGTGACCGCGTCGCCGCTGGGCGTCGACCCACTGGACATCACCCAGTCGACGCACGAGTTGAGTGGCAAGCACCTCGAGCGCAACCTCGGCGCGAGCGTCGCGCAGACTCTGAGTCGGGAGCCCGGAATTCAGATGCGCTACGCGGGGCCTGGCGCGGCGGCGCCGGTCATCCGCGGTCTGACCGACGAGCGGATTCTCGTGCTCCAAGACGGAGCGCGCGCGGGCGACTTGTCGTCTAGCTCGTCGGACCACAGCGTGTCGATTGATCCGCTCGCGGCGACACGGATCGAGGTCGTTCGCGGTCCGGCGTCGCTTCTCTATGGCAACAACGCCCTCGGCGGCGTCGTGAACGTCATCTCGAACGACATCCCGACATCGGTCCCGTCGCACCGCGAGGCGTACGCAGCGACCCAAGGCGAGTCGGCGAATCCCGGCGGCGGGCTTGCGGCCGGCATCACGTTGCCGGTGGGACAGTCAGTCGCGCTCAGCGTCCGCGGCGGCGGTCGGCGACTCAACGACGTGCGCGTGGGCGGCGGCCGGCGCCTGGACAACAGTTACTCCAACAACCTCTATGGCGTCGCCGGCCTCGGTTACGTCGGCGCGCGCGGTAGCGCGGGGCTCGGGCTCCGCGGGTTCGGATTTGATTATGGGCTCCCGGCCGGTGAGGAGGGTGTGCATATCGAGGGCTGGCGCGCGCAGCTGCTGGGGCAAGCCGGGTTCAACGTTCGTAACCCGCACCTGACCTACCTCAAGCTCGACGGCACCGCCCAGACGTACACCCACGACGAGGTCGAGCCGACGGGTGAGATCGGGACCACGTTCCGGCTGCGGACGCAGACGTTCGGGCTCAGCGCAAAGACGCAGCTCGGTCGCGTCGACGGAGCCGTCGGCGCGTCGGGGCTCTCCAAGCAGTACGATCCGCGGGGCGAGGAGGCGCTCACGCCGGCGGCGAGCTCGAACGCGGCCGGGGTGTTCCTCTACCAGGAGGTCCCGATCGGCGGGGCAATGGGTTCCGATACCCACGAAGGCGCGCACGGCGGGATGCACGGCACGGCGCACGGAGACGCGCACGAGCCCCGTCGGGCGACGCTGCAGCTGGGCGCGCGCTACGATGCATACTCGATCAGATCGAGCGCTACCGCCGACCCGCGCTTCGGTCCGGCGATACGCCGGTCGTTCTCGAACGTGTCGGGCTCGGTCGGCGTCAGCCTTCCGCTCGGCAGCGCGGGGTCGTTGGGCTTGAGCGCGGCGCGTGCTTTCCGCGCTCCGACGGTCGAAGAGCTGTTCTCGAACGGCTTTCACGCGGCCGCCGGGAGCTTCGACACCGGCAATCCCAACCTCGAGGCCGAGATCAATCAGGGCCTCGACGCCGTGCTGCGTATGCAGTCGCGGTCCGTGTCGGTTCAGCTCTCCGGCTTCCATAATCGCATCGGCGATTACATCGCCCCGGTCCCCGTGGGGACGGTCGTTGTCGACGGCGAAGAGTTCCCCGAGATTGAGTATCGCCAGCGCGACGCGACGCTCACCGGCGCCGAGGGCACCGCCGAGACGAACCTGACGCCGCGTGTCGTCGCCGGCGTGATGGGCGATGTCATGCG
>JBHELH010000056.1:0-3500 GCA_046263215.1 Gemmatimonadaceae bacterium | reverse complement strand
ATACGGCGGCCCGGACGGCGAGCCGTGCGAGGTCCCGCGGTTCGAGGAGCTCTCCGCGCCAACTGCGCACGAGGACTATCTCTGGGGGAACTCGGCGGCGTTGTGCGCGCTCCTCGTCGGCGAAGCGTTCACCGCCGACGGGTGGGCGCTGCGGCCGGGGCTCGACGTTCCCGGGCTGCCGCTCCACCTCGTGCGCGCGGCCGGCGAGGTCACGGCCAAACCGTGCGCCGAAGCCGTCCTGAGCGCGCGAGCCGTGGATCGCATCGTCGAGTGCGGCCTCATGGCGGTGCAATCGCACAAGGGCGGCGACGCGGTGCGCCTGTATCGCTTCCAGTCCGTCGCAAATCCGCTCACCGCGCTCCCTCTGCCGTTCGGGCCGGCCGATGCCAACCCCTGAGGCCCGGTGGGTGCCGGAGCCTTTCCGGATGGGAACGGCGGAGCAATTCGAGCGGCTGCGCGAGGCGCTCGAAGCGCTCGGCTACACCGAGCCCGAGGTCTGCAAGCGTTTCGGCATCTCGACGATTCACGAGGCAACGCGGCGACTCAAGCCTGACCGCGAGGCGACGGATCCGCAGGCGCTGCTTATCCGCCTGTTCTTGGAGACCGCCGAGGTGCCGTGGCGAACCGTGCGGTCGCTGTTGTCGCCCGGCGACCTTGCGGCGATCCAGGATCTCGGCCTGCTGATGCCCGCGACGCCTACCGGGGACGGCTGCCGGGCGACGCTGGCGCTCTACCCGACCGAGGGGCTGTACATCGCGTCCGACCACGGCGAGGCCGGCCCGGTCAGCGATTGGCGCGCCCCGGCCGACATTGTCTTTCCGGCAATCGGCGACGCCACGCAGCGATTCATGGCGCTGATGCCGCGCGCCCCGTGCGGCGACATGCTCGACCTTTGTTCGGGGACGGGGATCGCCGCGCTCGTCGGGGCGCGGCGATTCGCCGACCGCGCCTGGGCGGTCGACATCACAGAACGCTCGAGCCGCTTCGCGCGCTTTAACGCCGCGTTGAATGGAATCAAGATGGTGACGGTGCTGCAAGGAGACCTGTACGACCCGGTCGCCGGCCAGACGTTCGACCGCATCGTCGCGAACCCGCCGTATATGCCGGCGCTGAAGGACGAATACATCTTCCGCGACGGCGGCGAGGACGGCGAGCGCGTCACGTGGCGCATCCTCGGCGGGCTGGCAGCGCACCTGCGCCCCGGCGGCCACTTTTTCTGCGACTGCGTCGCCACCGACCGCGAGGGTGCCCCGCTCGAGCAGCGCATCAGGGGCGCGATTGGTGAGCACGAGGAGGAGTTCGACATTCTGGTCGCCGAGGCGACCGTGCTCGACCCGACGCTCTACTATGCCCGCCGCGCGCAGAATGGCGAGGAGACCTTCACGGACGTCGGCCGCCGGCACGAGCTCTTCAAGCGATTGGGGATTCGGCAGCTAGTCTCGGCGCCGGTCCTCATCCACCGCCGCGCGAGTGGCGACGCGCGCCCAAGCGCGACGCTGCGGCGGCAGCTTTCGCCACACACGAGGGCACGGGATCTCCAGTGGGCGCTCGACTGGCACGTGACCGCGGCCCGGTGGGAAGGCTCCGGCGCAAGTCACCTCCTCCGCTCCCGGCTCCGCGCGAACCCGAGGGCCGAGATCCGTACGATTCACAGACAGCGCGACGGGCACTGGGTCATGGATCATTGCTTCCTCGTGACTCAGGCGCCGTTCGTCGCCGACGCGAGCTGCCCGCCCGGGTACGCAACTCTGTTCATGGCCTGCGACGGCCGGATCACGGGACGCGAGTTACTGCAGCAGCTCAAGGAGCAGGGCTTGGTGCCGGACGACGCGCCGGAGGCCGAGTTCGCCGAGGTGCTCAAGCGGCTCGCCGAGCACGGATTGCTGGAAATCGTGAGCGCCGCCGCAGGCGGCGATCCCGGCGCCGCGGGACCGATGGAGTCAGTCGGCGAGTAACGGCGGAAATAACGGCCGGATAACGGCCGTGTCTCAAGGTGCTCAGCGGTCGCAGCCGAATTCTTGACACCTGATAGACACGGTTACATGATTGGCCGCCGCTGACGACCAAATTACCGCGACGCAACAACTTCATCTGTTCTTTCTCAGCGTGGCCAGCTTGAGCGAACGCCGCGCAGCATTGCGACCCACAATCCGGAGTGGATGATGGCACAGGGAACCCAGAAGAAGCTCGAGCGCGTCCGGCCGCCGCGCGTGAGCATCACCTACGAGGTGGAAACGGGCGGCGCGATCGAGATGAAGGAGCTCCCCTTCGTCATGGGCGTCCTGGCCGACCTGAGTGGCAACCCCGCGCAGCCGCTGCCGCGCCTAAAGGAGCGCAAGTTCGTCGAGGTCAATCCCGACAACTTCGACACGGTCCTGAAGAGCGCACAGCCGCGACTCCAGTTCACGACGGAGAATAAGCTGAACCCCGACGGCTCCAAGATCGCGGTAGAGCTGAAGTTCGAGAGCCTCGATGACTTCTCGCCCGATCGCGTGGCCGAGCAGGTGAAGCCGCTGCGCGAGCTGCTGGAGCTGCGCACCAAGCTCGCCGACCTCCGCGGGCGCCTGCAGGGGAACGACAAGCTCGAGGAGATCCTGCAGGAAACCATCAACGATGCAGAAGCGATGAGCAAGCTGCGGGCGGAGATCGCCCCGGGAGCGGCCGATGTCTGAGATGGAGATTCAGCCCCAGCAGCAAGGCGCCCTGACCGAGTCCACGGAGGTTGGGCTCCTCGACCGCATCGTCGAGCAGGGCCGCCTCGGCCGCGAGCCGGCGGCTCGCGAGCGCGGGCGCGACCTCGTACGCAACTTCGTCAGCGAGGTGCTCAAGGGGACGGTGACCATCGCCCCGGACACCGAGGCGATGATCAACGCGCGCATCGCGCAGATCGACGAGCTGCTCTCCGCGCAGCTCAACGAGATCATGCACCAACCCGAGTTCCAGCGCCTCGAGGCGACGTGGCGCGGGCTCTTCTACCTGCTGTCGAACACCGAGACGAGCACGACGCTCAAGATCAAGGTGCTCAACGTCTCCAAGAAGGAGCTGCTCAAGGACCTCCAGAAGGCGTCCGAGTTCGATCAGAGCGCGCTCTTCAAGAAGGTGTACGAGGAGGAGTTCGGCGTCTTCGGCGGCGCGCCCTTCGGCGCGCTGATCGGCGACTACGAGTTCGGCAAGGGCGGCCAGGACATGGAGCTGCTCGAGAAGATCGCGTCGGTGGCGGCCGCGGCGCACGCGCCGTTCGTCGCCGGCACAAGCCCGGAGATGTTCAACCTCGAGAGCTTTACGCAGCTCGACCAGCCGCGCGATCTCGCGAAGATCTTCGACACCACCGAGTACGCGAAGTGGAAGAGCTTCCGGCAGTCGGAGGACTCGCGCTACGTCGCGCTGACCGTCCCGCGGGTACTGATGCGCCAGCCGTACGGCATGGCGACCGTCCCGGTCGAAGCGTTCAACTACGAGGAGCAGGTCGACGGCACGGACCACTCCAAGTACCTGTGGGC
>JBHELH010000055.1:0-4276 GCA_046263215.1 Gemmatimonadaceae bacterium | reverse complement strand
GGCTGGGCCGGCTTCGGCGCCGACCGTTCGGGCTGGGGCATCTCGTTGTTGCCCTGGGACCGTGGTGGCGACGGGTGGGTCATGCAGCTCTACCAGCGCGGGCCCCGGCCGCCGGACGGGGCGACCGTGTTCGTAGGCCACCGCGCGCAGTCGGGCGCTGTCGAGACGTACGCGATCGGCGACGTATCCAACTACGTCAGCCCCGGTCCCGCCGACTTCTGGGAGACGCGGGCCGGGTGGATACGGATCCACCGCTCGACGCCGCAGCGCCTCGTTGGCACGTTCGAGATCACCCTGCAGCCGCCCGAGGGCAGTACTGCGCCCGGGCCGATCACCGTAACAGGCACGTTCACCGCTTTCTGCTTCCTCAGCACCGGCTGCTGAGGAGGGGGCGCGCTGCGCCGAGACGGCGGACGAACCTTCCGTCTCCTCGCGATGTCCAACCGGCATCCCTTGCGAGGATGCCCGCCGTGGAACGTTTGCTCCAGGATCTCTCGCACTCCGTCCGTCGCCTCGCGCGCGCGCCGGGATTCGCCGTGGTCGCGCTGCTGACGCTCGCTCTCGGGATCGGCGCCAACACCGCCATCTTCAGCATCCTGAAGTCGGTCGTACTGCGCCCTCTGCCGTACGGCGAGCCGGAACGGGTCGTCATGATCTGGAGCGCGGTCGAGAAGGGGGAGGTGACCCACCTCTCCGCCTCCGAGGTGCGGAGCTACGCGCGAGAGTCGGGAAGCTTCGAGCCGCTCGCGGCCTACATCAAGAGCGCCGCGACGCTGACAGGGGATCAGGAGCCGGAGCGCGTCGTCTCGGCGCTCGCGACGCCGAACCTCTTCCAAACGCTGCGTGTCCGTCCCCTTCACGGGCGCGCCTTTGCTCCGGAGGACGGCAGCGTGGAGCCGACGGTGGTCATCCTGAGCCACAGCCTCTGGCAACGGCGCTACGGCGGCGACCCGCGCGTCGTCGGGCGATCGACTCTCGTCGGCGACCGCCCGCGCACGGTGGTCGGCGTGCTGCCGGCTTCCTTTCGCGTGCCACTCGACTTCGGCGAGGAGCGCCCGATCGAGCTCTGGAGCCCGACGACGCTCGACGATCCGGTGTACGCCGGATTCGGTAACCGCAGCTTCAACGCGGTCGGCCGGCTGCGGTCTGACGTCGACCCCCGTCAGGCAGCGGCGCGCATGCGAGCCGTGGAGGACCGCTGGCTGCGAGAAGGATTCATCAGGGACCCTGTCGAGCCGCGCAACGCCGTTCCGGTGCAGGAGCTCGTGCTCGGCGACGTCCGGTATGCGCTCTTTGTGCTCGTCGGCGCGGTCGGCGTCATCCTGCTCATCGCGTGCGCGAATGTCGCGAACCTGATGCTCGCCCGCTCGGACGCGCGTCACCGCGAGATCGCGATCCGCAGCGCGCTCGGCGCCTCGCGCGGGCGACTCGTCCGCCAGCTTCTCACCGAGAGCGTGCTGCTCTCGCTCGTCGGCGGGGCGCTGGGGATCCTGCTCGCCTACGCCGGAACGACGCTATTGGTCGCGCTGCATCCACCGGGCGTGCCCCGGATCGCCGAGGTCGGAATCGACCTTGGCGTGCTGGGCTTCACGCTCGTCGTGGCAACGGCCACCGGGGTGCTGTTCGGGCTCGCCCCCGCGCTCGAGCTCTCGCGCCCAGCGCTCTCGCGCGCGCTCAAGGAGGGCGGACGCACGGGAACGGTCGGACGCGCCCAGCAGCGCTTCCGCGACTCGCTCGCCGCTGCCCAGGTGGCGCTCTCCGTGACGCTCCTGATAGGCGCGATGCTCCTGTTGCGCAGCTTCGCCGCGCTCCAGCGAACGGACCTCGGCTTCGACACGAGGGACGCGCTGACGTTCCGCATCGGGTTGCCGCAGAGCCGGTATCCACAATCGCGCGACGTGATCGCGTTCTACCGGACGCTCCAGGAACGAATCGCCGAGCTGCCGGGCGTACGGGTGGTCGGTGCGACGCGTCTTCTGCCGCTGACGGGAACGATCGGCGACTGGTCGATCACCGTCGAGGGGCGCCCACGCCGGCCCGGGGAAAACCCGAACGGCGATTGGCAGGTGGTGACGCCAGGATACTTCGAGAGCATGGGGATGCACCTTGTGCGTGGCCGCTCGATCACGTTCGGGGATCACGAGAACGCGCCCCTGGTGGCCGTGATCAACGAGACGATGGCCGAGCGGTACTGGCCGGGTGCCGATCCGGTCGGCAAGCGCTTCCACCTCGGGGACCGGAATCAACCCTGGATCACCATCGTCGGCGTCGCGCGACAGGTGCGGCACAACGCCGTCGTCGAGACGCCGCGCGCGGAGATGTACATCCCGCACGCGCAATTCGAGGCAGCGGGCGGACAAACGATGCGGAGCATGAGTCTCGTCGTGCGGATGATGGGAGCTCGCGGTCGTGCTGCAGATCCGCGCGCCCTCGTCGGCCACGTGCGGCGTTCCGTGCGCGCGCTCGACCCGAATCTCCCGCTGGCGGACGTCCGGACGCTCGACCGCGTCGCCGACAACTCGCTCGCGCAGCCCCGCTTCACGACGACGCTGCTCGGCGTGTTCGCCGCGCTCGCGCTGACCCTGGCCACGATCGGCATCTACGGCGTTGTCTCCCTCCTCGTCACCCGGCGACGTCAAGAGATCGGAATCCGCATGGCGCTTGGCGCGCGGCGCGGACGCATCCTCCAGATGGTGCTGCGGCGCGGCCTGACGCTGACGGCTGTCGGCTTGGTCTTCGGGCTGGTCGGAGCGCTCTGGCTGACCGGCGCGCTCACCAGCATGCTCTACGGGGTGACGCGCTTCGACCCACTGACGTTCGCCGCCGCGCCGGCGCTCCTCGCGGGCGTCGCGCTGGTCGCGTGTCTGGTCCCGGCGGTTCGAGCGGCGACGGTGAATCCGGTGATTGCGTTGCGGGAGGAGTGAGGACGGGCGAGGGCGTTGCGGGGAAGAGCGGGAAGAGCGCGCACGCGGACGAGCGCGGATCGGCGACGGGCTCAAACGAGCGGATGACTCCGTGGAGGTTCGGGGCTCCTCTCTCCGGCCCGTAACAAGACCTTTGCTACACCATCGGGACGCGCCGGCTCGCCGCCGGTGCTGTCATCCCGCAGGCGCGCAGCGCCTGTCGGGATCTACTTCCACTGCGCCGTAGGTGGTACCGGCGGATTATCAGTAGATCCCGACACTCGCTCGCTTCGCTCGCCCCTGCGGGATGACAAACGCGGGCGAGAGTAGCGTCCCGAGCGGGTGTAGCCAAAAGCATCGTCCGGGCTCGTGGCGGTCGGGCATCTCGTAACGTCGAGGAGCCATCCGCGCTGATCGCCCTTCGCCGATCCGCGGCCATCCGCGTGCGCGCTCTTCGCCCGCCCTTCCACGCCCTTCCCCGCTCTTCCCGCAACGCCTCGCCCTTCCTTGCCCAACCGTCAATCCACAAACGCCCACAGCAGCTCGCGACTCCGCGCGTCCAGCGTCTCCGGCGCCGGCAGGCGGTACAGATCCCCGGCCACGTCGCGGATGAGCAGCCCGCCCATCGGCAGCACACGCGGCCAGTCGTCGAGATGGGTCTGGAATGACCGACGTCCGTGCTTGGTCTCGACCGTCCACTGCCGGATCTCCACCTCTTCCTCCACGTCGAGGACCCGCGTCACGTCGAGCACGAACCCCGCTTCGGCAACCGCCCGCTCGAGCGCGCGTCGCGACTCGGGTGCCAGCGTCGCCGGGTCCTCGACGAGCGCGACCTCCTCGTCCTCGTCGTCGCGGAGCGAGACGTGGCGGCCCGGCTCCGACCACGGGAAGCATTGACGGAGCCGAACAGACACCCATTTGCCTCCGATCTTCGCCAGGAGGCGTCCGTCGGTCGAGACGCGGAGCGCGAGCTGGCTCTGCATACTCGGCTCGCGGGTCAATGTCTCAGTCATCGTCCGTTCCTCTGCTTGAAGGGCGAGTTCGAAACTCACTGCAACTGCAACTGCAGCTCGTACAGCCTCCGGTAGATCCCATTCGGTCTGGCGAGGAGCTCCCGGTGCGTCCCCGCCTCCGCGAGCTTCCCCTTCTCGATCACGAACAACCGCGACGCCCGTCGCAGCGTCGACAGCCGGTGCGCGATCGCGAACACCGTGCGCCCAGCGATCAGCCGCTCGAGCGCCACCTGAATCTCCCGCTCCGTCTCCGTGTCGACGCTGCTCGTCGCCTCGTCGAGGATCAGGATGCGTGGGTCGTGCAGGATCGCGCGGGCGATCGAGATGCGTTGGCGCTCGCCGCCGGAGAGCGTATGCCCC
>JBHELH010000054.1:0-19675 GCA_046263215.1 Gemmatimonadaceae bacterium | reverse complement strand
GCGACAGCTCCTCGGGACTCGGCTCGCGGTTAAGCTTCTGCCGCAGGATCTCGGACGCCTTGATGATGCGCGAGAGGTCCGCAGTGCGGTTCAGCGGCACGCGGACGGTTCGCCCCTGGCGCGCGAGCGCCGAGAGGATCGCCTGGCGGATCCACCAGACCGCGTACGAGATGAACTTGACACCCTGGTCCGGGTCGAACTTTCGGGCGGCCGTCAGCAGCCCGACGTTGCCCTCACCGATCAAGTCGATGAGCGGCAGCCCCCGGTTCTGATACTTCTTCGCGACGGAGATGACGAAGCGCAGGTTGCGCTTCACCAGCTCCTGCAGCGCGTCCTGGTTTCCCGACCGGATCTTGCGCGCGAGCTCGATCTCCTCGGTCCCCTTGAGCAGCGGATAGGTGCTGACCTCATAGAGATACTGGTCGAGGATATCTCGCTCTGGCTCGTTGGGCGCGATGCCCGCAGGCGTGGGCGCGCGACGGCGGCGGCGCTTAACTTCGGTCATGTTCGGCTGGCCTCGGACAACCGCGTGTTGAGGTGTCATCTATGAGTCGCGACGCGCTCGTCGGGTCCTGGCGGGCCGGGAGTGCGTCGCGGTGATATCGCTTCGGCATTGACGTCGCCGGCTGGCGCTCCGCGCATCGCGATCGCCCTCCGGGCCGTCCCCGCCATCGAGCGCGAACGGCGGTGCAAGATACCGGCCGACAGATGTTCCGCTAGGCCCGTTTTCTTGACTCACCACTTATACCCGGTTAAACTCAACGGTTCCTGGCGGAAACCGACGACACCCGGGCCCGCCACGGGGGCGTAGCTCAGTTGGGAGAGCGCGTGAATGGCATTCACGAGGTCAGGGGTTCGATCCCCCTCGCCTCCACTCCCGGGCACTGAGCGCATGGATCGGCGCGGTGTCGGGCAGGGTCCGCAAGTCGCCGTCAAGCGGATCAGTGGAGTAGGTCCGTCGAGTGCGGCGCGGCAACCGCGGGAATAGCTCAGTTGGTAGAGCACAACCTTGCCAAGGTTGGGGTCGCGGGTTCGAGTCCCGTTTCCCGCTCTGAGAAGTTCCCCGGGGCGGTTAGCTCAGTTGGTTAGAGCGCCACGTTGACATCGTGGAGGTCACAAGTTCGAGTCTTGTACCGCCCATGGCCCGCCGCGCGCCGCAGCGTTCGGCGGGCCTGCCGTTGTAGGCCTCGATGCGCGCAAGTGACGACGGCACCGCGTCTTGACCTACTGTCCCAGGCCGGCTAGGTTTGTCCGTCTCCGGAGCGCGTCGCGGCCCACCGCCGAGCTCGTCCGGATTGACCTCGGTCGCCCGCCATGCGACCGGTGAAGCGCCCGTAGCTCAATTGGATAGAGCACCAGACTACGGATCTGGGGGTTGTAGGTTCGAGTCCTTCCGGGCGCGCTCAGGGTTAGAACAGGTCGGCGTACCGCCTTCGGCGGGGCGTAGCTTAGCCCGGTAGAGCGCCTGCTTCGGGAGCAGGAGGTCGCTGGTTCAAATCCAGTCGCCCCGACCATGCAAGAGAAAGCTCGGCACCGAGGTATCGTGCCGGGCTTTCTCGTCTCTGGCGCAACTACGGGCTTCGGCATCGCGTCAGCCGCGCGTGAGCCGGTAGCCGCGGTCTTTCCGCGTTCCTGGTGAGGACAACACTCTCACCCGCAACCGCGAGGTCCCCATGCGCCGAATACCCCTCAACGCTCAGACACCCAGATCGGTTGCTGCTGTGCTGCTCATCCTGACCGGCACATTCACCGCGCCGGCCGTTAGCCGCGGTCAGGAGGGCGCCCGCCTTGCGTCGGGCGCTCACGCGCGGGTGCAGTGGATGGAGGCGACGCGGAGACATCGCGCCGTCGGCACGGTGCTCGAGCTGCGCGCTGACTCGCTGGCTCTCTCCGCGGAGCCCGCCGGCGCACGGATGTTCGCGCTCGCGCGGCTGGATCGAATCGACGTTCTGGTGGCGCGCTCCCGCGTGCGCGGGGCCGCCCGGGGTGCGGGACTCGGGGCGCTTGCCGGCTTCGCTGTGGGCCTCGCCGTGGCTGCCGCGTCCTACACTGGGTGCCGAGGGCAAGAGATGTGCGGCATACAGTTCATCGCGTTTCCCCCGCTTGGAGCGCTGGCCGGCGTCACGCTCGGCACCGCTGCCGGTGCAGCTTCGCCCGGCGAGCGGTGGCAGGGGGTTCGCCCCCGGGAACTAGGCCGCGCGCGCTGAGGCCATCATCGGCCGCTCAGTCGAGAAGGTCCGGCCTCGGAACCTCTTCAGCCGGCGGCGCTCCATCTGTCCACCGATGCAGCGCGAGCCAGACCACGCCGAGCCCGGCGACGATCGCGCCCGCGGGAAGTAAATAAGCGAGCAGGTTGAAGCCGCGGCGCGGCGGTTCGAGAAGAATCCACTCGCCGTACTTCGCGACGAAGTAGCCCTTCACTTCGTCGGGCGTCCGGCCAGCCCGCAGCTGTTCGCGCACGACGTCCTTCATCTCGAGCGCGAGCTCCGATGGCGAGTCAGCGAGTGAGAGCCCCTGGCACACCGGGCAACGGAGTTGTGCGGCAACCTGACGGGTGAGTAATTCGAGGGTGCTGTCCGCCGGACCCGCGCCGCGGCGCGGCAAAGAGTTGGCAACCTGCGCCGCCACTCGCGGCGAAACGAGCATTGCGTCCGCGTCGAGCACCGGCGTGACCTGGAGCACGGCCGCGACTACCACCGGGACGGTCGCACGCCACGCTGGTAGTCGCAGCTCGCCGTTCGCAGCTCGGAGCCGCGTCACGGACTCTCGGGCGCCGTGCGGAGACTGTCGATCTTTCGCCGCAGCAGCGCTTCGGTCACCGGTCCGACGTGCTTGTACGCCACGCGGCCGTCCCGTCCGATGAAGAACGTTTCGGGCACTCCGTACAGGCCGTAATCGATCGCCGTTCGCGACCCCTGATCGAGCAGTGACGGGTACGCCTGGCCGCCCATCGCCTCGATCCACCGCGCTGCGTTCGTCGGCGTGTCGTTGTAGACGGGACCGAAGAACTGTACGCCGCGTCCCGCGTACTCCCGCGCGATGGCGCTCAGCGCCGCGTGCTCGTCGCGGCAAGCGAGACACCAGGACGCCCAGAAGTTCAGCACCACAATCTCTCCGCGATGGTCGGAGAGAGCCGCCGTGTCGCGGTCGATCCGTGCCGCCGGGTAGTCGCCCGGTCGCAGCACTGCGAGTCGGAAATCGGGCGCGGTCAGCCCGGGCAAGGGCGAAGGGATATCGCGCGGGTCGCGCGTGAGACCGAACCCGAGCAGCGCTACGAGCGGCAGCGACACCGCCGCAGCGATGAGCGATCGCTGCCAGTTCACGTCGCTGCCTCGCGCGCGCTCGTCACCGTTGCCGCGGTCGGAAGACTGGGCACGGCCAGGGGCGGCGGGTACTGCTCCGCCCCGCTCCTCGCCGCGGCGCGCGCGGCGCGCGATTCTCCCGACGGCCATGCCGCGAACAATGCGGCGAGACAGATGAGACAACCGCCTGCCCAGATCCACGGCACCAGCGGCTCGAGGATCACGCGGACTGTGGCCGACTCCCCATCCGGCCGGAATGCCATCAGGCTGAGGTACAAGTCGCCCGGGGCCCGGCTTCGCACCGCAGGCGTCGCAATAGGCTGATCGCTTCGGCGGTAGAAGTTGAGCCGCGGCTGCAGCTCGTCGATCACGCGCCCGTCGCGAAGCACGTCGACAGTGGCAGCGATCACGAAACGCTGCGGCTCCTCCGCGCCCCAGACGCGGCCGAGCCGAAGTCCGAACGGCCCGACCGTCACCGTTTCGCCCGGGCGAAGCGTCGCTTCCCGCTCCACCCGGCCCGTGGAGGATGCCGCGATCGCCACCGCGACTACGACGACCCCGATGTGCGCGACGTAGCCGCCGTACCGATGACGATTCGAGAGCGCGAGTCGCCCAAGCGCGACCAGCGGCCTCTCGCCGTGCGCGCGCATTCGCGCGCTCGTTCCCGCCCAGAACTCCCGAGCGTTCGCGGTAATGGCGAACGCGCCAAATGCGTAGACCAGCACGGCGTACGGATCGCGCGCGCCGAAGGCGATCGCGGCGACCGCCGCCACCAAGGCAGCGGCGCTCGGCGGAACGAGTTGTCGCCGCACGACGTCACGCGTGGCTCGCCGCCACGGCAGCGCCGGGCCGACACCGAGCAGGAATAGCAGCGCGACGCAAAGCGGCAGTGTCATGCGGTTGAAGAACGGCGCGCCCACACTGACCTTGACGCCGCGCAGTGCCTCCGCGACCAGCGGGAAGAGCGTGCCGACGAGCACGGTAAAGCTGAAGACCGTGAGAACGAGATTGTTGAGCAGGAAGATCGTTTCCCGAGACGCCTTCGCGTCCAGCCTGCCCGGCTCCCCCCGCTCACCAGACGTTCCCGCGACGAGCGCGAGCGAAAAGACGAGCGTCACCGCGATGAACCAGAGGAAATAGTATCCGATCCGCCCTGTGGTGAAGGCGTGGACGGATGATAGGACCCCGCTGCGTGTCAGAAACGTTCCGAGCACCGTCAGCAGGAAGGTCGCAACGACGAGGTTCAGGTTCCAGACGCGAAGCAGTCCGCGCCTCTCCTGCACGATCGACGAGTGGAGGAACGCCGTCGCCGTCAGCCACGGCATGAACGACGCGTTCTCGACGGGATCCCAGGCCCAGTATCCACCCCAGCCGAGGACCTCGTACGACCACCACATGCCGGCGATGATCGCTGCGGTCAGAAACGTCCACGCACCGAGCGTCCACCGTTTGGTCAGGACGAGCCATTCGTCCCTGCGGCCGGCCTCGCCCGCGATCATTGCGCCGACGGCGAACGCGAACGGCACGGTCATCCCGACGTAGCCCAAGTAGAGCAGCGGCGGGTGAACCGCCATCAGCGGATGGTTCTGGAGCAGCGGGTTTGGTCCCGGCCCGTCCGCCGGCACTGGACTGACCGTGCCGAACGGATTAGCCGGCCCCACGAGGAGGATCGAGAAGAACACCGCCACGCCGAGCAACGTCGCGGCCGCGTAAGGAAGGAGGGCCCCTTCGCGAGCGCGATGTCGATACACAACGACGGCGGCGTAGGCGGCCAGGACCCAACCCCAGAATAAGATCGACCCTTCGAGCGCGCCCCATAGTGAGATCACCGTATACAGCAGCGGCGTCGACCGGCTCCCGACCTGGGCCACGTACGACACGCTAAAGTCGTGCGTCACCAGCGCGAAGACCATCGCGACGTTGGCGATAGTGAGCAGCGCGAAGTTCGTGTAGACCGCGGCGTACGCGCCGCGAACGTAGTCCGCGCGCGCGCGGCGCGCGCCGGCGACCGCGAGCACGGCACCGAGCAGCGCGACGCAGAGCGCGACGACCAAGGCGCTCGAACCGACCGCCCCCATCACGGGCGATTACCCCGGATGAGGGTCTTGTAGAGCTCGTGCGGCTGCTCGCCGGGCTTCGGCGCGCGGTATTCGTTGGAGTGCTTGACCATCAGGTTGTGCGACTCGAACTCGCCGCCGCGCCGGTAGTGGCCTTCGACAACAACCCCTATGCCGTCCCGGAACATTTGCGGCGGAGCGCCCTTCGACCTGACGCTGATCTGCTGCGTCCCGTCGGTAACTCCGAAGCGCAGCTCGAGGCGGTCGGCGTCCCACTGAACGGAGCCGGGCACGACCTGGCCGCCGAGCCGGACGGGTCGGTCATATGCCGCAGTCCCCCTGGCGAGCAGCTCCCCCGGCGAGAGGAAGTAGACGAGGTTCTCGCCAATTCCGCCGATGAGCAGATACGCGAACGCCCCGGCCACGGCCACGAGTGCGCCGACGGCAACCGCGCGCCGTTTCCGAGCGCCCTTCTCTGGCATACTCACGCCTCGGCTGCTTCGGCGACTCGCCTGGCCGCCCGGCGACGGCGTCGTGCCAGGTACGCCGCATAGCCGACGAGGACGACCCACGTGATTGCGTAGGCCGCGATCACGAACGACCACTCGCTAGACACGGGCCACCTCCGGGCGTACGCCCGCTTCGTCGCTGAGTGCCGCCTCGTCACGGCGGCGCTCGGCGTCGCGCT
Organism: Gemmatimonadaceae bacterium; assembly: GCA_046263215.1. Lineage (GTDB taxonomy): Bacteria > Gemmatimonadota > Gemmatimonadetes > Gemmatimonadales > Gemmatimonadaceae > JBHELH01. Next base: position 13,628 of record JBHELH010000054.1, on the reverse strand, counting down.
CCAGGATCGCAGTCTCGTACCGCCGTCGAAGGAGGTAGATCAGCACGAATACGAACGCGATCCCATTCGCCCGCAGACCGAGCGCGTACGCCGGGTCGACCGTCGAGGGCGACGACTGCGTCTGGTGGAGCGTCCGCCACCACTGGACGGACATGTACACGACCGGAACGTTGAGCGCTCCTAGGATGCCGACGGCGGCGCTCCACCGCGCCCGGCGGTCCGGGTCATCGGTGAATGCGCGCAGCGCCAGGTACCCGACGAAAATGACCAGCAGTACTGCGGTCGACGTGACCCGCGCGTCCCACGCCCACCAGACACCCCACGTGGGCCGACCCCAGATCGATCCGAGTACGAGCGCGAGCGCCGTGAACACCGTGCCCACCTCCGCGGCCGAGGCGGCGAGCAGGTCCGAGCGCTCGCGCCGCCGCCACAGGTAATGCAGGCTGGCAACGAGGACGACGAAGAAGCAGAGAAACGCGCTCCACGCCGCCGGCACGTGCACGTACATGATCTTCTGCAGATGGCCCATGTCCCGGTCGGGCCGTGACGTCACGAACCCGAGAGCCTGCGCGGCCGCGACCGCGGCGAAGGCCACGAGGCCGAGGAGGGGCGACGTCCGCGGCGGCCGCGCGGGTTGCCGGACGTGTTCCGCGTTCACAGGTGCGGCGTTCATGCGTCGATCACGTGCTCAAAGGCATACACCGACGCGACGAGGAAAATCACGTCGAACGCGGCGAGGACACCGGCCCACGTGCGCGCATCTCCCATCGGGTCGCCGGCGACTAGCGCCGCAGTGGCCTCCGCAGCCGCGATGAGGAGCGGCACGAGCATCGGGAACAGCAGGAGCGGCAACAAGACTTCGCGGGCCCGGCTGCGGCTCGAGAGCGCCGAGTAGAAGGTGCCCAAGGTGACGAAGCCGAACGTCCCGAGTAGGAGGACGACCGCCAAGCCCGGGAACGCGGGCGCGAGCGACAACCCGTACAGGATGGCCGTCAGCGGAACGATGATGATCTCCACGAGCAGAACGAACATGAAGTTTGCGGCGAGCTTTCCGAGGAAGATTGTGCGACGGTCGCCCGGATAGCCGAGCAACGTTTCCAGCGCGTCGTTCTCGAGCTCGATCTGGTATGAGCGATTGAAAGCGAGCACGCCGCTGAAGAGCACGGTCAGCCAGATCAGGCCCGGCGCGGCGCGCTGCAGCGCCTCCGCGTCGGGTCCGAGCGCGAAGCCGAACAGCAGGAGCATGAGTGCACCGAAGAAGGTCACGGCGTTGAAGTTCGCGCGCGTACGCCATTCCGTCGTGAGATCCTTCATCGCGACGGCCCGCGCGCGGCGCAGCTCCTGTCGCAAGCTCACGACACTGCCTCCGGCCCGCGAACGGGATCGCCACTGATCCGACCGGCGTTCAGGAAAATGACACGGTCATATGCCACGCCCGCGCTTCGGGCGAGATCGTGCGTGACGACGAGCGCGGCACCGCCGGTCCGTGCCGTATCCCTTACCAGCGCGTCGACCACCTCGACACCCGCAGCATCGAAGCTGTTGTACGGCTCGTCGAGGAGGAGGAGGCGCGGTCGACGGAGCCACAGGCGCGCGAGCGCGACGCGCCGACGCATGCCCGCCGACAGACGCCGGACGAGGTCCTGGGCGTGCTCGCGCATCTCGACCGCCTCCAGCGCGGCGTCGATACCTCGAGCGGTGGGCGCAACGCCGTACATCCGCAGGGCGAAAGCGAGGTTCTCGGCGGCCGACAAGTCGTCGTACAGCCCAGTCGCGTGACCGAGCATTCCGACAACCGCACGTACCGCATCCGCCTCGCGCACGAGGTCATGCCCGAACACGCGACCGGAGCCCCGAGTCGGCGTCAGCGTCGTCGCGACCACGCGCAGCAGCGTCGTCTTCCCGCTGCCGTTCGCACCGGCTATCGCGACCACCTCGCCCGGTTCGACGCGGATGGTGACGCCCCGAAGCGCCCAGCGGCCGCCAAGCCGCTGCGCGACGCTGGTGAGCTCGACCGCGCCCGGCGGGTCGCTCGCGGCCGCACGCACTGTGGGCGACCTCGCGCTCGCCAGGTCCCCTGCCAGAGCGCCCAGTTCGACGTAGGCGGTGTTCGTCATGTCGGCCACGGAGGTCATGTCCCGGTGGAGCGGCGTATCATCGAGGAAGGGTCCCGCCGACCTGCGCGCCTCGGCCGGCCCAGGGAATATCGCGTCCGCACAGGTCAGCCGTAAACAGCTTTCCGTAAACAGCTTTTGTCGACTCGAAACGTCGTCCGAGAGTTGCGCGGTCAGGTGCGCCGCACAGCCGAACCCGCAGCCTGCTCAGGGCGTCAGCGCGCCGAAGAAATCCGCTGCTGCCTGTAGATGCCGCTCGCTGATGAACGCCTCTCCGAGGCGCTGGCAGCCCTCGACCGCGAGCCTGGCGAGGTCTCGGGTATCGCGTCGCAGCTGGGCGTCGGAGAGCCCCCAACGGCCGGCCCGCTCCAGTCGCTCCGCGTCCGGACAGCGGGCGATCTCGGCCGCCGCGCGCGCCGCACGGCGGTCATAGGCCAGCCCGGTTACCAATGCGATCGCGGCGGGCCAGTGCGCCTCGGGCACCGCGTCGATCGACCGCACCTCGAAGTACCCCCGCGGACGAACGTCAGGGAAGAGCGTCCCGAGATGTTCCGCCCATTGCGCGACGTCGGGGATCTTGTCGAGCCACGTCTCGAAGGGTCGCGGAAGCGCGTCGTCGGCGCCGAGTAGCATCGCCGGTGCGCAAAGCGCGAACTCCAGGTACTCCTCGACGGGGTCCGTGCCTCCGAAGAGCCCCGTACGCAGCGGGTCGGTTCGCCTCCACGTTTCGGCGCGATAGCTCGCGAATCCGGTATCGACTCCGTGGTAGCACCGCGAATTCGCGAAGACGGCGGTCGTGACCGGCGCGAGCGCGTTGAGGAGTCGCCACCGACTGGCCACGTCGGGGCCGAGGTCCAACGCCAGCTGCAAGCTCGCCGTCTGACGCATCATTCGAGCACCGGCAGGCCCGATTCGCTCGAAGTAGGTGTTCATCCGCCGATAGCGAGGAGCGTCAACTTGGAGCGGCGCGTCGCCCGGGCCGTTGACGGGGTCGAGACCGCAATCGAGGAGACGGATGCCGAAGGCGGCGCAGGCTTCGCGCAATGTCACCGCTGTCGCCGCGAGGTCATCGAGCAGCTTCGTCGCCGACGCGTGGGGGCGGGACGCGTACTCGACCTGACCGCCCGGCTCGAACGTGATCCGCCCACCCGTCGGCAGACGAAACCACGGCGCCCCCTTCGCGGAGCGTCCCTCGCGCCAACCCCGCTGACCGGCCGAAGCTCGCACGGCGGCCAATAGCGACCGGCCATCGTGGGCCTCGAGCGGCGCCACTCGCCCAGTGTTCTCGCGGATCGCGATGAACTCGATCTCAGCGCCGACCCGCGCGCTCGGGCTCCGCGATCGTGGGCTGAAGGCGCGCCGCGCAACGAAGTCGCGCAGTCGCGCCACGTAGTCCTGTGAGCGGCCCAGCGCCCCCGCGGTGTGCGCGACGCCGGCGGTCACGAGGCGGGTCGCGCGAGCGCGAGCGCGAAGAGGCGGCTGTCGTCCGTCAGCCAGGCGTCGAGCCGCCACCCTGCCGCGCCGAGAAGCCGCTGGATCGCATCGGAGTCGTACTTGCAGCTGATCTCGGTCCGAATGGTCTCCCCGGCGCGGAAGCGGACCACGCCGACACCGGGCACCAGCGCGTGCTGCGCGTGGCTCGCGACGAGGTGCATCTCGATCCGCCGCTCGGGCGAATTGTAGAAGGCACGGTGACCGAATCCCTCGACGTCGAACGTCGCACCAAGCTCGGCGTTCAGCACGCGGAGGACGTTGCGATTGAACTCGGCGGTGATGCCGCGGCTGTCGTTGTACGCCGCTTCGACCGTCGCGACGTCTTTGACGAGATCCACGCCCAGTAGCAGAGTGTCGCCGGCCGTCAGGCCGGCGCGGGCGCGTGCTAGCACGGCACGTGACTCGCGCGCGTCGAAGTTGCCAATCGTGCTGCCGAGGAACGCGTAAAGCACCGGCCGCTCCGTCGCCCACGGGACGCCGACGTGATCCCGCATATCCGCGACGACGGTGCGGACCTCCAGCGACGGATACTCCGCACTGAGCGCCGCGGCGGTCGTGCGGAGCGTCGCCCCGTCGATGTCGATCGGCACGTATGTGCGGCCGCCGTTCCGCAACAGTGCGTCAAGGAGAATTCGTGTCTTTGTGGAGGTGCCGGATCCGAGCTCCGCCAGCGCGCGCGGCCTCCCGCGGCGCATGATGTCGCCGGCGTGCGCCTCCAGCAGTTGGCGCTCGGCCCGCGTGAGATAGTACTCGGGCAGCCGGGTGATCTCGTCGAAGAGTCTCGAGCCGGTCGCGTCGTAGAAGTACGTCGGCGGCAGCTCCTTCTGCGACGACCCGAGCAGCCCGGCGCGAACGTCGTCGCGCATCCGCCCGCGCTTGGCGTCCGCCCCACGATCGCCGAGCTGCGCCGCCTGGCCGGCTCGCGCGGGAATCACGTCGCGTCGCAGGCGCAGCGGAAGCCGCTGAAGATCTGACGGCGGACCGGGTAGTCCCAATTGCGGAACGTCGCCCGCGCGACGTGCGGGCTCGTCGCCCACGAGCCGCCGCGCAGCACCTTGTACTCCGAGCCGAAGAAGACCTCGGAGTACTCGCGGTAGGGGAAACTCTCATAACCCGGGTAGCCGCCGAAGTCGGTCGCCGTCCATTCCCAGACGTCGCCGATCATCCCGTAGCACCCGACGGGCGACACGTTGCGCGCATACGCGCCGACGGGCGCAGTGTCGAACGCCAATTGATCGAGGTTCGCGTCCGTGGGGGCGGGAGTCGCGTCACCCCACGGGTACCGCCGTGCGCGGCCGGCCGGCGCGTCCCACGTTGCGGCCGCCTCCCACTCCGCCTCCGTGGGCAGCCGCTTGCCGGCGAATCGCGCGTACGCCTCGGCTTCGAAGTAGGAGACGTGGCACACCGGCCTCGCTGGATCGACTGCGCGCACGGAATCCATCGTCCTCGTGCGCCAGCCGCTCCCGGCCCGCTTCCAGTGTTTCGGCGCGCGCGCCCCTGACTCGCAGCGCCACCGCCAGCCGCCGTCCGACCACAACCGCCGCTCGTCATAGCCGCCGGCCTGCACGAAACGGAGGTATGCCCGGTTCGTGACCGGCGTCACGTCGATCCAAAACGGCGCGAGTTGTACCGCGTGAACCGGCCGCTCGTTGTCGTAGGCCGCCTGCCGATCGTCGGTACCGATCGTGACCGTGGCGCCGGGAAACCGGACCATGTCGGTGTGGTTCGCGGCGATTGACGGTGCCGGTACCTCGACCGCCCGTGGCGCGGCGTACGGTGCACCGAGCTTGAGCTGGAGGGTCTGGAGAATCGTCTCCTGGTGCTGACACTCGTGCTGCGCAACCATCCGGTAGACGTACCCGTCACGGACGATCGGCGGCGCGTCGGGCCCGACGTCAGCTTCCTCCAGGCGCTCGACGACGCGTCGGCGAGTCTCCGTCATCGCGCCGAGGAGCTCGTCGCGTGAAGGGAGCCGCAGCGAACCGCGTTCGCGTCTTGGATGCTCGAACGGGTTGTAGACCCCCGGCATTTCGGCGAAGCGTACCTCGGCGCGCAGGTTGTCGAGGAGCCACAATTGCTCGAACGCGGCGATATGCCCGAGATCCCAAACGACGGGACTCATGAGCGCGTCGTGCTGGCGCGTCGCGTCCTTCGCCGACAGCGGTGCGACCAGTAGCAATGTCCGCTCGCGGACGGCGTCGAGCAGCGCGCGCAGTTCGGCGCGGACGGTCTCCGCCCCGCCTTCCGCGGCGCGCGGCGGCGCTGGCGCCGCGCCCACACTCACCGCGCCGCCTGCGTCCAGGCGAGGACGCGGCGGTAGACCTGCAGGTACTTCGCCGCGGACCGCTCCCAGCCGAAGTCGCGCGACATCGCCTCGCGCATCATCGCCTTCCACCCCGGCTGCTCGCGGTACTGGTCCAGGGCGCGCATCGCCGCGCGCATGAAGTCCCGGGGCGTGTAATCGTCGAACAGGAAGCCGGTGACACCGTCCTCGATCGTGTCCGCGAGACCTCCGACGCGTCGCGCGACCGGGATCGTGCCGTAGCGTTGCGCGCGCATCTGCGTCAGACCGCACGGCTCGTACTGCGACGGCATCAGGCACATGTCCGCGCCCGCGAGCAGCAGGTGCTCGAGCGGCTCGGTGAAGTTGAGCTCCACGGCAATGCGGCTCGGGGCGCGGGCGGCGATCTCTCGCAGCGCCGTCTCGTAGCGCGGCTCGCCGTGGCCGAGGAAGATGAACTGCGCGTCGAGCGCGAAGTACCCCGGATCGCCGAGGATGAGGTCGAGACCTTTCTGGGCGGCGAGGCGGGCGGTCATGGCGAAGATCGGCGTGCGCGCACGTGGGCGAAGACCGAAGGCGCGCTGCAGCGCCGCCCGGCAGCGGCGCTTGCCCGTCAGGTCGTCGATCGAGTAGTTGGCCGGGATCTCCGCGTCCGTGCGCGGATCCCACACCGTCTGATCGATCCCGTTCGCGATGCCGATCAGCCGATCGCGGAGCGCGACGAAGACCCCGTCGAGGCCGAAGCCGCCCGAGGGCGTGCGTAGCTCGTACGCGTGCGTCGAGCTCACGGTCGTGACCATGTCGGCGAACGTCAGCCCGCCCTTGAGGAGGTTGACGCGTCCATGCCACTCGAGCTGGCGCCAGTTGAACAGCTCCCACGGCAAGCCGATGTCGTGCAGCGTGTCCGGCGCGAAGTGGCCCTGGTAGCCCGCGTTGTGCACCGTGAGCACTGTGCTGACCTGCCGATAGTACGGATGGCGTGTGAACCGACCGCGCAGATAGATCGGCGCGAGCGCCGTCTGCCAGTCGTGCGCGTGCATGATTGCCGGCGCCGGGGCGATCCGTGGCAGTGCGAGCAGCGCCGCCAACGCGAAGAACGCGTATCGACGCGCGTTGTCCGGGTAGTCGGCGCCCACCTCGCCGTAGAGGCCGGGGCGGTCGAAGTACTCCGCGTTCTCGATGAAGAAGACGCGCGGTTGCCGCGGCTCGGCCGATGAGGCCAGCTGATACAGGCGAGCGACATTCAGGCGCGGCCCGACCTGGACCTCGAAGGCGTCACCCACCGGGACGAACTCGAATCCCTTCGCCCGAACGGCGGCGTAGAGCGGCATGATCAGCGCCGTGGGCATGCCCGAAGCCGCCTGGTACTTCGCGATGCTGGCCACCGCTTCGCCAAGCCCGCCCGTGCGCGCGAACGGCGAGAGTTCCGGGGCCAGGTGGACCACGGAGACGGGACGCCCATCGCCCGTCGTGAGCGGTGGCGGCGGCAGCTCCGCCGCCGACGTCGGGGCCTCAGCGAGCTGCAAACGCGGCCGCTCGGCAGGTGACCGCTCGGGCGTTCGGACATCCGGCGGCGCTGCGTCGGCGCGCCGTCGGACGGGGGTCGGGCTGGTCTCTGTCAAAAGCTCCTCGAACGCTTTCTGCGGGTAGCTGGCGGCGGGTCCATTACCGCAACTCACACACCAGCGCCGACGGTCCGGCGAACGCGATCACCGACGGAGCGGCGCCGCGTTGACCCCTCTGATCATGACGGTTAACTTACGCGCTGCGAACGAGATCGTAATGGCTCGAGGGCTCGGCGGAGCCCTTGTGTGTTTCTTCTCCTCTCTCGCTCGACTGCGCGCGTAGCTCAGCTGGATAGAGCGTCGGCCTCCGGAGCCGAAGGTCACAGGTTCGAATCCTGTCGCGCGCGTGTGGTGACTGCCCCGCCGCCCGGTTCGACTGCTGCGGGGCGTCGCCTTGTCCCGCGGGACACTGCCGGCCCGCCCCACTCGCCGGCTGGTCCGCCCCTTGCCCACCTGCCCTTGCCCACTTGGGCGTTTCTTAGGGGGACACGAGATGGCGCATACGGCACGGTGGAGAGACCTGCGGATTGGGATCGTCGCGGCCGTTGCGCTCGCGGCCGTGTCGCTTGCCGTCCTGCTCTTCGCCCGCGTCGGCGCCATCCGGGGTGATACCTTCCGCCTCTTTGTCCGCGTGGGCGTCGCGCGAGGCTTGATGAAGGGCTCGGAGGTATGGGTCGGCGGCCAGCGCGTTGGCCGAGTCTCCGCTATCCGGTTTCTGCCGCCCCGCGGTGAGGAAGCGGACGCCCTGGTGATCGAGATGGACGTGCTCGAGCGGCACCGCCACGCGATCCGGCGTGACTCCAGGGCGCAGATCCGCGCCGGCGCGCGGTTGATCGCGGCACCGGTCGTGGCCATCACTCCAGGCACCGTCCGGACGCGCGTCGTCAACGAGGGGGACACGATCAGGGCACTCGCGCAGGCCGACCTCGAGGGCGTCACCGCGCGCTTCGGGGACGCGGCCCGGCAGGTACCGGCGGTCATCGCGGACGTGAAGCGCGTGAGTCAGCAGGTCCGCAGCTCGGGCGGAACGATTGGGGCCTTTGGCACCGAGGGCGGGGCCGTAGAGCTGGCGGCGGTTCGCGCGCGCGGGGGTCGGATCGCAGCGAGCCTGAGCCAGGGGCGCGGCACGCTCGGCAGAATGCTTGCGGCGCGCGGCGGCGTGATTGCACGTGCTCAGGCGGTACTCGCGCGCGCGGACTCGGTACAACAGCTCCTCGGCTCGTCCGACGCCGCGCTCGGCCGCTTCCGCAGCGACTCGACCCTCAAGGCCGTGGTCGGTGAGATCCAGAACGAGCTGTCGATCGTGCGTGCCCTCCTGGCAGATGCGCGAGGCACGGCAGGCCGTGTCCAGCACGACCGCGCGATCGTCGAATCGCTAATGGAGGCCGAGCGCGAGATGACCGCGCTCATGGAGGACATCCGCCGCCGACCGTTCCGCTACATCAACTTCTGACGGAGAGTAGCGCTCGCGCGCCCCGGCGAGCCGGCGTGGGGCACGCCGATTGCAGCGAACGGGCGCGCAACTCGCGACCCCCCGCGTCACGTGCGGTGAGCCGGCCCGCACACTTGACCCCCTCCGCAGTCATCTCTACCTTCGCATGACCGCCAACCCCCTGGCACGCTCGCCGGAACGGGCCGCGCGCGTCATCCCGCCACACCGCGCCGCCGTGTTCGCGTCGATCTCGGCGGCCGCAGACGCCCCGCCTCCCTCCCCCGCATCCACCCCGTGAGGCCCGTGGCTGCGTCTCCTGCTCCATCGATCGTGAACATCGCCGAGTTGAAGCGGAAGTCCGTCTCCCAGCTTCAGGAGATGGCCGGGGAGCTCAACATCGACAACGTCGTAGGACTCGGCAAACAGGACTTGATCTTTCGCATCGAGCAGAATCTGCTCGATGCCGACGTCGTCCTCACCGGTGAGGGAGTCCTCGAGGTCTTGCCGGAAGGCTACGGGTTTCTGCGGAGCCAGGATTGGAATTACCTCTACGGCCCCGACGACATCTACGTGTCGCCGTCGCAGATCAAGCGCTTCGACCTTCGCACGGGCGACACCGTCTCCGGGCAGGTCCGACCGCCGAAAGAGTGGGAACGCTATCTCGCCCTCCTGAAAGTCGAGTCGGTCAGCGGCGACGACCCGGACCGCGCCAAGCAGCGGGTACCGTTCGACAACCTGCGACCGACGTATCCGCAGGGTCGGCTCCGGCTCGAGACGCGAAGCGGCGACATCAGCATGCGGGTCGTCGATCTCATCGCGCCGATTGGCAAGGGCCAGCGCGGTCTCATCGTCGCGCCGCCGCGCGCTGGTAAGACGATCCTGCTGCAAAAGATGGCCAACGCACTGCGCGAGAATTACCCCGACATTCACCTCATCGTCCTGCTCATCGACGAGCGGCCCGAGGAGGTGACCGACATGCACGAGAACGTGGACGCGGAAGTCATCAGCTCGACCTTCGACGAGCCGGCCGACCGGCACGTGCAGGTCGCCGACATGGTGATCGAGAAGGCGAAACGGCTCGTCGAGAGCGGCAAGCACGTCGTCATTCTTCTCGACTCGCTGACGCGGCTCGCGCGCGCGCACAACGTGATCGCGCCACACTCGGGGAAGATTCTGTCGGGCGGCGTGGATGCCCAGGCGCTTCACAAGCCGAAGCGGTTCTTCGGCGCCGCGCGCCACATCGAGGGCGGCGGTTCGCTGACCATCGTCGCGACGGCGCTGATCGAGACCGGCTCGCGCATGGACGAGGTGATCTTCGAGGAGTTCAAAGGCACCGGCAACATGGAGCTCGTGCTCAGCCGGAAGGTCGCCGACCGGCGCGTCTTCCCGGCGATCGACATCCACAAGTCGGGAACGCGAAAGGAAGAACTGCTGTTCGACAAGGACGAGCTGAACCGCGTCTACCTCCTGCGGCAGTTCCTCGGGGACATGCCGGAGGTCGAGGCGATCGAGTTCCTCCTCAAGCAGATGGCGCGCTCGAAGAACAACCGCGAGTTCTTCCAGCAGATGGCGCAGGGTGGATGACGACGGACCGCGGGCGACTTCTCGCCGTAGACTACGGTGAGCGGCGGATCGGCCTCGCCGTGAGCGACCCGACGGGCACGATCGCGTCACCGGCCGGTCACATTGTCCGGCGGCCTGGAAAGCGGCCGCCGATCGCCGAGATCCTCCGGCGGGCCGAGGAGCTCGGCGCGCGCGGGTTTGTGCTCGGTTTGCCGCTCGACGGGGCCGGAGAGGAAACGCCGCGAGCGGCCGAAGTCCGGCGCGTGGCCGCGGAGCTCGAGAAGCGCAGCGGTCTCCCGGTAGAGCTCCTCGACGAGCGCTTCACGACCGCCGCGGCGCTGCGTGCCGTGCGCGAGCTCGGGGGGTCCGGGAGAGGGCGGAAGGGTGACGTCGACGCACTCGCGGCAACAGTACTGCTCCAGCATGCGCTGTCGTTCGCGCGTTGAGCGCCACCTGGTCGCCGCCGCGGCGCTCGGGCTCGCGGCGTGCGGCGCACCCTCAGGGCGACCCGTCCGTGTCGTAGTGCCCCAGGGTGCGACGTTTCGGGCCGCCGCCGACTCGCTCGCGCGCGCCGGCGTGATCACGACACCTGCCTTGTTCAGGCTGTACGCCAAGGTGCGCGGCGGCGATCGCAGCATCAAAGCGGGGACGTACCTGTTGAGGCCTGGCAGCAGCTGGGGTGACGTGCTGAGCGCGCTTCGCGAGGGAAAGGGGCTGGTGCACTCGGTCACGATCCCCGAGGGATACACACTCACCCAGATCGTTCCGCTCGTCGCCCGGACGCTCGTGGTGCCGATCGACTCCGTCATCGCAGCGGCGCGTGACACGACACACCTGCGTCGGCTCGGCGTCCCCGCGCCGACGCTGGAGGGCTATCTCTTCCCGGACACGTACACCTTTCTCCCCGGAACGTCGGCTCGCGTGGCCCTGACCAGCATGGTGCGCCGCTTCGAGCAGCTCTGGCAGGCGGAGTGGACAGCTCGCCTCGACACACTGGGTATGTCACGGCACGAGGTGGTGACGCTCGCTTCTATCGTCGAGCGAGAAGCCAAGCGCCCCGAGGAGCGACCCGTGATCGCCGGCGTTTACCGCAACCGACTGCGCGACGGCATGCGCCTCGAGGCCGACCCGACCGTCCAGTACGCACGCGGCATCCATACGAATCGCGTCCTGTTCAAGGACCTCGACGTCGATTCGCCGTACAACACGTACCGGCACGCCGGCCTTCCGCCGGGCCCGATCGCATCACCCGGGGCGGCCAGCCTTCGCGCGGCGCTGTATCCGGCGAACGTGCCGTACAAGTTCTTCGTGGCGTATCCGGATGGACGGCACGAGTTCACGGTCGATTTCGCCCAGCACACGACGGCGCGCCGACAGGCGTTGAGAGCGTGGGACGTGTGGGAAGCGCGTCGCGATTCGGCCATCGCGGCCGCGGCGGCGGCGGCGCGCCGTGCACAAGCGCGCGCGCGGCCGCGCCGCTGAGGCTCGGCCACGTGCTACGGAAGTGGCGCTTGATGGCGTGCGGAATCCGGCAAGCCTGACGCTCGTCGCAATCGCCGACACGCGGCGCGACGGGCTGGACGAGCTCGTGGCGCGCGCGTCTGCTGCAGCCCACAGCGGGGCGACGGCCGTCCACCTGCGGCTCAAAGGCGAGGACGCTCGAACGCTGCTCGACGCGAGTCGCGCGCTCGTCGGTGCGCTCTCCGTGCCCGTCGTCGTGCATGATCGGGCGGACGTCGCCGTCGCCGCCGGCGCCGCGGGTGTACACCTCAGTCCCGACGAGCTGCCGGCCGCCGCGATCCGGTCCGTCGTTCCGCCGGAGATGGTTGTCGGTGTGTCGGTCGGCGGCGCCGCGGACCTCGAGCTCGCGAGGGCCGCCGACTATGTGAGCATCGGTCCGGTCTTCGCGCGCGGGGGGCGCGCGGCTGAGGTTCCGGCGCTCGGCGTCGACGAGCTCGCGCCGGTGGTCCGGTTAGTGGGCGTCCCGGTTCTCGCCGTCGGCGGTATCACGCCGGAAAACGCCCGATGGGTGCTGGACGCGGGGGCCGCCGGTATCGCGGTGATCATGGGTGCCTTTGCGAAGACCGAGGCTGAGGAGGGGATTCGGGAGCTTCGCGCCGCCATCGGAATTTGACCTGGGGCACGGGTCGCTCGCGCCGCCCGGCGCGTCGCTCCGGGCGACTCACGGTGCGTCGGTGCGCCTCGCGGTGCGCAGTGACGAGGCGCTCCCACACCGGTGGCAGCAGCACCAGATCGACGAGGTCGGGGTCGAATTGCGTTCCGCGCTCGGCGGCCAGAGCGTCGGCGGCGTGCTGGGCGCCGCGCGCGTCGCGGTAGCGTCGCTCGTGCGTGATCGCGTCGAACGTATCGGCGATCGTCACGATCCGTGCGGCGACCGGGATGCGCGCGCCGCGTAGACCGCGAGGGTAGCCGGTGCCATCCCACCTCTCGTGGTGAGAGAGGACGCCGTCGGCCACCTCGGGGTAGAAGCCGCGGAGTGGCGCGAGGACTGTCGCTCCGCGGCGCGGGTGCGTGGCGATCGCGCGGCGGTCTTCGGCGGTGAGCGTTGTCTCGTCGTGGATGATGTCGAAGAGGGCTTCGTGGATCTTGCCGATGTCGTGAAAGAGCGCAACGCGCTCGACGGTCTGGCAGGCGCGACGGTCCAACCCTGCAGCGTCGGCGATGATGAGCGCGTAGGTCGCGACGCGGCGGACGTGCGCGCCGGTCTGCGCGTCGTTCGCGTCGATCGCCTTGAGGAGCGTCTCGAGAGCGGCCGCGCCGAAGCGCTCGGCCGCCCGGCGGGCGCGGTGCTCGCGGATGATGATCGCGCCCGCGGCGGCGCCGACGGCAAAGGCAACGGCAGCTCTCATGTGAGACGAGGTGCGTCGCAAGAACCATACGGCCCGGATGCGCGAAGGCCCCCGGCAGACTTCGTCTCCCGAGGGCCCGGCGAAAAATGGCGGATCAGGTAGCGTCGTGGTGACGGTCACGCGTCTGCGTGACACATCCCATGTGTGTGCTCTGCGGTGATACTCCAGTGGAGTAGTCAAGCCGCACGGGCGATTAGGACCGCTGCGCTCGGAGGGTCTCGCGACCCGTCCACGGGCGGCCTATCGACGGGGTGGTCTCCCCCGGCCCTTCAGAGGCTTTAGAAGCCTGGGACGGTTCATCTCGGGGCG
>JBHELH010000053.1:0-12534 GCA_046263215.1 Gemmatimonadaceae bacterium | reverse complement strand
GTGTCAAATAGAATCGCGGCCGGCCGAGGCTCTTCGCGGTAACCTCGGACATCGGGAGGACGCTCGCGACCGGCGCCGACGTCGACCGATTGAACCGCCCGCCGGATCGGGTTGGTCACTGCGGTCGGGTTCCCGGAGCGGACGCGGACCATGATCGGGAACGTCGCGACGCCCCGCCGCGCCTGCCGGTAGGTCCAATCCACCTCGGGGCGCGGATCGTCGACCGGGCCGAAGTTGCGGATGTCGCTCACGACGCCGACGATAGTCGCGAAGGTCGTGTCGCCCGTGTGGAAGCGTTGGCCGACCGGGTCGCGACCGGCGAAGTCGCGACGTGCGAGCGCCTCGTTGACGACGGCGACGGCCGATGCCTCGTCGCGCTCGTCGTCGCTTTGACGCAGCAGGCGGCCGCGGCGCAGCCGCTGGCCCGTCACCTCGAAGAAGCTCGGCGTGACCACGCGAGTCTCGACGAGCGGGAGCTGCGTGGGATCGCTACCTGGCTGTCCCTCGTAGCGGATGTTGAAGTTCCACCCCCAGTTCGTGTAAGGGATGAGGGAGATCGCTGCGGCACGCTCCACGCCCGGAATGCGTTCGATCTCGGCGAGCGCGGGCTCGAGGAACCGTGCGACGCTCGACGTGTCTGGGTAGCGAGTGGCCGCGACGGTCGCCTCGAGGGTCAGGATCCGCTCCGTGTCGAAGCCGGCGTCGTTGTCGAGCAGCGTCGCGAAGCCCTTGAGCACGAGGCCGGCCGAGAGGAGGAGCATCAGCGACAGCGCGACCTCGGCGACGACGAGTGCGTTGAGCGCACGGTGGTGCGCGCGACTCGCGCCGCCGCCGCGACCGCCGCGGAGCGCGTCCTGCGGGTCGACCGTGCTGCCGCGCCACGCTGGCGCCGCGCCGCAGATGAGCGCCACGAAACCGCAGAGCACGAGCGCGAACGCGAGCAGGCGCGGGTTCAAGTCCATCCACGCCAGCTGCGGCACACGCTCCGCCGCCAGTGCGCCGATCGTGCGGACGCCGACCCAGGCGAGCGCGAGTCCGAGCAGTAGCCCGATAGCCGCGATGACGACGCTCTCGGCGAGGACCGGCCGCACGATCGTCCACCGTCCGCCGCCGAGCGCCGCACGGATCGCGATCTCGCGCTCGCGCTGGACGCCGCGGGCGAGGAGTAAGCTCGCCACGTTCGTCGACGCGATCAGCAAGACAATGACGACAGCGCCGAAGAGCAGGAGGAGCGGCGTGCGCACGGCGCGTGTTGCTTCGGCGTGGAGGGGGAGTACGCGCAGCGACTCGCCGCGGAGCTCTGGATGTTGCTCGGCCACCCGCTGAAAGAGCTGGGTCAGCTCGCTCTCTGCAGCGGCGAGCGTGGCGCCCGGCGCGAGCCGGCCGAGGGTCATCAGGAAGTTGTTGCGCCGGCGTGACAGCTGGCGCTCGGTGAAGCGCACCGGTACCCAGAGCTCCGCACGCAGTAGCTGAGCGCCGTGCGGCACGCGAAACGCCGGTGGGAGTACGCCCACGACCCGGTGCGGAGTGCCGTCGATCGAGAGGGCGCTTCCGACGACGCCGGGATCACCGCCGAACCGGTCGCGCCACAATTCGTGCGACAGGACGACGGTGAGCGGCTGGTCGGCGCGGTCG
Source organism: Gemmatimonadaceae bacterium (assembly GCA_046263215.1). Classification (GTDB taxonomy): domain Bacteria; phylum Gemmatimonadota; class Gemmatimonadetes; order Gemmatimonadales; family Gemmatimonadaceae; genus JBHELH01. The sequence continues at coordinate 10,899 of JBHELH010000053.1, read as the reverse complement.
TCGTCCGGCGTCAGCAGGCGGCCATGCACCGGCCGCACGCCGAGCATCTGGAAGAGGTTGCCGGTGACGCGCAGCGTCGTGACCTGTGTTGTGCCGTCGCGGAGCGCGAGCAGGCCGGTCCCGGGCGTGACTGCCGCCAGCGAGGCCAGCCGCCGCGACTCGCGCGCCAGGTCGGTGTAGTTAGGAGCGGAGAAGGGACCGGTGCTGAACTGCGGCGTCGTGCGATACACGGTCACGAGTCGGTCCGGCTCGCGGAACGGGAGGCGCTCGAGCAGCGCACGGTCGATCGCGCTCGCGATGGCGACCGTCGCCCCGATCCCGAGGGCGAGGCACGCGATCGCGGAGAGGGCGACCGTCGGCGCGTGGCGGAGAGTGCGGGCGGCGGCGCGAACGTCGGTCAGCAGCGGCATGCTCATAGCGACCCCGTCATCTCGAGCGTGGTGTCGGTGTGATGACAGTCAGACAGGTAGAGCGGTGCGGAGGGTTGGGCGAGGTCTAGATTTCACGCGTATGTCCCCGGGCCGCACAGTCAGTGCCGCCGCCGCTGTCGCCGGCGTCCTGTGCGCGCTCATCGGCGCGATCGTGCTCGCCGGGTGGGTGACCGACCAAGATGTCCTTCGGACCTTCGTTCCGGGGGGCATCATGATGCTGCCCAATCCGGCGGTCGGATTCATCCTCGCCGGGCTCTCGCTCTGGCTCCTGCGGTCCGAGGACCTCGCGCCGGCGGCACGTCGGGCAGCGCGTGCGGCGGCGGCGGCCGTTTTCGCGCTCGGGCTCCTCACGTTCGTGGAGCGAGTGTTCGGCTGGGACTTCGGGATCGATCTGCTCCTCTTCCCGGACGGTCTGCGCCGGCAGCCGTACCGCCCGCCGGGGCGCATGGCGACCAACTCCACGGTGTGCTTCGCCCTCGCTGGTGGTGCGTTGCTGCTCACGGACGTCGAAACCCGCCGCGGCTGGCGTCCGGCGCAGATCCTCGCGGCCTTCGGTCTCGCGATCGCGTCGCTCGCCCTGATGGGCCACCTGTACGGCGCGCGCCCACTATACGCCATCGATCGCGCGGCCGGCATGGCCGTGCCGACGGCGCTCGCCTTCTTCGTGCTGCATGCGGGCATTCTCTTCGCGCGGTCAAGGGAGGGAGGCGTCGCATTGCTGACGAGCTCCGACGCCGCCGGCATGCTCGCCCGCCGCCTGCTCCCCGCGACCATCCTCGCGCCACTGCTCTTCGGCTGGTTGTGGATCGAGGGTCGCGAGCGGGAGGTGTTCAGTCGCGAGGGAGGCGTTGCGCTCTTCGTCATCGCGGTCGTCGGCGTGCTCGTCGCGCTCGTGCTGCGGAGCGCCTACGTCGTCCGCATCGCCGACGGCGCGCGCGAGGCGCTGCTCGAGCGCGAAGCGTCGGCGCGCCACGGGGCGGAGCGGGCCACCAAGCGCGCGCTCGAGGCGGCGGCCGAAGCGGAGCGAGCGCGCTCGGAGGCGGAGGCGGCGAGCCGGGCGAAGAGCGACTTCCTGGCGACGATGAGCCACGAGCTCCGGACGCCGCTCAACGCGATCATCGGCTACACGAACCTGCTGGCGGACGGGATTCCCGATCCCGTGACCGAGCGCCAGCGCGGCCAACTCGCCCGAGTGAACGCGAGCGCCAGGCACCTGCTCGAGCTGATCGACGAGGTGCTGACGCTCTCGCGGCTGGAGGCGGGTCGCGAGGTCGTATCGCGGCGTGATGTCGCCGTCGCCGACGTCCTCGATCAAGCGGCGGCGATGATCGAGCCGATGGCGCATGCGCGGAGGCTGCGGCTCGACGTCCGGCGTCCAAGTCCGACGCTGACGATCGAGACCGACGCCGGCAAGCTGCGTCAGATCCTGCTCAACTTGCTCACGAACGCGGTCAAGTTCACCGACGAGGGGAGCGTCGTCTTGAGCGCCGAGGAGGAGGACGGCGATAGCGCGGTTGCGTTCCGCGTAACGGACACGGGCATCGGCATCGCGCGGGAGCACCAGGATCGCATCTTCGAATCGTTCTGGCAGATCGAGCAGACGACGACGCGCCGCGTCGGCGGCGCGGGGCTGGGTCTCAACGTCGCACGTCAGCTCGCGCGGTTGCTGGGTGGGGACGTGACCGTGGAGAGCGCGCCGGGTGAGGGGAGCACCTTCACGGTCAGGCTGCCGCGGAGGAGTGCGGGCGGAAGGGCGTCAGAGCGGGCCGTTGCGGGGCAGGGCGCGGCCGAGCGCGCACGCGGATGAGCGCGGATCGGCCCTTCCCATACAACGCCTTTGCACGGCCCCGACATGCTCCTATTGACATTCTATACGAGCGCCGCATCTTCGTACAGAACGTCGATAGGAATGGCCCCGTGACCCACGTGCCGACCAACCTGCTCCAGGGTACGCTTGACCTGCTCATCCTCAAGGCGCTCGCGCTCGGCGAGCTGCACGGGCTCGGCGTCTCGCGGCGCATCGAGCAGATGACCAAGGGGACATTTCAGGTCAAACCGGGCTCGCTCTTTCCGGCACTGCACCGCATGGAGGAGGCGGGGTGGCTCGCGTCGTCGTGGGGCGCGTCGGAGAACAACCGGAGGGCGAAGTTCTACCGCCTTACCGCCGCCGGCCGCCGCCAGCTCGACGCCGAGATCGGCGAATGGAAGCGCATCGCCGTCGCGATCTCCCTCGCCCTCCAGTCGACGTAACTCGTCCCTCGTTCCCGCCTCCCTCATGCCGTCATTTCTCGCCAGCGTGCGCAGCTTCTGGCGCAACCTGTTCTCCCGCGCCGCGGTCGAGCGCGATCTCGACGACGAGCTGCGTGCTACGTCGACGAGCTGGCCGCCGAAAAAATGAAGGCCGGCATGACGGCGGCCGACGCGCGACGCGCGGCACTGATCGAAGCGGGCGGGGTCGAGCAGATCAAGGAAGAGGTGCGCGACGCGCGCAAGGGCGCGCTCGTCGAGACGACGCTCCAAGACCTGAAGTACGGCGCGCGGCTCCTCCGCCGCGCGCCCGGCTTCGCGTTCCTCTCCGTGCTCACGATCGCGCTCGGCATTGGCGCGAACAGCGCGATCTTCAGCGTCATCAACGCCGTGGTGCTCAAGCCGCTTCCCTATCCGGCGAGCGGCCAGCTGATGTTCTTCACGAGCCAGTTCCCGACGCTCGGCTTCGAGAAGTTCTGGATCTCGCCGCCGGAATACTTCGAGTACCGCGAGCAGACGCGCGAGTTTGCCGACATCGCCGCGTACAACATGGGCGCGATGAACTTCAGCGAGGGCGATCAGCCGGAGCGTGTGAACGCGGCGTTCGTCACCTGGAACATGTTCCGCGTGCTTCGGGTCAACCCGAGCCACGGCCGCTGGTTCAGCGCCGAGGAGGACCGGCCGAACGCCGACCCGGTCGCCGTGCTCTCGCACGAGCTGTGGACGCGCAAGCTCGGCGGGGACCGCTCGGTCGTCGGCCGCCAGATCGAGATCAACGGACGGAAGCGGACCGTCGTCGGTATCGCCCCGCCCGGGTTCGACCTGCACGACGCGCGCGCGCAGCTCTGGATGCCGCTCGGCCTCGACCCGGCGCAGCGGACGACCAACCGCGGGTCGCACTTCCTCTACCTCGTCGGGCGGCTCAAGCCCGGCGTCCCCGAGGCCCGCGCCGAGTCGGAGCTTAAGACGCTGCTCGCGGGCCGGTGGCGGGAGCTCGTCCCGAAGGGACACCTCCCGAACGACTCGACGCACAAGCTTCAGATGGCGCCCCTCCAGGAGGACGTCGTCGGCAACGTACGCGCGGCGCTCTGGGTGCTCCAGGGCGCGGTCGTTCTGGTGCTCCTCATCGCCTGCGCGAACGTCGCCAACCTGCTCCTCGCGCGCGCCGAGGCGCGGCACAAGTAGTTCGGGACGCGCACCGCGCTCGGCGCCGGCTGCGGGCGCATCCTGCGGCAGTTCATGGCCGAGGGGGTCCTCCTCTCGGTCATCGGCGCGGCGTTCGGGCTCGTGATCGCGCGGTGGGGGCTCAAGGCGCTCCTCGCCGCGAATCCCGAGAGCATCCCGCGCGCGGCGGAGATCGGCCTCGACCCGCTGGTGCTCGTCTTCACTGTGGGGATCGCGGTGCTGACGGGGATCGTCTTCGGGCTCGCGCCGCTTCTCCACCTGAGCGAGCATGCGGTCGCGGCGGCGATCAAGGAGGGCGGCATGCGCAGCACTACGACGGGCACGCGCGCCCGTGTGCGGCGCGGGCTCGTCGTGGCCGAGATCGCGCTCGCGGTGATGCTGGTGATCGGCGCGGGGCTCTTGCTGCGCAGCTTCCGGAACCTGACGTCCGTCGATGCCGGCTTCGACCCGCGCGACTTGATTACGTTCGGGCTCGTGCTGCCGCAGGCGACGTACCCGTCACAGCCGGGTGAGCGCAGTGCGCGGGCGATGACGGACCTCGTGCGCCGGCTCGACGAGATCCCCGGCGTCGACGAGGTAGCGGCGGTGCAGGGGCTGCCGCCCTTCCGCCAGGTGAACGCGAACGATACCGAGTTCGAGGGGATCGCGCCGGAGCCAGGCAAGCCGCCACAGAACGTCGACTACTACCAGACGGTGACGGCGAACTACTTCGAGACGATGCGGATCCGCATCCGGCAAGGGCGCGGCTTCACGCCGACCGACATCGGGGGTCCGCCGGTGGTGGTCGTCAACGAGGCGCTCGCGAAGCGCTTCTACCCGGGTCAGAACCCGGTCGGGCGGCGCATCCGGCCGTCCGGCCCTCCCAACAGTACCATCCCGTGGTTCATGATCATCGGCGTCGCCGCGAACGTGAAGCAAGGCGGGCTGGACGCGGAGCCGGGCACGGAGCTGTACTTCAACTACGAGCAGGGGCCGCGAGTCGCGCAGTTCGCGCCGGGGCAGATGAATCTCATGATCCGCACCAGCCGCGCGGTCGAAGCGCTGGCGCCGCAGATCCGGCGCGCCGTCGCGGCGACCGATCCCTCGCTGCCGATCGTACAGCTGCGGACGATGGAGGCCGTCTTCGGCGACTCGGTGACGCGGCAGCGGTTCCTGTCGCTACTGCTCGGTATCTTCGCGGTGGTCGCGCTCACGCTGGCGGCGATCGGGACGTACGGGATCTTGTCGTACATGGTCACCGAGCGGCAGCGCGAGATCGGCATCCGGATGGCGCTTGGCGCCGGCAGCGGTCAGGTCGTGCGGCTCGTCATGGGCCAGGGGCTCGGCATCGCGGTCGTCGGCATTGGGCTCGGCGTGCTCGGCGCGTTGGGTCTGTCGCGGCTCGTCGCGTCCTTGCTCTTCGGCGTGTCGCCGGCGGACCCGCTGACGTTCGGCGCGGTGGCGAGCGTGATCTCGGTGGTGGCGCTGGTGGCGTGCGTCGTCCCGACGCGGCGGGCAACGCGGGTGGATCCGCTGGCGGCGATCAGGATGGAGTGAGAGACCGGCATCACTCCCGGCTCAGTGGCTAAGTGGCGTTGGCCCGCCCCACGCCGCCACCGTCCCGAGCAGCCGGAAGGACCGACTCACCCTCTGCACCGCATCGAGCGCCCGCGCGATCGCCTCGTCACCCGCGGCGTGCTCCAGCTCGAGGAAGAACCGGTACGCCCACGGCTCGCCGGTGGGCCGCGACTCGAGCTTGCTCATGTTGATGCCGTGCTCGGCGAGCGGCTCGAGGACGCGAAGGAGCGCGCCGGGAACGTTGTCGGTCGTCAGGACGACGATGCTGCGAGCGGCAGTTCCCGTGGCCGGCGACCGCGGCGATCCCGCGATAGCGACGAACCGCGTCTGATTGTCGGGCCGGTCCTCGACGTCTGCAGCCACGATCTCGAGCCCATACCGCTCCGCCGCGGGGCGGCCGGCGATCGCGCCCGCTGCGGAGTCGCCCCGTTCGGCGACCTCACGCGCGGCGCCGGCGGTGTCGTACGTTGCGCGTGCGACGAGGTGCGGGTGGGCGCGAAAGAAGCGCTCGCACTGCGCGAGCGCCACGGGGTGGCTCGACACCACGCGCAACGAGTCGAGCGACGCGCCCGGCAGCGCGAGCACGCAGTGGTGGATCGCGACCACGGTCTCCGACACGACGTGCAGCGCGTCGCACGCGAAGAGCGCGTCGTAGGTTCCGATCACGCTGCCGGCGAGTGTGTTCTCGATCGGCAGGACGCCGAAGTCGACGCCACCCCGCTGCACCGCGCGCGCGACGTCGATGAAGTCGCGCATCGGAACGGGTTCCGCGCCGTCAGGCCAGAGCTGGACGACGGCCTGCTCGCTGAACGCGCCGAGCTCCCCCTGGAACGCGACGCGCGTCACTCGAGAGTCGCCACCGTGGTGGCTGACACTCGCACGCCGCGAATCGTGAGGAGCCGCCCGTCGCGTAGGCGGAGCTGCTGCGTCACCTCCACGGCGCCGTTCGGGAAGCGCCGGAACGTGGCGGGTGCGGCCAAGGGGTCGCCAAGACTCGAGACTTGCCGCGCCCGCTCGGCAAGCTCCGACAGGCGCGCGCGGCTCGCGGAGTCCGTGGCGAGCACCGGCAACGCCTCGCCAGCGAAGTCGACCGCGCCACGCCACTGCTGCACGCCGCGCCGCTCAACGCTCGGCGAAGCGGCGATCTGAAACGAGTAACGAAGCTGCCGACGCTCCGCCTCGATGCGCGTGCGCGGCAGCTCCTGCTCGGTGCGCGTCACGACGGCCTCCGCGTAGTACCCAGGCGGCGGACGCGTAGCGCCTCGAAACCAGTCCAACGAATCCGCCTCCGACGCGACCCGCGCATCCTCCCATGTTCCGGCAGGCGACGCCTCGGTGCGGGCGTAGAACGAGAACGACTGACCGTCCGAAAGGCTGACCGTGAAGCGGTAGGTGCCGGCGAGCGGCAGCGGCGTGAGGCGAGTCCGGGAATGATACACCGCCCAGCGCAGCTGGCGCAGGATGTCGGCGGCCGGGTATCGAGCCGCGAGTGTCGGGTTGGCCTGAGCCCATCGACGCAGTGGCTCCGTCGCTGCCTCGGGCTGCCGGCGAAGCGCGGATTCTATCGGCAGCACGTGGATTAGACCGAAGAGCTCCCTCGGCGTCAGCCACGCTCCGCGCGTGGCGGGCGACGGTCGCGCGCGGACGCCTAGCGGCCCGCCCGGGTATGGCTCGATGGTGGGCGTGTGTACGTCCAGCGTCGGCACTCCGCGCACCCACGCATTGCGTGCGCGCAGCCGGCCGCGAAAGAGTCCCGCCGTCCCGGGCGTTATCCAGCGCACGCTCGAGCGCCAAGGCAGCGGCGCGCACCCGGCGCTGATGTCCCACGGGACGAGCACGACGACGGAGTCCGATGCGGCGAGCGCCGTCTCGAGCTCTCGTTTCCGCTGCGCACTCAGAGCACCACCGATCTGCCGAACGCGCGCCGACTGACCGAACGTCGGCGGGTGCCAATCTTTTGGCCAGAGCTCCCGACCCAGCGGATCCGACGGCCGATCCGCGGCGCTGACTGGAAGCGTGTCGGCCCCGGCATGGCCGACGAAATACACGAGATTCGAGGAGAGTACTGTGGTGAAGGGAGCTTGCGAGCACGCGTTTCCGCTCGACGGCGGGCCGGCGGACATCGCTACTGCGGTGAGAATCCACGCGATCATACTGTCGCGGCGCGCGATCGCGGTATGAAGACCTCGGTATCCTGGGACACGTGCACGCACGGAGCAAGTAGGCCCCATAGCCGCGCCGCACGAGCACCGCACAAAAGGGCTTACAAGACCCATACGGTCGACGCGTCGCTCCAGTCGTACCCTTGCCTACGATGACCTACCGTTACCCGATCCGGTTGTGGCTTGTCGGCTCCGGTTTGCTGGCGACCGCCGCATTTTCGCGAGCGACGGCGCAGACGGCTTCGCCGAGCGCGGTACGATCGCCGACTACCGCCATCTCCGGTTTCGTCGCCGACCGGCGCCTGCATCGGCTTCGGTCGTGGAGTGATCGTGTAGAGAGCGAGACCTATCGCCAGCAGGCCGGTCCTCGCGGCTCGAACGCGCGCATCGCGGCGCAGATCGGCGGCGGTGCGCTCGCCGCGGGTCTGCTCGGTTTCGTCGCATGGCAGCTGCTCGACGATCCAGAAGGCCCGGACCGGCGGGTCAAGGGCGACGCGGGCTATACGCCAAACGCCAACAGCGCGTACGCGGCCGGCTCGTTCGTCGGGAGCGTCCTCGCCGTCTACTTGATCGGACGTGGCGACGGCTCACGAGGCTCGCTCAGCGCGACGGCGCTCGGCGCGGGGCTCGCGACGATCCCACTGGCGCTCGGCCGGCACGAGCCGTACCTGCCGATCCTCGGCCTCGTGCTCGGCGCGCCGGCGCAAGCGGTCGGGGCGACGATTGGGTATCAGCTCACGCGGGTGGCACCATAGGGGCGCCCCACACTCCGGGTCACTCCGCCCTCAACGCCACCGTCGGATCGATCCGACTCGCGCGCCGCGCCGGCGCGTACGCGGCGAGCACGGTGACGGCGAGGAAGAGCGCCGACACCGCCGCTAGGGTCGCCGCGTCGCGCGGCGCGACGCCGAGCACGAAGCTCTCCAGCCAGCGTGCGGCGAACATCGCGCGCCGGCTCCCGCGGCGATGCCGACCAGCACCAGCGCGAGCGCGCCGAGGGCGCCCATCAACGCGCTGCGGAAACGCTGCGGCGCCGTGCCGTCGCGGAGCCGCTCCTCGAGCGTCGCCAGCTCCGCGAGCGGAAGAAACGGGTCGAGCCGCCGCACCTCGGCGCGGATCGCCGGCACGAGCGACTCCGGGCTCCGCTCGCCGTCGGTGCGCACCTAAGGTCGAGCAGCGAACGACGCGCGGCAAGCTCACGGCCCTGGCGCGCTACGGCGCCACAGCTGAGGGCTCGGCGGCCCGTTCGGTCGCGGAGCCGGGACCCGCACCAGGTCCGCCTGTCGGGGGAGCAACGACATACCCCATCGTCGCCAGCCGCTTCCCCGACATCTCGTACGCGAACGCCGGCATGTCGCTGACGCCGGTCGCGTCGACCCAGTTGTTGTAGAATTGGAAGAGCGCGCACACGGTGATCGCGTCGTACAGCGCCTCGTCCGACCACCCCGCGGCGCGCACCGCGTCGGCGTCGGCATGGCGGATCGACGTCGAGTCATCGATCATCTTCGCGAGGAAGGCGAACAGCGCGCGCTCCTTCCCCGAGATCGGCGCGGTGGTGTAGTCGTCGAGGACCGCCTGCACGAGCGCGCGATCTCCCAGCAGCTCCGCCGCGACCGCGGCGTGGGAGCCAATTCAGAAGGGGCAGTCGTTGCGGCGCGACGTGAACGCGGCGATCAGCTCGCGTTGGCCCGGCGACAGCGGCGAGGGGCCGCGCATTACGCCCTGCGTGAAGCGCGAGAGGAAATCGGTGCGATCGGGCTTGAAGGCGAAGAGGTGCATGATCTGCGGCACGGGCACGCCGGCGGCGCGCATGCCGTTGATCGGGCCGGCGTAGGCGCCCTTGGGCTCACTCCGTTCGACGTCGGGGAGAAACATCGGATGCATCCACGGCACCATAGGTAAAAGGTGCCACACTTTGCGGCGGCGGCGCGGTGCGCGCAAGTCCGAGGGGTGGCCTTGGCGCGTAAGCCCCGCGACCTACACTCTACAGGCAACAGAACAAGGGGAGGGAGGTAATGCGCGTCTGGCCCGGCCAGCCGTATCCGTTCGGGGCGACCTGGGACGGCGAGGGGGTGAACTTCGCCCTCTTCTCGGAGAACGCGACCGCGGTCGAGCTCTGTCTCTTCGACGGTCCCGACGACGCCGTCGAGTCGCACCGCATTCCGCTGCGCGAGCGCACGGACCAGGTGTGGCATTGCTACCTCCCCGACGTCCGGCCCGGACAGCTGTACGGCTACCGCGCGCACGGGCCGTACAGGCCCGAGGAGGGGCTCCGCTTCAACGCGTCGAATTTGCTCGTCGACCCGTATGCCAAGGCGATCAGTGGGAGGATCAAGTGGAGCGACGCGATCTTCGCCTACCGAGTCGGCAGCGCGCGGCAGGATCTCGAGTTGAACACCGACAACTCCGCGGGCGCCGTGCCGAAGAGCGTCGTCATCAACGCCGCGTTCGAGTGGGGGAACGACCGCCCGTTACGCATCCCGTGGAACCGGACCGTGATCTACGAGTGCCACGTGAAGGGAATGACCATCCGGCACCCGAGGATCCCGGAGCGACTGCGCGGCACCTACCTCGGCCTCGTCTACGACGACATGCTCGACTACCTGCTGTCACTCGGCGTGACCGCGGTCGAGCTGCTGCCGATCCACCAGTTCGTCGTCGACCGCCACCTCGCCGAGCGCGGGCTCACGAACTACTGGGGGTACAACTCCATCGGCTACTTCGCCCCCGACGTCCGCTACGCTACCGGCGGGCGCGGGATCCAGGTGCACGAGTTCAAGACCATGGTGAAGACGTTCCACTCCGCCGGGATCGAGGTCATCCTCGACGTCGTCTACAACCACACCGGCGAAGGGAACCACCTCGGCCCGTCACTCTGCTTCCGCGGTATCGACAACCAGGCGTACTACCGGCTGGATCCTGAGAACGCCCGCTACTACGTGGACTTCACGGGCACCGGGAACACCCTCAACATGCTCCACCCGCGGACGATGCAGCTCATCATGGACTCGCTCCGCTACTGGGTGACCGAGATGCACGTCGACGGCTTCCGCTTCGACTTGGCGGTGACGTTGGCGCGTGAGCTGTACGACGTGAACCGGCTAGGAACCTTCTTCGACATCATCCTTCAGGACCCGATACTCTCGCAGACGAAGCTGATCGCCGAGCCGTGGGACGTGGGGCCGGGCGGCTACCAGGTCGGGAACTTCCCCGTGCGCTGGGCGGAGTGGAACGGCAAGTACCGCGACACGGTGCGGCACTTCTGGCGCGGCGACGCCGGGCACGTCGGCGACGTGGCCTCCCGCCTCGCCGGGTCG
>JBHELH010000052.1:0-6621 GCA_046263215.1 Gemmatimonadaceae bacterium | reverse complement strand
CGCTGTGTTCCCTCGCCGATCCGCGCCCCGGAGTAGTCGACGCCGTAGGTGATGACCGGCCAGCCGTAATTCTTGCCCGCCTCGGGGTGATTCAGCTCGTCGCCGCCGCGCGCGCCGTGCTCCACGGTCCATAGCTGTCCGGTCCGCGGGTGGAGCGCGGCCGCCTGAATGTTCCGGTGGCCGTACGACCAGATCTCGGGACGCGCGCCCTGACGGCCGACGAACGGGTTGTCGCGAGGGATCGACCCGTCGGAATTGATGCGGACGATCTTGCCGATGGTCGACGAGAGGTCCTGCACGCGCGGACGCTGGTTGTAGCGATCCCCCTGCGTGACGAAGAGCCGTCCATCGCGGTCGAAGACGAGGCGCGAACCGAAGTGCATGTTGCTGCGGACCTTCGGCGTCTGGCGGTAGATCACCTGGACGTTCTCGAGCCGGCCGTTGCCGAGCCGCCCGCGCGCTACTGAAGTGCCCGACGTGCCGTCGTCGGCCGGCTCGGAGTACGACAGGTAGACGAGCTGATTGTCGGCGAAGCGCGGATCGATCGCGACGTCGAGGAGACCGCCCTGCCCACGCGCGGCGACCGCGGGCACGCCGGCGAGCGGCTCGGAGAGCGTGCCGTTCCGGTCGACGATGCGGAGCCGGCCGGGACGCTCGGTGACGAGGATGCGGCCGTCGGGGAGGAACGCCATCCCCCATGGGTGCTCCAGGCCGTTGGCGACGGTGTCGACGCGGACCGGTGCGGCGATCGGCGCGGGCGTCGGCGAGCGCGGGGCAGGGCCGGTACGCGGGGCTTGGGCTTCGCAGGCGGCGAGCGCGGAAACGGAGATCAAGGAGCCCGCGAGGATCGTCGTTCGTAATGGCATCGGGACACCTGTGGAGAGGCTCGTGGGAGGTCCAAGGTCCTGGGTCCTAGGTCCGAGGTGTGGTGACCTAGGACCTAGGACCCAGGACCTATCGTCAGCAGTCCTCACAAGCTAACAAGCTCAGAAGCACTTTCACTCCTCCCGCAACGCCGCCATTCACCGATTGCCGCGCGCATGCGTGGTGGTATACTGGATGACCGCGCTTGCCCGCACGGCGGCCGCGGCCAGCCTGAATTCGATGCTCCGAATCAGAACGCTAGGCGGAATCGCCGCCGAGACCGAGGCGGGCGAACCGATCGGCGCTGCGGTGCAGGGTCGACGGATGGCCCTGCTCGTGCTGGTAGCGCGGGCCGGGAGCTCGGGGGTAAGCCGCGACAAGCTGCTCGCGTATCTGTGGGCGGAGAGCGACGCCGAACGCGCACGGAGCTCGCTGCGGCAGACGCTCTACGCGCTGAGGCGCGATCTCGCCGCGGACGAGTTGATACTCGGGACAGGCGATCGCCTGAGCCTGAACCCCAGCGTCGCGACCGTGGACGCCGACGAGTTCCAGCGGGCACTGGCGGCCGGCGACTTGGAGCGAGCGGTCGGCGTCTACGGCGGGCCCTTCCTCGACGGCTTCCACCTCAGCGGCGCGCCTGAGTTCGAGCGGTGGGTCCAGCAAGAGCGCGACGAATTGGCGCGCCAGTATCGGGGGGCGCTCGAGACGCTCGCAGGGCGCGCGACGGGCGCGCGAGACCACGCGCGCGCCGTTGAGCTCTGGCGCCGCATCGCGGCGGCCGATCCGCTCGACCCTCGGGCCGCGCTGGGGCTCATGCGATCACTCGCCTCCGCCGGCAACAAGAGCGCCGCCCTCCAGCATGCGCGGGTGTACGAGGTCCTTGTCAAGGAGGAACTCGACACCGCGCCCGACCCGACCGTCGCCAGGTTCGTAGAGCAGTTGCGCGCGGGGGCCATCTCGCCCGACGAAGCGCCGCTCCCCTCCGGCGACCGCGTAGTGAACCCCACACCAACTCCCGTCGCGCAGGACACCGGGCCCGGGCCCGAGAGGGGGTCCGAGACAGAGCCCGGCGTCGCAGTTACGAGTCCGCGCGAGCGCAACTCGGCGCAAGCGGCGCCGGAGCCGACACCTGTCCCCCCTCGTCGCCGCCGGCGCGTGCTGCTGCTGGCCGCGGTCGGTGCGGCGGGAGTCGCGTGGTTTGCAGCCTACAGAGGGCTCGAGTCTTCCGGGTGGCTCGGTGGGGACGTCGCGGACCTGAGCCTCGATCGCGTCGTCGTCGCGCCGTTCAATGTTCTGAGCAACCGGCCCGAGCTCAGGTTCTGGCGCGAAGGGTTGGTCGACGTCCTCTCGCGGAATCTGGACGGCGCGGGCCCGCTCCGAGCGATCCCTCCGAGCTACGTCATCCGGCAGACGCGTGAGCGGAGTGACCGAGCCACTGCGCTCGCACTCGGGCGCGGTGCGGGTGCCCGCTTCGCCGTCTACGGCAACATCGTCGCCGTAGGGTCCGATTCCGTGCGTGTCCAGACCACGCTACTCGACGCCGAGTCAGACCGCGTGCTGGGCGAGGTCGACGCCCGCGAGCACGAGTCGCGAATCGACCGGCTCGCCGACACGCTGACGTTGCGCTTCCTGCGGCAAATCGGTGAGCTCCGGTCGATCGGCGCGGCGCGCGGGCACTCGTCGCTCCTTGGTGCGCGCTCCCTCTCGGCGCTCAAGCTGTTCCTACGGGGCGAGCAGTACTTCCGGCGCTTCGAGCTGGATCGCGCGCAAACACTCTACGAGCAAGCGATCGCGCTCGACAGCACCTTCGTCCTCGCGCTGCGTCGCGCCGCGGCGCGATGGTGGTATGGCCAGGGCGGTGACATGACGACGCTGCGGTTCGCGCTTCATGCCGGCGCGATGAATCGCGGCCTGGCGCCCCGCGATAGCCTCCTCGTGCTCGCCGACTCGATTAATGCGTCGCTCGCACTCGACCCCACTCCAGAGACTTGGTTATCGAGAGCCAGGCGCCACTTGGCGGTACTCGAGGAGGTGGTGCGACTCTACCCCGACGACCCGGAGAGTTGGTACCAACTGGCGATCGCGCGATTCCAAGGGGACAAGGTCTTGGGAATACCCCCGGAGGCGACGCTAGCAGCGGCCCGTGAATGCATCGATCGCGACCCGGACTTCGCGCCGGCGTACATATTGGCCGCGCAGATGAGTCTCGCCGTCGGCAGCGGCACCGACGCGCGACGCTACCTCGGGGGATATCTCGCGCGAAACCCATCGGACCAGGCGCTCCGACTGGCCGACCTGCTCCTCGACCCCGCCACGGTGCATGCGCATGCTACCCAGCGGCTTCTCGACACGTTGCCCGCCGACACGCTGCGGCGGGCCTGGAACTTCATGGCGAGCTGGCAGGTCGACTCGGCCGAGTCGACGCTGCGCGTCGCGCGCCGGCTCTGGCGCCTGGCGACGTCCGGCCGGGCCGATTCCGCCGACGCCGTCCGGCGGCTCGTTCGGTCGCTCGCGTCGCGGGGCCGGCTCGTGGAGGCTCGCCGCCTCGTCGGCGATAGCAACCTCGACCTCTTCAGCGAATTCGCGCTGTTCGGTGTCGTACCTCCCGATTCGGCGGACGCCTTCTACCGGCGCGCACTCCGAGACGGGGGGCTGATCGACGCCGCAATCCAGTGGTCGTGGATGCGTCGCGACAGCGCAGCGCTGGTCGCAGCACTCTCAGTCGACAGCACCGGGCCTTTCTGGATGAAGCATACGCTCAGGGCCGTGCGCCCGTACCTCTCGCTGGCCGAGCACGACACCGCCTGGGCGCTGCGTGAGTTCAACGAGGTGCCCGATTCGCTCTGTCCTGAGTGCTGGAGGGCTCGTCTGACTAGGGCGCGTCTGCTGAGCGCCCGGGGTGACGCGCGGCAGGCATCAGCCGTACTCGCGCGCACGACGCTCTACATTCCTGACTGGGCGCCGAGCTATACGCTGGCTCTGCTGGAGCAGGCGCGTCTAGCCGAACAACTTCGAGCGCGCCCGGAGGCCGGCCTGCTATACTGTCGAGTGGCTCGGACCTGGGCCCACGCCGATGCCGCCGTCGTCGCCAGCTACGCCGCCGAGGCCGAGCGCGCCCTCCGGCGACTGCGAGTCCCGTGTCGGCCGAGCCCCTAGCGCGCTGACGCCCGACCGCGCTTTCGGGCGGCCTCGCCTCGCTTTCTGGGTACCCGGCGGCACACGTATTTCCAGCGGCTTCCCGCGTGTTCCCACTTGCAGAGGATCACGATCCTGCCGCCGCCCTGCGGCTTCCTCGGGCCGCAGCTGAGAGGGTTGTCCTCGTCTGCAGGGCTGACGCCGTTCACAGTATTGCCGAGTCCCCGGAGCACGCTCGCGAGGAACCGATTCGGGTTCCGGTCGACCTGCCGGCAATCCTGTGCGTTCAACTCCAGTTGCATGACGAAGCGTTCCAGTGTGGAACGCTTGGCCGTGCGCGGCTTGACGGGACGCCATTCCTGTACTCGAGGCATCGGCCCTCCGACGGCGCGCGTTGACACCCTGTGCGGTACCCGGCTGCCATTCACCAGCCGGGCGGCGGACCCGCCAATCTGCTGCCCTGCCGGCCGACTCCGCTAGACGCGTAGTTGACGCGTCACATTAGAGAAATCTCAGCCGCGTCATTCCTCCCGTAGCGCCACCACCGGATCCACCCGTGTCGCCCGCAACGCCGGCGGCAGCGTTGCGACCAGCGCGATTCCGGTGAGCAACGCGGCTACCGCCCCGAACGTCCCCGGGTCGGTCGGCGTCACGGCGTAGAGCTGGTTGCCGAGCAGCCGCGTGAGCGCGAACGCGCCGGTGAGCCCGATCGCCACGCCCAACCCGGCGAGCGTCATCCCCTGCCCCACCACGAGCGCCAGCACGCGACCGCGCTCGGCGCCGAGCGCCATGCGGATGCCGATCTCGCGGCCGCGCTGCGCGACCGAGTAGGACATCACACCGTAGATGCCGATCGACGCGAGCAGCAGCGCGATCGCGGAGAAGGTGCCGAGTAGGATCATCGACAACCGGCGCTGCCCGACCGACGAGCCGACGAGGTCGTCCATCGACTTGATCGAGGAGAGCGGCATATCCTTGTCGACCGACTGCACGGCGTTGCGTACGGCGCGCGTCATCTGGAGCGGGTCACCTACTGTGCGAACGGCGATCGACATGAAGGGCAGCGCGCCGAACCCCGGGGGCGGCTGCCGGTACGAGAGGTAGAGCTGGAGCCGCGGGTCGGCGTCCAACGCCTCGTGCATCGTGTGGCCGACGACGCCGACAATCGTGATGTAGTTCGGCTTGACCGAATCGCTCGGCGGGCCGCCGAAGTAGATGCGGCGGCCGAGCGGGTTCTGGCCGCGGAAGTACTTCTTCACGAACTCGTCGTCGATCACCGCGACCGGTTGCGAGCCCGCGTCGTCCTGCATCGTGAAGACGCGTCCCTGCTTTAACGGGATGCGGAGCGTGCGGAAGAAGTCGGGGCTCACGATGCGGATGTCGCCCCATGGGCCGGGCTGGTTGGGCCCGGGCGTGTGCCCCTCGATGTTGAAGCTGCCGGTCGACCAGTTTCCACCGAACGGCATGTTCGACGTTCCGCCGGCCGAGACGACGCCCGGCACCTGGGCGATGCGCGCGAGCGCCTGATCGAAGAACTGCACGCGCGCGGTGTCGGAGGCGTACTTCAACCGCGGGAGCGCGACGTTGAAGGTGAGCAGGTTGGCCGGGTCGAACCCGGGGCGCACGCGCTGGAGCCGCGCGACGCTCTTGATGAGAAGCCCCGCGCCGATCAGCAACGTCAGCGCGAGGGCGACCTCGCCGACGACGAGCGCCCGGCGCACGATCCGCCCGGACGCGTCGGCCGAGCCGGTCCGCCCGCCCTCCTTGAGGGTCGCCTGAAGGTCGGTGCGCGACGTCTGGACGGCGGGGGCGAGGCCGAACAGCAGGCCCGTGAGTACCGCGACGCCGAGCGTGAACAGCAGCACGTTTGCGTCGATCGTGATGCCCCCGTTGCCCGCGAGCTGCGGGGCGAGCGCGGTCACCGACCTCACCCCCCAGTAGGCGAGCAGGAGCCCGAGGGCGGCACCGGCGAGGGAGAGGATCACGCTCTCGGTCAGCAACTGACGTACGAGCGTCCACCGCTCCGCGCCGAGCGCGGAGCGGATGGCGACTTCCTTGATGCGCACCGCGCCGCGGGCAAGGAGGAGGTTGGCGACGTTGGCGCAGGCGATGAGCAGGACGAACCCGACGGCGCCGAGGAGGACGAGTAGCGCGGGGCGGATCTTCCCGGTGGCGAGCTCGTTGAGCGACTTGACGCGGAGCGTCCACGTGCGGCCGAACGCGTTCGGGTACTGCCGCCGGAGGTTGTCGGCGAAGGCGCGCATCTCGGCTTGCGCCTGCTGGAGCGAGACGCCGGGCTTGAGTCGCGCGGTCAGGTTGAGCCACTCGTTGGTGTACCGGCTGGGATCGAACTGGTCGGGCGGGAGCGCAAGCGGGGTCCAGATGTCGGCGTCGCGGTTGTAGAACGCGCGGAACTCGGGCGGCATGACGCCGACGATGGTGTAGCTCTCGCCGTTGAGCTGAATCGTCTTGCCGACCGCGGCGCGGTCGGCGCCGTAGACACGCCTCCAGAGGCCATCGCTGAGGACGACGACGCGGTTCTTCCCCGGCTCGTCCTCGTCGCGGCCGAAGGTGCGGCCGAGCGCCGCGGGGACGCCGTGGACCCGGAAGTAGGCGCCGGAG